>NZ_JACDDD010000066.1 GCF_013817205.1 Polaromonas sp.
GGTAGTGAACCAGTTTCTGGAGTACGCGTTTGGCATTGAGCCATCCCGCTGGTTTTACGGCTGGTTCGGTGTCTGGGTTGCGCAAACCTTTGCCTTCACGCCAATTGCGTTCATGATCATGCGCGGTGTGGTGCAGGGCATTGCGCCCAGCCTTGAAGAAGCAGCCCAGACATTAAAGGCAACTCCCAACCAAACCTTTTTCACGGTAACGCTGCCATTGCTCAAGCCCGGGCTTGCTAACGCGTTCCTGGTGGGATTCATCGAGAGCATGGCTGATTTCGGTAATCCGATTGTGGTGGGCGGCCAGTTCGCAGTGCTGAGTACCGAGATATTTTTTGCTATCGTGGGCGCCCAATATGATCAGGGCCGCGCTGCGTCACTGGCGTGGATACTGACTTTTTTTGCGCTCACCGTATTTGCTGTTCAACGAGGCTTGCTTGGTAAAAAAAGCTACACCACCGTCAGTGGTAAGGGGGATGCAGGCATCGCCATGTCGCTGCCGCCCGTGGTTCACCGCATTGTCCATGGCGTGGCGTTGCCGTGGATGTCCTTTACGCTGGTAGTGTATGCCTTTGCCTTTGCTGGCGGCTTTGTGCAGACTTGGGGCCGTGACTATAGCTTTACCTTGAATCACTTTCGTACCACGTTTGCCCTGGAGTGGGGGGAGTTCGGCATCGTGTGGGCGGGTACGGCCTGGAATTCATTTTTCACTACCTTCAAGCTTGCGGCCATTTCGGCGCCCATGACTGCGACTGCCGGCTTGCTGATTGCCTGGCTGCTGGCGCGAACCCAGTTCAAGGGGCAAAGCGCGTTTGAATTCGCTGCGTTGCTGGCTTTTGCAATTCCTGGCACCGTGCTGGGTATCAGCTACATCATGGCCTTTAACGTGCCGCCATTTGAGCTCACGGGAACGGCGCTCATCATTGTGCTGTGTTTTATGTTTCGCAATCTGCCCGTCGGGGTACGTGCGGGGACGGCGGCGTTCAAGCAGCTCGACAGGTCACTCGATGAAGCGTCCATGATGCTGCGCGCTGGAAGCGTGCAAACACTGCGCTATGTGGTGTTGCCTTTGCTCAAACCTGCCCTTGTGGCGGCGCTGGTGTACAGCTTTGTGCGTGCTATCACCACCGTCAGTGCAGTAATTTTTCTTGTCACGGCGGAGAACGAGCTGGCAACGACTTACATCATTGGCCGCGTCGGCAACGGTGACTATGGCGTTGCTTTGGCTTACTGCACGGTGTTGATTATCTTGATGTCAATCGCGACGACGTTAATTCAATACTTCGTAGGCGAACGCAAGCTGGGTAGACGCAGGGTGGCGGCTAAAGCGCAGTTGACCCACTGACTTCAGCATGGGTATTTACAAATGAACAATGGCATTGAGTTTCACAACATCACCAAGCGCTACGGCACTGACGCCGACGCGCCGCTGGCCGTCAAGGGCATCAGCTTTGTCATCCAACAAGGCACCCTGACTACTATTCTCGGGCCATCTGGCTGCGGTAAAACCACGACCCTGCGCATGATTGCAGGTTTGGAGTCGCCGACGTCTGGCCGCATCATCATGGGCGGTCAAGACGTCACATCCCTTGGGCCAGCACCACGCAATGTCAGCATGATGTTTCAGAGCTACGCGCTGTTCCCGCACATGAATGTGATAGAAAACGTGACCTATGGCCTGAAGATGTCGGGCATTGCCAAACCTGTCGCCAAAGCCCGTGCACTTGAAGCCATGAAAAATGTGGGTTTGGTTGGCTATGACGACCGCTTGCCCAGCGAATTGTCTGGTGGGCAGCAGCAGCGTGTAGCGCTTGCGCGTGCACTGGTGTTGGAGCCTGATGTGCTGCTGTTCGACGAGCCGCTGTCCAATCTGGACGCACGCTTGCGGCGCGAAATGCGCGAGGAAATTCGCACGCTCCAGCAGCGCCTGGGCCTGACAGTGGCTTACGTGACCCACGATCAGAGCGAAGCCTTGGCCGTGAGCGATCAAATTATCGTGATGGATCACGGCGTGATTGCCCAAGCTGGTACGCCGCAGGAGCTGTACGAATACCCCACCAGCGAGTTTGTCGCGGGCTTCATGGGTGAGGCCATGCTGTTCCCCGCGCAGGCCAACGCCATCGGGGTGGTTGCCCTTGGTCCGTTGAGCATTACTCCCCGCCAGCGCGTGCATGAAGGCCCGGTAAAAGTGGCGGTTCGGCCCGAAGCCTGGAACATTGGTGCGCCTGGCACCGGACTGTCGGCTCGCCTGGGCAAGTTGGCTTATCTCGGCAGTAACTACGAGTACACCTTTGAGACTGAGCTGGGCGCGATTTTTGTTGTCTCGCCGGACTTGGCGCATGTGCTGAGCGTCGGCTCATCCGTAGGATTGACCTTGGCCGATCATGGCGTGTCAGTCGTGCAAGTTTCGTAACCAGAAACAGCATTTGCTGCCATTGGCTTACATGGCTTAGCGCTGATAATCAGACGCATGAACCAACTCGAAGCCCTTAAGCAATTCACCACTGTTGTTGCCGATACGGGCGACTTCAAGCAACTCGACGCATTCAAGCCGCAAGACGCGACCACCAACCCCTCGCTGATCCTCAAGGCGGTGCAAAAGCCAGAGTACCAGCCGCTGCTGGTCGAGACCATGGGCAAATTCCGCGGTCGGGCGCTCGACGAAACCATGGACCGCCTGCTGGTGCGTTTCGGCTGCGAAATCCTGTCCATCATCCCGGGCCGCGTCTCGACCGAGGTTGATGCGCGCCTGAGCTTTGACAGCAACGCCACCTTCACCCGTGGTGAGCGCATCATCGAGCTGTACGAGGCCGAAGGCATTCACATTGACCGTGTGCTGATCAAGGTTGCGGCCACCTGGGAAGGCATCGAGGCGGCACGCCGGCTCGAGGACCGCGGCATCCACACCAATCTGACCCTGCTGTTTTCCTTCTGCCAGGCGGTGGCCTGCGGCCAGGCCAAAGTGCAACTGATCTCGCCTTTTGTCGGGCGCATTTATGACTGGTACAAAAAATCGGTCGGCGCCGCCTGGGACGAGGCTGCCAAAGCTGGCGCCAACGACCCCGGCGTGCAGTCGGTGCGCGAGATCTACAACCATTACAAACATTTCGGTATCGCCACCGAGGTCATGGGCGCGAGCTTTCGCAACGCCGGCCAGATCACCGCGCTGGCCGGTTGCGACCTGCTGACCATCAGCCCCGAACTGCTGGCCCAGTTGGCCGCCAGCGACGCGCCGCTGCAACCGACACTCGATGCCAAAGCTGCCCAAGCGCTGGACTTGCCAGCCGTCAACTTCGACGAGGTGACCTTCCGCTACGCCCTCAACGAAGACGCCATGGCCACCGAAAAACTCGCCGAGGGCATACGCGCCTTTGCCGCAGACGCGGTCAAGCTTGAAAAGCTGATGCTGGCTGCATGAACGCCGAACGCAGCGACGGGCCGCCCCGAGCAAGTTCAGCCCCCACCGGGGGCAGTGCAACCCACGAGGCGGCAAGCGTGGGGGCCCTGGGACTCCGCTGCGACCGAACGCCCGCATGGGCAGCGTTGCAGGCGCACCATGCGAAAGCTGGCAAGAGCTTTGACCTGCGCGAGGCCTTTGCCGCCCATCCGCAACGTTTTGCGGACTTCAGCCAAGACGCACCGCATGTATTCGCCGACCTGTCAAAAAACCTGATCGATGCGCAAACGCAGAGCCTGCTGCTGGATCTGGCGCGACAGTCCGGCCTTGAAGAGCGCAGGGCCGCGATGTTCTCAGGTGAAAAGATCAATGCCACCGAAAACCGTGCGGTGATGCATTTTTTACTGCGAGATCCGGCCCCGGCCCTTGTCGGACGGGCGCAAGCAGCTCCTGAAAGCATAGCAAACGAACTTGCCCAGGTGCATCAGACGCTGGACGCCATGCTCGCCTATGCGGAACAGGTGCGCAGCGACGGTGCCATCACCGACATTGTCAACATGGGCATCGGCGGCTCTGACCTCGGACCGCAGATGGCGGCGCTGGCGCTGGATGAATTCCGCCTGCCGGGCAAGCGCCTGCATTTCGTCTCCAACATCGACGGCCAGGAACTGGCCACCGTGCTGGCGCAGGTCAAACCGCAGAACACATTGTTCCTGGTCGCCTCCAAAACCTTCACCACCACCGAAACCATGACCAACGCCGCTTCGGCGAAACGCTGGTTCGAGGCGCAGGGCGGCACCGACATCGCACGCCACTTCGCCGCGCTGACGACCAATGTGACGGCGGCAAATGACTTCGGCATCAGCACCACCTTCGGCTTCTGGGACTGGGTGGGCGGGCGCTATTCGCTGTGGTCGGCGATTGGCTTGCCGCTGGCGATCGCGATTGGGGCGCAGGGCTTCAGGGATTTGCTGGCGGGCGCCCATGCGATGGACGAGCACTTCCGCAGCGCGCCGCTGGCGCACAACCTGCCGGTGCGCCTGGGCCTGCTCGATGTCTGGTACCGCAACTTTCACGGTTTCACCAGCCGCAGCATTGCACCCTACAGCAGCGCCTTGCGCCGCCTGCCGGCTTACTTGCAGCAGCTCGAGATGGAGAGCAACGGCAAACGTGTCGATCTGGAGGGGAACGCCCTGCCGTTCGCGACAGCGCCAGTGCTCTGGGGTGAACCTGGCACCAACGGCCAGCATGCCTATTTCCAGATGCTGCACCAGGGCACCGAAGTCGTTCCGGTCGAGTTGGTTGCCGTCAAGCGGGTCGCGCGCAGTTTGCCGGGGCACAACGATAAATTGCTGGCCAATGCCCTGGCCCAGGCCCAGGCCCTGATGCAGGGAAAAACCGATGGGGGCGGGCACAAGCACTTCCCCGGCAACCGTCCGAGTACCTTCCTGCTCCTCGAGACACTGACCCCGGCCAGCCTGGGCGCCCTGATCGCGCTGCAGGAGCACCGAGTGTTTGTCAGCGGTGCGATCTGGGGCATCAACAGTTTTGACCAGTGGGGGGTGGAACTGGGCAAGGTGCTTGCCAAAGACTTGGAGAGCCGGCTGGCTTCGGGCGATGCCGCCGCACTCGACGGATCGACGACGGGCTTGCTGCAGCGCCTGCGCTAACCATCCCTGCGGGCCCGCACCTATCAAGCTGCGGGAAGTGGCCCTGCACACTCCTGAGGAACAGAAAACAGGTGGGTCCAGCGCGGCGAGGCGACAGCTCCGACTAATTCGAGCGCGCATGAAAAAACCCGCAGGGCGCGAGCCCTGCGGGTTTTTTTGTTTTTTGGTCGGGAGCCTTTCAGCCGCCGGACGCAGCATGAGGGCTCAGCGCAAGGCGCGGGGTCGCAGACAGTACCAGAGGTACGGCAAGACCCCGCCGATCAGCCCTCAGGCAAGGACCTTTACATGCCCATGCCGCCCATGCCGCCCATGTCACCCATACCGCCACCCATGCCGCCGGGGCCGCCAGCGCCGGACTCGTCTTTCGGAGCCTCGGCAACCATGCACTCGGTCGTCAGCATCAGCGAGGACACGGACGCTGCGTTTTGCAGTGCAGTGCGGGTCACTTTGGTGGGGTCCAGGATACCCATGTCGATCATGTCGCCATAGGTACCGTTCTGGGCGTTGTAGCCGTAGTTGCCTTTGCCGGCCAGCACCGCATTGACCACCACGCTTGGCTCTTCGCCAGCATTGGCGACGATGATGCGCAGCGGCTCTTCGATGGCGCGCAGGATCAGCTTGATGCCGGCGTCCTGGTCAGCGTTGTCACCCTTGATGGTGCCAGCAGACTGCTTGGCGCGGAGCAGGGCCACGCCGCCACCAGCCACAATGCCTTCTTCCACAGCAGCGCGGGTAGCGTGCAGGGCGTCTTCCACGCGGGCTTTTTTCTCTTTCATTTCGACTTCGGTGGCAGCGCCAACCTTGATCACGGCAACACCGCCAGCCAGCTTGGCCACGCGCTCTTGCAGTTTTTCACGGTCGTAGTCGCTGGTCGCTTCTTCGATCTGGACACGAACCTGCTTGACGCGGGCTTCGATGTCAGCAGCCGCGCCGGCGCCGTCGATGATGATGGTGTTTTCCTTGCCCACTTCGATGCGCTTGGCCTGGCCGAGGTCAGCCAGTGTCACTTTTTCGAGTGTCAGACCCACTTCTTCAGCAATGACCTTGCCGCCGGTCAGGGTGGCGATGTCTTCCAGCATGGCTTTGCGGCGGTCGCCGAAACCAGGGGCCTTCACAGCCACAACCTTCAGGATGCCGCGGATGGTGTTGACCACCAGCGTCGCCAGGGCTTCGCCTTCGACGTCTTCCGAGATGATCAGCAGCGGACGGCTGGACTTGGCAACTTGCTCCAAGGTAGGCAGCAGGTCACGGATGTTGCTGATCTTCTTGTCGTAGAGCAGAACAAACGGGTTGTCCAGAATAGCGGACTGCTTTTCAGGGTTGTTGATGAAGTAAGGCGAGAGGTAACCGCGGTCAAACTGCATGCCTTCAACCACGTCGAGTTCGCTGTTCAGCGACTTGCCATCTTCAACGGTGATAACGCCTTCTTTGCCGACTTTGTCCATCGCTTCAGCGATGATCTTGCCGACTTCTTCGTCGCTGTTGGCGGAAATGGTACCGACCTGGGCAATTTCCTTGCTGGTGGTGGTGGGCTTGGAAGCTTTTTTCAGCTCTTCGACCAGGGCCGTGACGGCCTTGTCGATGCCGCGCTTCAGATCCATCGGGTTCATGCCGGCGGCGACATATTTCATGCCTTCGCGAACAATGGCTTGAGCCAGAACGGTAGCGGTCGTGGTGCCGTCACCGGCGATGTCAGAAGTCTTGGAAGCAACTTCCTTGACCATCTGCGCGCCCATGTTCTGCAGCTTGTCCTTGAGTTCGATTTCCTTGGCGACGGACACACCGTCCTTGGTCACGGTAGGGGCGCCGAAAGAGCGCTCCAGCACCACATTGCGGCCTTTAGGACCCAGGGTGACCTTGACTGCGTTGGCCAGGATGTTCACACCCTCGACCATGCGTGCGCGGGCTTCGCCGCCGAAAATGACGTCTTTTGCTGCCATGTTAATTCTCCAGAATATTCAAAAAATGTTTACGGGACCGTTGTTGGGAAAGAAAGCGTAGCGAGCGGCTGTCAGGCTGGGCGCACCGCGCACAGCAACCGGAACGTACTCAAGTACGTGAGGATTGCGAGCACGGAGCAACGACGCATGGCGGCCGCGCAGTAGCTTTATTTCTCGACAACAGCGAAGAGGTCGTCTTCTTTCATCACCAGCAATTCGTCGCCGTCGACCTTGACGGTCTGGCCGCTGTATTTGCCGAACAAAACGCGGTCGCCAACTTTGACGGCCATGGCGCTGATTTCGCCCTTGTCGTTCTTCTTGCCAGGGCCAACAGCCAGGACTTCGCCCTGATCAGGCTTTTCGGCGGCGCTGTCAGGAATCACGATGCCGGAGGCGGTTTTGGTTTCGTTTTCGACACGTTTGACGATCACGCGGTCGTGCAGGGGACGAAGTTTCATGGGAGCTCCTTGTTTGAAACAGATAGGGAATTCAAGGGCGCTTGCGGAGGCAAGTACCTGAAAAGGGCTGGTTTGGCGCGTTGTTAGCACTCAATACCATCGAGTGCTAATCATAAGGCCGTTTTGGGGCTGTTTCAAGTTCGGGAGAAAAAATGGCGTCAGATGCCAGATTCGCAGGTTTTGGTGTGGGTCGTGGGTTCCGGCGCCGTCTGTCCTACAAGAAACTCGCCAGCGTCTGACATATGAGCCCTGATTGCGCCCCTAAAGTCCATTCAAGATTGACTTTTCGGGCAACCTGCCCGCCGCTGAGGACTTTATGAGCCAGTTTGTGATTGACATGCCCGGCAACCAGTCTGGACTGCGCACTGCTTATCCAGCCCCGGGCGACACCCGTTTGCCACTGGGAGGGCGCGTCGGCCCGGTCCGTTCCGCCTGGCCTTTCCTGGTGAACTCCAGTCCCCAGAGTGACAAACCGTCGCAGAAGAGCGAGTCTGGTGAGCCTTCAGATTTTGCAAGTTGATCCTTGGCCTTGAAACTACTACAGATGAATGGAGTGCAGCATGGGTGACGCAAGCATTGGACTGGGCAAACCCGGTGACAGCAACGAGAACGAGGTCGAAAAAGACAAGGTCCCCAGCAAGACATTTGGTGAAGAAGGAACGAACAAGACCCAGCCGAAACCCGATCCGAACGCCAAACCCTCCGACGTAGGTGGCGGCAAATTTATCGAGTCAACACCCTTCACGCGTTAACCGGACAGCAAAAAGCCACCGCGAGCGGTGGCTTTTTGCTGTCCGGCTCGAACTAAACCCGTCGCTTGCCGCTGCGCCAATTGACGATATTTATTTGAGGCCGGCTGCTGCCTTGAGGGCCGCAGCTTTATCGGTCTTCTCCCACGTAAATTCCGGCTCGTCGCGGCCGAAGTGGCCGTAGGCGGCGGTCTTTTCGTAGATCGGGCGCAGGAGGTCCAGCATCTGGATGATGCCTTTCGGGCGCAGGTCAAAATGTTCGTTGACCAGGGCTGAGAGTTTCTCGTCGGACATCACGCCCGTGCCTTCGGTGTAGACCGTGACGTTCATCGGCCGGGCCACGCCAATGGCGTAGGCGACCTGGATCTGGCACTGCCTGGCCAGGCCGGCAGCCACAATATTTTTGGCGACGTAACGAGCGGCGTATGCCGCCGAGCGGTCCACCTTGGAGGGGTCCTTCCCACTGAACGCACCACCGCCGTGCGGGCAGGCGCCGCCGTAGGTGTCCACAATGATCTTGCGGCCGGTCAGGCCGCAATCGCCTTGGGGGCCACCGATGACAAAGCGGCCGGTGGGGTTGATCAGGTATTTGGTGTCTTTCAGCCATTCCTTGGGCAGCACCGGCTTGATGATTTCCTCGATGATGGCCTCGACAAAAGACGCCTTCATCTTGTGCGCGGTTTCGCTCTGGTCCGGGCTGTGCTGGGTCGATAGCACCACAGTGTCAATGCTGTGCGGCTTGCCGTCCACATAACGCATGGTGACCTGGCTCTTGGCATCCGGGCGCAGGAAAGGCAGGCGGCCGTCCTTGCGCAACTGGGCCTGGCGCTCAACCAGCCGGTGGGCGTAATAAATCGGTGCGGGCATCAACTCGGGCGTTTCGTCGCAGGCGTAGCCAAACATCAGGCCCTGGTCGCCGGCACCGGTGTTCAGGTGGTCGTCGGATGCGTGATCCACGCCCTGAGCGATGTCGTTGGACTGCTTGTCATAACAGACCATGACGGCGCAGCCCTTGTAGTCGATGCCGTACTCGGTGTTGTCGTAGCCGATGCGCTTGATGGTGTCGCGCGCGACCTGGATGTAGTCCACATGCGCGTTGGTGGTGATTTCGCCGGCCAGCACCACCAGGCCCGTGTTGGTCAGGGTTTCAGCAGCGACGCGGGACAGCGGGTCCTGCTTGAAGATGGCGTCGAGAATGGCGTCGGAAATCTGGTCGGCAACCTTATCGGGATGGCCTTCGGAGACGGATTCGGAAGTAAAGAGAAAATCGTTCGCCATTGCGTACACTCCATGAAGTTAGTCGGCGCGTTGCCGGCTTGGGGTGCCTCGGCGAACGCTTTAGCAGTTTTGTTTAAAGTCGCCCTGCAAGTTGTTCAGTAACTCGGCGACAGCCTGCATTATATCCATCCCCCTTTTCTGCTGTCTGCGCCTGCTTTCATGATGCTTTTGTTCCGGTTCTTCTCGCATTGGCCGCTGGGTGCCTTGCATGCACTGGGTGCCGCTCTGGGCTGGCTGGTCTGGTGGCTGAGCGCGGGCTACCGGCGGGAATTTCGCGCCAATGTGACGCAGGCCGGCTTGCCCTTTGAAGCCGCGCGGCCAGCCATCGGCGAAGCCGGGCGTTTTGTCGCCGAATTGCCCAAACTATGGATGCGCCCGTCTGGCGAGTCCTGCCTCGGCAATGTGCGCATCGAAGGGCAGGGCCACGTCACCGAAGCCTTTGAGCGCGGCCGGGGCGTGGTGTTTTTTGGCCCGCACTGCGGCAGTTTTGAACTTGGCCCGCAGGCGCTGGCCGAACTCTGTGGGCCGATCACCGCGATTTACCGACCGGCACGCAAGCCGTGGCTGGCCAGACTGGAACTGCTGGCGCGCAGCCGGCCCGGCCTCAACGTGGTGCCGGCCAGCCTCAGCGGCATCCGCCAGATGTTTCGCACGCTCAAAAACAACCAGGCGGTGGCGCTGCTGACCGACCAGGTGCCGCCCGATGGCCAGGGCGTGTGGGCGCCATTTTTTGGTAAACCTGCCTACACCATGACCCTGGCTGCACGGTTGGCGCTCCAAAGTGGCGCGGTGGTGTTGCCAGTCAGCTGTGAACGCCTGCCTGGCGGGCGCGGTTATTTCCTGAAGGTGTGGCCAGCGCTGGCTCTGCTCGACAGCCTGTCCAAAACCGATCTACTGCCGGCGGTGACCCTGATCAACCAGGCGATCGAGGCGATTGTGCGGACGCAGCCGGGCCAGTATCTGTGGGGTTATGCGCGCTACAAGCAACCGCGCCAGCAGGAAGCGAACGGGGAGGGTTTTTGAGAGCCCTGCGCCAGTTCGCCAGTTACGTATTCATCCGTAGCGGCATTGTGTTCATGCGGGTAGCGGCAGCCTTGCCGCTGCCCGTGATCCGCAGCATGGGTGTTTTGCTCGGTTGGCTGCTTTACTTTCTGGCAGCGCCTCGCCGTCGCGTCGTGCAGACCAACTTGCGCCTGTGTTTTCCGGAGATCCCGGAAGCCGGGCGGCTCAAGCTGGCGCGGCAGACCTTTGTATTTTTTGCCCAGGCCTGGCTGGACCGCAGCTGGCTCTGGCATGGCCATGCGGACAAGCTCAGGCAGCGCCTGCAGCTCAAGGGCGCGGTCGCCGAACTGGACGGCGAGCAGCCTGTGGTGCTGTTTGCGCCGCACTTTGTCGGGCTGGATGCCGGTTGGGCAGCGCTGACGCAGCAGTTGCCGCGCGCCTTCACGACAATTTACACCGACCAGGCCAACAAGCTGCTGGACCGCTGGATCCTGCGCGGACGCCGGCGTTTTGGCAATGCGCGGCTGTTCGGCCGTGCCGAAGGGGTGCAGCCCATCGTCAAGGCCTTGCGCGCGGGCCAGCCGTTGTATTTGCTGCCCGACATGAACTTCGGCCCCGAGGAGTCGGTGTTCGTGCCTTTTTACGGCATCGACGCCGCCACCGTGCCCTCGCTCTCGCGGTTTGCCAAACTGGGCCGTGCCAAGGTGGTCCCGGTGGTGACGCGTTTGACCGCCACTGGTTACGAGGTCGAGCTGATGCCGGCCTGGACCGATGTGCCCTCGGCCGACTTCGTGGCCGACACGGCGCTGATGAATGCGCGTCTGCAGAACTACATCAACACCATGCCGGCGCAGTACTACTGGGTGCACAAACGCTTCAAGAGCCGGCCTGAAGGCGAGCCTTCGATCTATTGAGCCCGGTTTGAGGGGTTTTTACGGTCCCAGCCCCCGTCTAGTGTGCGTCTGTAGCTATCAAAAAGAGAGCTAATTCGGTATCAACCCTGGCTGAAAAACTCCTGCAGCGCGCTGGCGACCAGCGCCGGCTGCTCGTGCACGATCCAGTGCGATGCCCCGGGGATCTCCTGCAACTGCAGCTTCGGCACCCAGGCTTGCAGCCCGGCTATCAGTGCTGGCGGCAGGGCGATGTCGTCCATGGCCCAGAGCACCAGCGTTGGCAGAACAACCGTCAGCAACTCCGGCGGCAGCGTCACGGCGGCAGCGGCGGGATCTTCGGGGCGCGGCGGACGCAGCGGCGAGGCGCGGTAGAGGTTGCAGCCGCCGACCAGGCCGGCGCGCCAGACCGCGCGGTACTGGTCCTTGACCTCGTCGGTGAGCCAGGCTGGCGCGCCCTTGGCCTGCGGGTCTTTGCCATTTGTCAGGAACTGCCAGAGGCGGCGGAAGTCGTCTTCGGCCAGCAGCGCTTCCGCGTCGGGGCGGATCAAAAAGTTCATGTAGGCACTGCAGGCCTGCTGGGCCGGCGAGTGCTGCAACTCGCGCAAAAACGTGCCGGGGTGCGGGGAGTTGATGATCACCAGTTTTTTAATCAGCTGCGGCATGGTTGCGGCGACATTCCAGGCGACGGCGCCGCCCCAGTCGTGGGCCACCAGAGCTTCAAGTTGCCCGCCAGGCGCCACCTGCGGCACCAGTGCCGCGATGTCCTGCACCAGATGTTTGGCGCGGTAAGCTGCAGCGTCGACCGGTGCGCTGGATTGCTCGAAGCCGCGCAAATTCGGGGCGACACAGTGGTAACCGCCGTTTTCCGGCCGGGCAAAGTGTTCGAGCAGGCCGTCCCAGACAAAGGCCGCTTCGGGGAAGCCATGCAGAAACATCAGCACCGGCCGGGCTGGGTCGCCGGCCAGCCGGCAGGACAGGGTGATGCCGTGGGGCAGGTTCAGGAGGCGGGTCTGGATCATTTTGCTATGCATTTAGTAGCTGCTCACGCCCAACCGGCATGGGCTGGAGGCAGATTTAGTCTTAAAAATGCAGGCGGCTGGCCCGCCGGGGCCTACCCGGCGTCGGGCGGCTCGGCAGGCTTTGCCGCCGCATCGCCTTCTGCGGGCGGATGCGCCCACTGCCACAGGTGTTGGGCCACTTCCTCCACGCCCTGGCGCTTTAGCGCCGAGAACAGTTTGACATCGCCGCCGCCGGCCTGCAGTCGCACAATCGACAGCGCCTTGGCCGCCTCGGTTTTATTGAGCTTGTCGGACTTGGTCAGCAGGACCAGGAACTTCAGGCCTTCTTCCACTCGGGGGCGGATCACGTCGAGCAGGATCTCGTCGAGTTCGGTCAGGCCGTGGCGCGGATCACACAGCAGCACCACGCCCCTGAGGTTGTCGCGTGTTTGCAGGTAGTTGCCCATGACCTGCTGCCAGCGGTACTTGGCCGCCTTGGGCACGGCGGCGTAACCATAACCCGGCAAATCGGCGAGCACCGCATCGGTCACCCCCTGCTTGCCCAGCGAGAACAGGTTGATGCTTTGGGTGCGGCCCGGTGTCTTGGACGCAAACGCCAGGCGGTTGATCTGCGTCAGTGTGTTGATACAGGTTGACTTTCCTGCATTGGAGCGCCCAACAAAGGCAATTTCAGGAAACTCGTACACAGGCAGGTGCTTGAGCTCGGGGGCGGTGGTCAGGAATTTGGCCGTGTGCAACCAGCCCATGGCAATCTTCGCCTCGGCCGACTGAGGCACTTGGGCCGCCCGCGCCGCTGCCATTTTGGCCGCCGCCACTTTGGGAGTGGGACGCTTGTGGCTGGGCTTCTGCGTTTTGATGGGGGTGGATCGGGGAGATATGCTCATATTTGGGATTGTCCCCCAAGCCATTGTAAAATCAGGTAGTTTTGCGTTAAGTTGCTGTCCCGACGGGGCTTTTTATGCAGCTGGAGGCGCGCTGATTGCCCAGTCCACTTTAGAGTCAACTATTACACCCCCGATATGAAGCCAGTTTCCACTTCGTTGCGTACCTGTTTGTTTGCCGCTTTGCTGGCTGTGCCAGCGCTGTCCATGGCAGCCGGCGAGGCGGCTGGGGCCGCCAAGGCCGCCAAACCCGATCTTGTGAAGGGCGCAGCGACTTTTGCCGCAGTCTGTGTGGCTTGCCATGCCGCTGATGGCAATTCGGCCATCGCCGCCAACCCCAAACTGGCGCAGCAGCATCCCGAGTACCTGGTCAAGCAGTTGCAGGAGTACAAGTCCGGCAAGCGCAAAAACCCCATCATGCAGGGCTTCGCTGCGGCGCTGTCGGATGACGACATGCGCAACATTTCCTATTGGGTCGCCTCGAAACCTGTCAAGCCGGGGTTTGCCAAGGACAAAGCGCTGGTTGCCCTGGGCGAGCGGATTTACCGGGGCGGTATTTCCGACCGCCAGGTCCCGGCCTGCGCCGGCTGCCACAGCCCGACGGGCGCCGGAATCCCTTCGCAGTACCCGCGCCTGAGTGGCCAGCACGCCGAATACACCGCGACCCAACTCACCGGTTTCCGTGACGGTGGCCGCGATAACAGCCTGCAGATGCACCAGGTCGCCGCCAAGTTGAATGACCGCGAGATCCGCGCGGTTGCAGATTACATCGCCGGTTTGCGTTAAAGCCCTAGCCGCGCTTGGTCGCAGCCGTCAGAAAGAGCCTTTTTGCAGAAGCAGGGCTTTTTTTGGCGGTTTGCAGTGAACCCCGGCCGGCTTCTGCACTCCATACCAAGGCGGGTCCCGATGAAGGCCCGCCTTTTTTTATTGCAGCTCAATCTGCCCACTGCCCCACACTCATGACAGTTTCCACCCACGGCCTGCGGCTCAAGTCCGGCTCCCACGCCCTGCGCTCCAGCGTTGAGTTGCTGTCGTCGATGCGGTTTTCCATTTCCTTGCTGACGGTCATCTGCATCGCCTCGGTGATCGGGACCGTGCTCAAGCAGCAGGAACCGCTTTCCAACTACGTGAACCAGTTCGGTCCGTTCTGGGCCGAGGTGTTCCGCGCGGTCAGCCTCAACACCGTCTACAGCGCCTGGTGGTTCATGCTGATCCTGGCGTTTCTGGTGCTGTCCACCTCGCTGTGTATCGCCCGCAACACGCCCAAGATCCTGGCCGACTGGAGCCAGCTCAAGGAAAACGTCCGCGAGCAAAGCCTCAAGGCCTTCGGACATCGGGCCGAGCAGGCGCTGGCAGAAGCACCCGAGGCTGCAGCCCGCCGCATCGGCCAGACCCTGGTGCAGGGCGGCTGGAAGGTCAAGCTGCAGCAACGCGACGCGCCCGGCGGCAGCGGCTGGATGGTGGCGGCCAAGGCCGGTGCCGCCAACAAGCTCGGCTACATCGCCGCGCACGGCGCCATCGTGCTGGTGTGTGTCGGAGGTCTGCTCGACGGCGACCTGGTGGTGCGCGCCCAGATGTGGCTCAACGACAAATCCATCTACACCGGCGGCGGCCTGATCGCCGACGTGCCGGCCCAGCACCGGCTGAGCGAGCGCAACCCGACTTTCCGCGCCAATTTGCTGGTGGCAGAAGGCACGCAATCCAGCACCGCCATCCTGAATCAGCCTGGCGGCGTGTTGCTGCAGGACCTGCCTTTTTCGGTAGAGCTCAAGAAATTCATCGTCGAGTACTACTCCACTGGCATGCCCAAGCTGTTTGCCAGCGAGATCGTGATTCACGACCGCGAAACCGGTGAAAAGATTCCGCACCGCGTCGAGGTCAACCATCCAGCGCATCACAAGGGCATCGAGATTTATCAGTCGAGTTTTGACGACGGCGGCTCCAGCGTCACCCTCAAGGCCGTGCCCATGGCCGTGGGCGCGCAGCCCTCCAGCAAGCCGTTTGAAATCCAGGGCACCATTGGCGGTTCCAGTAGCCTGACCAATGGGGCTGAAAAAATGACGCTGGAATACACCGCGCTGCGTGTCATCAACGTTGAAAACTTCAGCGGCTCTGGCAACCTCGGAGAGTCGGGTGCGGACGTGCGCAAGGTCGACCTGCGCCAGTCCATAGCCGCGCGCATGGGCGCGGCCAACAAGACCAAAGAACAAAAGGAATTGCGCAATGTCGGCCCCAGCCTGACTTACAAGCTGCGTGATGCAGCCGGCCAAGCGCGCGAGTTCCACAACTACATGCTGCCGGTGAAGATGGACAGTGCCGAGTCCACCCCGGCGCTGTTCCTGCTCGGTGTGCGTGAAACACCAGCCGAGCCCTTCCAGTACCTGCGCATTCCGGCTGACGAGCAGGCCAGCATGGAGGGTTTCATGCGCTTGCGTCGCGCGCTGGCGGATCCGGCGCAGCGCGAGCGTGCCGTCCAGCGTTATGTGCGCCAGGCTATCGCGGCTGACCGCCCTGACCTGGCCCAGCAACTGGCGGCCTCTGCCTCGCGCGCGCTGGCGCTGTTCGCCGGAACCGACCAGCTGGTCGCTGCTGGCCAGCCCCGGCCGGTCGCGGGGCTCCAGGCCATCTCGAATTTCATGGAGACCAATGTGCCGGAAGTCGAGCGCAATCGCGCTGGCGATGTGCTGGTGCGCATTCTCAACGGCGTGCTGTTCGAACTCGTGCAACTCACGCGCGAGCAAAACGGGCTCCAGCCGCTGCCAGCAGACGACAGAACCCAGGCTTGGATGGCGCAGGCGGTGTTGTCGCTCAGCGATGCCCACCATTACCCTGCGCCCATGGCGTTTGCGCTCAAGGACTTCACCCAGGTCCAGGCCAGCGTGTTCCAGGTCACGCGCACCCCGGGCAAGAACATTGTTTACCTCGGGTGCGCGCTGCTGATTCTCGGCATTTTCGCCATGCTGTATGTGCGCGAGCGACGGCTGTGGGTCTGGCTGGCGCCCGCCTGCGCAGATGCCGAAAAGGGCCCAGAATCAGAGGCTGGCAGCCAGGCGACCATGGCTTTGTCGACCAACAGGCAAACCCTGGAAGTCGACCGCGAATTCGAGATGCTCAAGACCAAACTTTTACAGGTGCCACGATGAACACCACCACTACGACTCTGAGTTCGCGCGGAACCGACGCGACCACCATCAGCCTGCAGGAAGGCTACTTCGCCAGGCGCAGCCTCGTCGACTGGATTTTTGCAGCGCTGGTGCTGGCCGGCGGCCTGTTCGCCTTTCTGCGTTACCAGGGCTTCATGGACGTGTACGAAAAAGGCATTTTGCTGGGCACCATTCCGGCCGCCATCGCAATGGGCTGGTTCTGGCGGCCGCTGCGCGTGCTGATGGGGGCGGTGGTCGTCTTCTCCCTGCTCGGCATCGTGTCCTACCAGGGCGAGCTGGCGCGCGCCGAGCAGGTGTTCTGGCTCAAGTACTTCTTGTCCAGCCAGTCGGCCATCCTCTGGATGAGCGTGCTGTTTTTCATGAGCACAGTGTTTTACTGGCTGGGCATGTTCAGCCGCCAGCAGGGTGACACGCTGGAGTCACTGGGAAGCAAGATTGCCTGGGTGGCCGTCGGCATGGCGCTGATCGGCACCATGGTGCGCTGGTATGAAAGCTACTTGATAGGCCCGGATGTCGGTCACATCCCGGTGAGCAACCTGTACGAAGTGTTTGTGCTGTTCTGCTGGATGACGGCCGCGTTTTACCTTTACTTCGAAGCCCAGTACAACACCCGCGCCATGGGCGCGTTTGTGATGCTGGTGGTGAGTGCTGCCGTTGGTTTTCTGCTCTGGTACACGGTGGTGCGCGAGGCGCATGAAATCCAGCCACTGGTGCCAGCGCTCAAAAGCTGGTGGATGAAGCTGCATGTCCCGGCCAACTTCATCGGTTACGGCATGTTTGCGTTGGCGGCCATGGTGGCGCTGGCCTACCTGATCAAACAGCAGGCGGCAGAGACCCGCTGGTACAAGCTTACACCGCTGTGGATGCTGGGCGTTGTGCTGTGTTTTGTGCCTATCGTCTTCCGCAAGTCCCCGGCTGATGTCGGTGGCGGCAACTACTGGGCTGGTTACCTGCTGGTCTCCGGATTGATCGCCGCTGGCATCCTGCTGGGGCGCAAGCGTATTGCGGCCCGCCTGCCGTCCTCAGAGGTGCTGGATGACGTGATGTACAAGGCAATTGCCGTGGGTTTTGCCTTCTTCACCATCGCGACGGTGTTGGGCGCGCTGTGGGCGGCCGAAGCCTGGGGCGGCTACTGGAGCTGGGACCCCAAGGAAACCTGGGCGCTGATCGTCTGGCTCAATTACGCCGCCTGGCTGCATATGCGCCTGGTCAAGGGCCTGCGCGGCACCGTGGCGTCCTGGTGGGCGCTGGTGGGACTGGCTGTCACCACCTTTGCCTTTCTGGGTGTCAACATGTTCCTGTCCGGCCTGCACAGTTACGGAACCTTGTAAGTCTTGAATCCTTGTAAGAAGTGGCTGCGTATCCAGACTAACCAGTCAATCCTCACCAAAACGACGACAAGGACACAAGATGCTGACCAAGACCCAAAACAGCGGATTCATTCACCCGGTTTCCAGCGAGATCACACCCGAGGTCATCTACAGACAGCGACGCGACATGCTCCGGCTGATGGCCGGCGGGGCAGCCGGTGCGGCCCTGGCCGGTTGGGCCGGGCGCGAGGCACTGGCCCAGGGCGTGGCCAAACCCGGCAAGCTGGCGGCCTTGCCTGGCGCCAAGTCCGGTGTGGCCGGCGCGGCGACCATGGAAAAGGTCACCGACTACAAAGACGCTACCACCTACAACAACTTCTATGAGTTCGGCACCGACAAGGCCGACCCGGCAAAAAATGCCGGCACCCTGCTCACCAAGCCCTGGACCGTGGTGGTTGACGGCCTGGTCAAGCAGCCCAAAACCTGGGCCATCGAGGACCTGATCAAGCTCAGCGCGCAGGAAGAACGCATTTACCGCCTGCGTTGTGTCGAAGGCTGGTCCATGGTGATTCCCTGGGTGGGCTATTCGATGGCCGAGCTGATCAAGAAGGTCGAACCGCTGGGCAATGCCAAATACGTCGAGTTCATCACCCAGGCCGACCCCAAGACCATGCCTTTTATCGGTTCGAACGTGCTCGACTGGCCCTACGTCGAAGCCTTGCGCCTGGACGAAGCCATGAACCCGCTGACCCTGCTGGCGTTCGGCATGTATGGCGAGGTGATGCCCAACCAGAACGGCGCGCCGGTGCGCCTGGTGGTGCCGTGGAAATATGGTTTCAAGAGCGGCAAGAGCATTGTCAGGATCCGCTTCACCGACAAGGAGCCGCGCACCGCGTGGAACAAGGCGGCCGCCAACGAGTACGGCTTTTATTCCAATGTGAACCCGAATGTGGATCATCCGCGCTGGAGCCAGGCCACCGAGCGCCGCATCGGGGAGGACGGCCTGTTTGCCAAGAAGCGCAAGACGCTGATGTTCAACGGGTATGAGGCGCAGGTCGGACAGCTGTATGCCGGCATGGACCTGAAAAAGAATTTCTGATCCGCTGATGATGCAGCGCCAGAAGCTCTTGCTGCACGCTGCAGCAAAGCCCATCCTTTTTGTGATGTGCCTGCTGCCGTTTGCGTGGCTGGGCTGGAATGTGGTCCAGGCCCAGATGGGCAATGCCAACGTGCTGGGGGCGAACCCGGCCGAGTACCTGATCCGTGCGACCGGCGACTGGACGCTGCGTTTTCTGTGCATCGTTCTGGCGGTCACCCCCCTGAGGGTGATCAGCGGCACACCGGCACTGGCGCGCTTTCGACGCATGCTGGGTTTGTTCAGCTACTTCTATGTGGTGATCCACCTGCTGAGCTATAGCTGGTTCGACATGGGTTTTGATGTACCCGAGATCATCAAGGACATCATCAAGCGGCCGTTCATCCTGGTGGGTTTCTCGGCCTTCCTGCTGCTGACGCCGCTGGCTGCGACCTCTTTCAATGCCGCGATCAAAAAGCTGGGCGCGCGCCGCTGGCAGATGTTGCACAAGCTGGTCTACCTGATCGCCGGGCTGGGCCTGCTGCACTTTTTCTGGATGCGTTCGGGCAAGAACGATTTCGCTGAAGTGGCGGTCTATGCCGCCATCCTCGCGGTGCTGCTGGGCTGGCGCCTGTGGGGATACATGAAGAAAAAACGCCTCCAGCCCACGCCAGTCGTGCGCAAATAGCTATCAAAATGATAGTGAAATGAGGCCTGGCATGCAGGGCCGGGCAGGGCTCAAACGGAAACCAGTTGTTCCTGACGCATCTGGTCTGCCGCGGTTTCCCTGCGTCGAATGACATGGGCCTTGGTACCATCGACCAGCAGCTCGGCGGCGCGGCCGCGCGTGTTGTAGTTGCTGGCCATGCTCATGCAATAGGCACCCGCGGACAACACCGCCAGGCAGTCGCCGGCCTTCACCGCCAGCGCGCGGTCCCGGCCTATCCAGTCACCGCTTTCGCAGACTGGGCCGACCACGTCGTAGGTTGTCTGCGGCGTACCCGTCGAGGGCACGACCGGCACGATGGCGTGGAAGGCCTGGTACATGGCCGGGCGTGGCAGGTCGTTCATGGCGGCATCGATGATGCAGAAGTTTTTCTGTTCACCGGGCTTGAGGTAAAGCACCTCCGTCAGGCAGACGCCGGCGTTTCCGATCAGCGAACGGCCGGGTTCGACCATCAGTTTTTTGCCGCCGTAGCCGCGCGCGTCCAGCTTGGCCAGCAACATCTGCCACAGGGCGTCCGCAGCCGGCGGGGCATCCTGGTTGTAGTTGATACCAAGGCCGCCGCCAAAGTCGATGTGATCAATGGAGATTCCCGCAGTTTCGATGGTGCCGACCAGGTCCAGCATGCGGTCCATCGCGTCGAGGTAGGGCGTGGCCTCAGTGATCTGCGAGCCGATATGGCAGTCGATGCCAGTGACTTTCAGGCCGGGCAGCGACGCCGCATGCCGGTAGATGCGCAAGGCATCTTCGTGCGCCACGCCGAACTTGCTGCCCTTCAGACCGGTTGAGATGTAGGGATGGGTCTTGGGGTCCACATTGGGATTGACCCGGATGCTGACCGGCGCTACCTGATCCATGGTCAGGGCCACCTCCGACAGCACATCCAGTTCGCCTTCGCTCTCGACGTTGAAGCAGCCGATACCGGCTGACAGCGCCTGCCGCATTTCCGCGCGGGTTTTTCCGACGCCCGAAAAAATCACTTTGCGCACATCGCCGCCTGCGGCCAGCACGCGCTCCAGTTCGCCGCCCGAGACGATGTCGAAACCGCAACCGGCCTGTGCAAACACCTGCAGCACGCCCAGTGCGGAGTTGGCCTTCATGGCATAGCAGATTTGCGCATCGCGCCCTGCAAAACCCAGCTGATAGGCCGCCAGCGCGGCCAGCATGGCAGCTTTGGAGTACACAAACAGCGGCGTGCCGTGTTCACGGGCCAGCGCGTCCAGGCTGGCATCTTCCAGGTGCAGCCGGCCCTGCCGGTAGGCCAACTGGGGTGCGCCTGGCAACGCCGTGGCCGCCGCCGCGGGGAAGGGTGTTGGCTGGCTCATCGCGGCGCCGAGGTAGGAGGCGCGGCGGGGGGCGGCTGCGGGATGCCGGGCGTCGCCACCGGCGAACCAAGGGTATTGGCCGGCGTGGCCGCTGCCGAGGGAGGCGTTTTGGGTGGTGGCGGAAAAAACAGCGGACCTTTCTGGCCGCAAGCCGCAAGGCCAGCCGTCGCGGCGAGTACCAGCGACAGGGTGCAAAAGCCATGAGCCGCGAAGAGAACGCGTCCACGGCCTAGAATTTGGGCTCGAATGTGGGATCTTGCAAACATGATGGGATTGTAATGACGGACCTGGACTATCTGGACCATGCGGAGGCTGCTCTCAGGGCCATCGAAGTGGCCTGCGACCGCATCAACGATGAAACCGATGCGGATTTGGACAACCAGCGCACCGGCGGCATGATCACCCTGAGTTTTGTCAACCGCAGCCAGATCATCATCAACCTGCAAAAGCCCCTGCAGGAAATCTGGCTCGCTGCACGCGCCGGCGGCTTTCACTACAAACTTGTGGACGGGCAGTGGCTTGATACCCGGGATGGCAGTGAGTTGTTTGCCGGGCTGTCGCGTTATGCGAGCGAGCAGGCGGGACAGCCGCTGGTGTTCAGCGCTCCCTAACCCGGATATTTCATTAGCAGGAGTCGGCAGCCCCGTGCCGAAGCGCGTTGTCATTGGTGTTCGATGTCAATTGCAACCGGGGACTGCCAATGCCAAAGTGTACGCAAGAACGGAT
>NZ_JACDDD010000133.1 GCF_013817205.1 Polaromonas sp.
GGGAATGCTGTTTTACCGGTTATTGCAGCAGTCAGTCATCACCCAACCTGTGACTTACCGCGACATCACCGGCTCGACCCAGGAAACAACAGAATCCGCTTAGTGGAGCTAAGTGGATACCCCTTATGGATGTACAGTATCATTTACCCATGGATACCCTTTTGCCCAGCCAATGGATTGCCCAGTGCGCCGACACCCTGCACCAGCGGTGGCCCACGGTAGGGCCGGCTCAGCTGGAAGAACTCGCAGTTGATTTGTGGAACGACGTACAACTGCGCTCGTTGCCACCCGCAGAAGCTACCGCTGTTTGGCTGAGCCCTTTGCCGATTCGAGAAGATTCAGCGCCAGCAAAATTAGAGGCGGCCACGGGCCCGCTTTGACTTTGATGTTGAGCAATCAGCAGCTCTGCAGTAACCTAGATTGCTGACCGAATTTGAACAACTGTCGTGCAGCCTTGAAAAGCAGGTTAGCGGAAAGGCTCATTAACTTCGCACGACTTGGCTCAATAACTTTGATCAAGGCGCAGCAACTATGAAAACCTACATAACGCGAGACCTGGTCGGGTGAGCATCGGCAGGCGCGCAGGCTGGAGCCGAGGTAGCCGCAGGGGCAGGGGTTCATCGCGGCGATGAGCTGAAAACGCGCGGGAAACTCGGCACGCTGGGCTGCGCGCGAGATCGTGATGGTGCCGGACTCCAGCGGTTCGCGCAGGGCTTCGAGCGCGGCCCTTGGGAATTCGGGAAGTTCGTCCAAAAACAAGACGCCCTGGTGTGCCAGCGAAATTTCACCAGGACGTGGGGGCGAGCCACCGCCGACCAGAGCCACGGCGCTGGCGGTGTGGTGCGGCGCGCAGGTTGGCCGTTGGGCCCAGCGGTCCAGCGAAAAGCGGCCACCCAAAGAGGCGATGGCGGCGCTTTGCAACGCTTCTTCGGTGCTCATGGGCGGCAGGAGGCCGGCAAAACGCTGCGCCAACATGGACTTGCCGGAGCCGGGCGCCCCCATCATGAGCACGCTGTGACCGCCGGCGGCGGCGATTTCCAGTGCCCGTCGGGCCGCTGCCTGGCCCTTGACGTCCGCCAGGTCCGGGTAGGCTGCTTCCGCATGCTGGGCACTGGCCTGCAATCTTTGCCAGCCAGCCACGTCTTCGGGCGGTGTGTCCCCTGGCAGGAACTGGCGAACCACGTCGAGCAGGTGCCGGGCGCGATAGACCTCGGTGCCGGGCACCAGCGCGGCTTCCTCGGCGCTGCCTTCGGGCAACACCAGCCTGGGTTTGCTGGCGGCAGCGTCCAGCCCCGGGAGCGCCAGGCTCATGGCGAGAGCCCCGCGAATCGGCCGCAACTCGCCGCCCAGCGACAGCTCGCCGGCGAATTCATAACCGTCGAACTTGCGGGTGTCGAGCTGGCCACTGGCCGCAAGAATGCCCAAGGCGATGGGCAGGTCAAAACGGCCAGAGTCCTTGGGCAGGTCGGCCGGCGCCAGGTTGACCGTAATCCGCTTGTTGCCCGGAAACTCCAGCCCCGTGTTTTGAATCGCGGACCGCACCCGCTCCCGGGCTTCCTTGACTTCCGTCTCTGCCAGCCCCACCAGGGTGAAGCTCGGCAGGCCGTTGGCCAGATGCACCTCTACGCAGACGGGGTGCGCCTGCATGCCCAACAACGCGCGGCTTTGCACTAAAGAAAGGCTCATCTCCGGTGGCTCCCTGTTTTGCACCATTTGTCCGCATTTTGGTGCGCACCAATAACGTGCATATCTTGTATTTGTTTCGGTTCAATGTAACGCGACAGCCGTTGTGGTCGACGACATCAAGCGCAGAGCCTACAAAATTTGGCACGCTCCATGCTAAAGGAACCTGTAGCCAAGAAACCTGCCCTTCCGACCCACTCTTCATTTTGGAGCCTTCGATGACATTCAAAGCCACTCACCTTGCTGTTGCAGCAGCTTTCCTGATAGCCGGTAGCGCCTTTGCCCAGGCGACCCCGGCGCCGGAGTCCACCGTGTCTTACAACATCGGGGCCACCACAGACTATCGCTATCGCGGCATTTCTCAAAGCGGCAAAAAGCCCGCCATCAACGGCGGCATCGACTACGCGCACAGCAGCGGCTTGTACCTCGGCACTTGGGCGTCGACCATCACGTGGATCAAGGATTCCACCGCCAACCCCAACACCACCAAGGGCCCGGTTGAAATCGACCTCTACGGCGGCTACAAGGGCTCCTTGGCTGAAGGTGTGGGCTACGACGTGGGCGGCCTGTACTACTGGTATGCCGGAAACAACCTGAAGAAGACCCCAGGTTTTGTCAGCCCCAACACCTTCGAGCTCTACGGCGCCCTGACCTTCGGCATCGTCACCGCCAAGTACTCACACGCCACGACCAACCTGTTCGGCGCGGTCAACAGCAAAAACAGCAGCTACCTCGACCTGAGTGCCAACTTTGACCTCGGCTCGGGCTGGTCCATCGTGCCGCACATCGGGGCGCAGAAAGTCAAGAACGGCAACTCGTACACCGACTACTCTGTGACCGTGAACAAGGACATTGATGGCCTGGTCTTCAGTCTGGCCGCTGTGGGCACCAACGGCCTTGGCCGCTACACCCTGCCAGGCTCCGGCACGCGCGACCTCGGCAAGGACAGCCTGGTGTTTTCGATCAAGAAAAATTTCTGACATACACGGCATCTAGCTGAAAAAAAGGAGAACTCATGAAACTCGTAACGGCCATCATCAAACCGTTCAAACTGGACGAGGTGCGCGAAGCGCTGTCCGGTATCGGCGTGCAGGGCATCACAGTGACCGAGGTCAAGGGCTTCGGTCGCCAGAAGGGTCACACCGAGCTCTATCGGGGCGCGGAATATGTCGTCGACTTTCTGCCCAAGGTGAAGATCGAAGCGGCTGTGTCCGACGAACTGGTGGACCGCGTCATCGAAGCGGTCGAGGGCGCAGCCCGCACCGGCAAGATCGGCGACGGCAAGATATTCGTCTACAACCTGGAGCAAGTCGTGCGCATCCGCACCGGCGAGACCGGCAAAGAAGCGCTGTAAGGCTCAACCCACCAAGAGACCATCAAAATGAAAAAACTACTTGCCTCCCTGGCTTTGGGTTTGAGCTTGTTCGCCGGCGCCAACGCCGTGCTGGCCCAGGCCCCTGCCGCCGCTCCCGCTGCCTCAGAAGCCGCCGCACCTGCTGCGCCTGCCGCGTCTGCGCCTGCGGCTGAAGTCGCAACGGCTTCGGCTCCGGCCGCCGCACCCGCTGCTGCCGCATCCACAGCACCGGCTGCACCTGCCCCGGTTCCCAACAAGGGCGACACCGCCTGGATGATGGTCTCGACCATGCTGGTGATCCTGATGGCGATCCCCGGCCTGGCGCTGTTCTACGGCGGCCTGGTCCGCAGCAAGAACATGTTGTCTGTGCTGATGCAGGTCATGGTCACCTTCTCGATGATCGTTGTCCTGTGGTTCATCTACGGCTACAGCCTGGCCTTCACCGAGGGCAACGCCTTCTTCGGCGGCTTTGACCGGCTGTTCATGAAGGGTGTCTGGGAGAACACTGCGGGCACCTTCGCCAATGCGGCGACCTTCAGCAAGGGTGTTGTGATTCCCGAGATCATCTTCGCAGCCTTCCAGGCAACGTTTGCCGGCATCACCTGCGCACTGATCGTCGGCGCCTTCGCCGAACGCATGAAGTTCTCGGCTGTGCTGATGTTCATGGTCATCTGGTTCACCTTCAGCTACGCGCCCATTGCCCACATGGTGTGGTTCTGGATGGGGCCTGATGCCTACACCGCCAAGGAAGTTGTTGATCAAATGACCTCCAAAGCCGGCTATATCTGGCAGTCGGGCGCGCTTGATTTTGCCGGCGGAACCGTCGTGCACATCAATGCCGCTGTGGCCGGCCTGGTCGGTGCCTACATGGTGGGCAAACGTATCGGCTACGGCAAGGAAGCCATGGCGCCGCACAGCCTGACGTTGACCATGGTCGGTTCGGCTCTGTTGTGGGTGGGCTGGTTCGGCTTCAACGCGGGCTCCGCCCTGGAAGCCAACGGCTTCGCCGCCCTGGCTTTCATCAACACGCTGGGCGCTACCGCCGCGGCCGTGCTGGCGTGGTGTGTGGGTGAAGCGCTGATGCGCGGCAAGGCGTCCATGCTGGGTGCAGCGTCCGGTGCGGTGGCTGGTCTGGTGGCCATCACGCCCGCAGCGGGCAACGTCGGCATCGGTGGCGGCCTGGTCATCGGCCTGGTCGCAGGTTTCGCCTGCCTGTGGGGTGTCAATGGCCTGAAGAAAATGCTCGGTGCAGACGACTCGCTCGACGTGTTCGGCGTGCACGGCATCGGCGGTATCGTCGGCGCCCTGCTGACCGGGGTGTTCAACTCGCCAAGCCTGGGCGGCCCCGGTTATGTGGCCGACTGGGTCACGGCGACGATGATCACCGCTGCTGATTACTCCATCGTTTCGCAAGTCTGGATCCAACTCAAGGCCGTGTTGATCACGGTGGTCTGGTCCAGTGTGGTGTCCTTCATCGCCTACAAGATCGTGGACCTGACCATCGGCCTGCGTGTCAGCGAGGAAGACGAGCGCGAAGGCCTCGACATCACCTCCCACGGCGAAACTGCCTACAGCCGTTAATACA
>NZ_JACDDD010000134.1 GCF_013817205.1 Polaromonas sp.
GTCTATCAAGCGTTCCGGTGGTGGGGTGTCGGAACGTGTCTACCAATCGGCCTTCATCATCCAATGAGTCTATCAAGCGTTCCGGTGGTGGGGTGTCGGAACAGGAGTTTGAGATATGGGAGACCCCCCCATATCTCAAACTCCGGTGCTTCGCACCGCTTGCTTATCAAGGCGTGAATTACCCGGCCACCTATGCGGTGGCACCGAAACCACTTCGGGCAGCGCGCAGCAGGTGCCCGCCTATCCGAAAGCACGCCGCCAGGGAGCAGATTTCCGGCTCGGGGCATACTGCTACCCATTCGGCCAGTGGCCGCACTTGTTGCCCTGCATGCCCGAAACCCAAACAGACCTCGCAGCGTCCCGCCCCCTCTGGAGGACCTTTCTCGTTTTCCTCGGTCCGCTGGTGCTGACCAACATGCTGCAGGCGCTGTCGGGCACGCTCAACAACATTTACGTCGGGCAGATGCTGGGCATCAAGGCGCTTGCAGCGGTCGCAGGTTTTTTCCCGCTGTTGCTGCTCTTCATTTCTTTTGTCATCGGTTTTGGCGCGGGCGCCTCGGTGCTCGTGGGCCAGGCTTGGGGCGCCAAAGACATCCCCCAGGTGCGCGCGATTGCCGGCACTGTTCTTTACGCCGGTTTCCTCTTGGGGGTGGTCATCGGCCTGGGCGGCATGCTGCTGACCGAACCCATGCTGCTGTTGCTGGGCACGCCGGCCGATGTGCTGCCCCAGTCCGTCGCCTATGCAAGGATCATGCTGGCCGCGCTGCCGCTGCTGTTTGTCTCCATGCTGGCGGCGGCGGTCTTGCGCGGCGTCGGCGACACGGTCACACCGCTGTTCGCGCTGGGGGTGTCCTCGGCCATCATCCTGGTGCTGACACCGGCATTGATCCGGGGCTGGGCCGGCCTGCCGGCGCTGGGCATCACCGGCGGCGCTTGGGCCACGCTGATCGCCAGCGCCGCGTCCCTGCTCTGGCTGGGCTTTCACCTGCGCCGGCGTGGCCGTCCGCTTGCACCCGACGTGGCCTTCTGGCGCCAGCTGTACCTGTCACCCGACGTCCTCAAGCCGGTCATCCGCTTGGGTTTTCCCACCGGCCTGTTTTTCATCACCGGATCGCTGGCAGACCTGGCGCTGCTGCGCCTAGTCAACAGCTACGGCTCTCATGCCACCGCCGCCTGGGGCGCCGTCAGCCAGGTGATGGCTTATGTGCAGTTTCCAGCGATGTCGATCGCGATTGCAGCTTCGGTGCTGGCGGCGCAGGCCATAGGCGCCGGCCGCCTGCAACAACTTGACCAGGTGACGCGTATCGGGCTGGCCATGAACATTGTGCTGACCGGTGCGCTGGCCGTGCTGGTGCTGGTGTTTGCCCGAACCATCGTCGGACTGTTCATCACCGACCCGGAGGTGCTCGCGCTGGCAGCCAGCCTGCTGCACATCACGGTCTGGGCCAGCCTGATTTTCGGCCTGGCCAGCGTCTTCACCGCCGTTATGCGCGCCAGCGGCACGGTGCTGGTGCCAACGCTGATATCGCTGGGCTGCCTGGGCCTGCTGCTGTTCCCGCTGGGTTGGGCTTTCAGCGCCGCCTTCGGACTCCCCGGCATCTGGGCCAGCTACCCGGCCACCTATGCCGTCGCACTGCTGCTGCAGGCCGCCTACTTCTACGGCGTCTGGAAAAAGAAGCCAATACGCAAGCTGGTCTGATCCGTTTCGTCAGCGCCTGCGGGGTGTTGACACCAAAATGGCCGGGCTTTTGCACTCGATGCAGGCGCTGGCATTGTGCCCAACGCGACAGGCTGCACAGAGGGCACAGAAATCTGTGGTGCGGAGCCATACCGGGACTATTCAGCAACATGAAATTCTCATGATGTCATCGGCCAAATTTGGGCCCTTCAACGCTATATTGCGATCGACCTCATGGACCACGCGGAGTCACGAACTGCCCCGGACCAAAATATTCTCGTTCCCTGCGGAAGGCGAAATGCTTGTCGCCTTCTGCGATGCCCTACATTCCCGGAGCTCCGACCTCATGTTCACTCTGTTCATCGCCAACAAAAATTACTCGTCCTGGTCGCTGCGGCCGTGGGTTCTCATGCGCGAACTTCACATTCCGTTCGAAGAAAGGATTATTCCTTTCGGTGGAATCTCTACTCCTGACGCCTTCCGTTCATTCTCGCCTACCGGGAAGGTGCCGTGCCTGGTTGATGCAGACCTTGTCATTTGGGATTCGCTAGCGATTTCCGAGTATTTGGCGGAGGCGGTTTCAACTGTCTGGCCGTCTGAGCGTGTGCCCCGGGCATGGGCGCGTTGTGCCGCCGCGGAGATGCATTCCGGCTTTTTGAATCTTCGAAATAGCTGCACCATGAACTGCGGGCTCCGCGTAAAGATCGAAGTCCACTCCAAAGCGTTGCTGTCAGAACTGCAGCGCGTTGACGAGCTTTGGAACGACGGCTTATCGCGTTTCGGTGGACCGTTTTTGGCAGGCAAGACCTTTACAGCCGTCGACGCGTTTTTTGCACCCGTCGCTTTCCGGGTACAGACATACGATCCTCCGCTTTCGGCACGCGCGCGTGAATACGTAAATCTTTTGTTAGGCCTTCCTTCGATGAAGCATTGGTACGAAGCTGCCCTGCGAGAGACATGGCGCGACGAAGAACACGAGGCTGAGGCCCGCAAGTCTGGGCTATGGCTTCATGATCTCCGGCACTCTGCGTTGCGACGAGATTGATCGACCATCATGGCCAACCGGGTTCACCCCACACCGATTTACGCTGATAACTCCTCCGGCAGCTTGCCTACGGCTTGTATTGACTGGCGCTTCGCTGACGCAGATTCCATGTCGGCACGGGACACATACGATCCCACCCCAGATGCCCGATGTGCGATTGCGGGCGCTTCCCCAACAGCCAATCTATCGGTCAGTTTCTTGCGTTCGTGGGGAAGCCCACATACAGGTGTTAGGTGATCATGTGAGAGTCGCGGCGTGTGCGGTGATCTATCAGGCCGGTCGAGTGCTGCTCGGCCGCCGTTCAGGCCATCGCGCGTACTACCCTGGCGTCTGGGATCTCTTCGGTGGTCATGTTCTACCGGGCGAGGCGCCCGAAGTCGCGCTCGCGAGGGAACTCGACGAAGAACTGGGGATTACGCCAACCGTAGCCCACATCGCGCTCGTCGTGTCCGAGCCCAACCCGGACGCTCACGGGCCCGGCGAGTTTCACGTGTTCCTGGTTACCGGCTGGAGTGGAGAGCCCGAGCTACGCAACGCTGAACACGAGGTGTTAGGCTGGTTCACGCCTGCCGAAGCCGCGCAGCTCAACCTCGCCCATACGGCAATTGCCTCTGTTCTCGAGCACGTGACCGGTGAGGTTCGGTCACATGACGCTTCATTCGAGCCGAAGCCGCTTCGCGGCTCGGCTTAATTCAGGCGTTCGTCGATGGTGATTTCCTCGGGCAGCGTGGACATGTAGTACTTGCTCGGCCACTCGATAAGCAGCCATTGCTCGGGGCGCAGGCGTGTCTTGCCCACATTGCCTCCCGCGTGGCCCACCTGCACGGGCGCAAAGCGCCCGCTCAGTGTGTCGTGGGTCCCCTCGCGCCAGCTGACTCTGTTCGATGGAGTTGACGCGATTGATGTCGAGCTGCTGCGAATCATAGAAATTGACGCGCGCGCGAGCTTTACCCAGCTGGCGCAACATGTGGGGCTTACTGCGCCGTCCGTTGCCGAACGCCTTCGACGGCTGGAGGACAAGGGTGCAATCCTCGGGTACGCTGCCGTGATTGATCCCGCATTTCTGGGACTGTCAGTGGCGGCCTCCATACGGCTGCGAATCAACGGCGCAGACTGCGGGAAGTTTGCTGCCAAGGTCAAGCAATGGCCTGAGATCGTGCGCCTGGACAGGCTGACCGGCGATGACTCGCACCTGGCGCTGGCCTTGGTCAAGGACGTCAAGCATCTTGAGCAATTGATCGATCAGTTGACATTCCACCGCGCCACGGCGACGTCCGTGATCCTGGACACCCCGACAAGAGATGGCTCTGTCCTGCGTGCGGCAGAGCATGCGGTCAAGCAGACACTTCGGCGCGCCACCAAGGCACCCAAAGCGAAAGACTAAAGCGGACGGGGTGGCTGCAGCCACGCCTGCTGTTGACACCCTGCACCGTCGGCCCCCCTGCATCAGCACCTTCGCTACGCAAAGCGGGCTGTAGTTGCGATCACCGCATCGTCAGCACTGAATAAACGGGCTAAGCTGCTGATACCCATGGGCAGTGCAACGCCCGCCATGTCCACCTGGCGGTGGCGATCACCAGCGCCGCGCGAGCCAGCGGCCAGCAGGCCGATTGCTCGCCGGCACCAATAGCCCGCGCGATGCGTAAGCCTGCCGCCGCGGTTGCTCCGATGAGGACAAATATCCTGGAATTTCTGAAAAGCAACCAATAATTGCCCTCTTAAGGACAATTATGAACCCCAGTCTCTGGACTCAACGCTTAGGGAAGGTCTGCATAACCCCCGCCGCAGCGAGAGTTGCTAGTCAAGAGTTCACAACATGAAACCGGCACAGTGTTCGAGCCGGTTTTCTGGCGATGCTGGCCCGAGTCTGCGTCCGCCTCGAC
>NZ_JACDDD010000135.1 GCF_013817205.1 Polaromonas sp.
CCCCCCCCCCCCCCCCCTGCCCCGCAGCGAAGCGGAGGGGACGCAGACAGCAGGGTCGCCTTTTTCTTTGCTTACTTTCTTTTTGGCGACGCAAAAAGAAAGTGAGTTGCCGCCGGGCAACCCCCGGCTTGGTGGTGGACCGCCCGGCAGGAGCTTGCCAACACAGACGCCGCATCAAGTCCCGGGATAACACATCAGACGTCTCAACCCGCCCAGCGCACCCAGCCCATCTGGGCCGTGACCAGCACCACGATGCCGAACACAATGCGGTACCACGCAAAAGGCACAAAGCTATGGGTGGCGATGTAGCGCAGCAGCCAGCGTATGCACAGCCAGGCGCTGATGAATGAAAACAGCAGGCCGACACCGAACATGGGCAGGTCGGCCACCGACAGCAGCGCGCGGTCCTTGTACAGGCTGTATACCCCCGCACCAATCAGCGTCGGGATCGCCAGGTAAAACGAGAAATCGGTGGCCGCCTTGCGTGACAGCCCCAGCAACATGCCGCCAATGATGGTCGCGCCGCTGCGGCTGGTGCCAGGGATCATGGCCAGGCACTGCACCAGGCCGACCTTGAGCGCATCCATCAGCGTCATGGCCTCGACCTCTTGAATGCGCGCCGCCGCCGGGTTGTTCTGCTGGCGCCGCTCAACCCACAGGATGATGAAGCCGCCAATGATGAAGGTGGTGGCCACCACCACCGGGGTGAACAGATTCGCCTTGATGGCCTTGCCAAACAGCAGGCCCAGCAGCACCGCCGGCACAAAGGCCACAAAGACATTCAGCGCGAACTGCTGCGCCTGCTTTTCCGTCGGCAGTGCCACCAGCGTGTCGCGGATCTTCTGCCAATAGACCAGGATCACCGCAAAGATGGCGCCGGTCTGAATTGCGATGTCAAAGACTTTGGCCTTGGCGTCGTCAAACCCAAGCAGCGCGCCGGCAAGGATCAGGTGGCCGGTGGAGGAAATGGGCAAAAACTCGGTCAGGCCCTCGACGATGCCCATGACGGCCGCCTTGATCAGCAATGTGATGTCCACGCACGCTCCAGAAAGGTAAGGCGTGATTATCGCTGGCGGCTCGTAGCCCCCGGGGCGCGGCTGGCGCCGGGTCGGCGCGTTTTACGTTCGTTCACTACAACTCCCGCCGCGGTTATTGCGTTTCGTCGCAAAAGCCGCGCGGCACCCCAACACCTGACCGCAGTCCATCTCCTTCCTTCACAGGAGCCGCACAAGCACATCCACCTGTTTCCCCTCATTGCCCATCACCTGACGGCATCGCAGACTTCTAGGCAGCCTTAAACGGCTCCTCCCTCTCCGAAAACGTGGTAATCGTCATGGTCTGGTTGTGCAATTCACACCGCGCACCAGGTGTGAACGGGGAAATTTCGCCGTAGGAGTAAAAGCCCGCCAGCGTGGCACTGCCGCCCAGCACGTTGTTGACCGCCCGAACTTCCTCATCGACGCGTTCCTTGAGAACCAGCCGGCGCCCGACGCAGCTGATGAGGAGGGCCAGCTCTGGCTCGGACGACGGCAGCGCCTGTTGGCAGATGCGCGCTGCGCCGGTGGCGCCGTCGATCAGGCGGCTGAAATTGGCTTGCATCAGCTGGGCATAGGCGCCTTCGGGCACGTCGCCGGCGAAAGTGATGCTCTGCGCCGCTTCGTCGACGGCCAGGATGGTGCGCACCACCGGCGTCTCGTCCTCCTCGGCGCGGAGGCTCAAGGGAAACAACAGGCCGGTCGCAGGCAAACCCTTCGCCGGGCCCGCGCCCAGAAATTCCTTGTACAGCGCAAGCGCAGGCAAGCCATCCAGTTCGTACAGCACGTTCGCCTCCGACCGCGTGATGAGCCATTCAGTGTCGAAGGTATCCCATCCGCCCAGTGAGCCGTAGCCGACCTTCAGCCTGCTGCCGTACAAGCCGAGCGCCGAAATGGCGCCGGTCTCGGCGACGCCGTCCCGGTACACCAGGGTTTCGCCGAAGCGCACGCCGTCCCCGGCCATCCCGCCTGTCGCACTGACGCCATCGGGAAGGTGCTTCATCAACCCGGCAACGAACGCGCTGCCATTGACCTTTAAGCCATCGGTCATCACCAGGACATGCAGCAGCTTGTCTTCGACCCCAGTGGTCGCGTCGCGCACCACGAGCGGCAATTGCCTTGCGATCTGCTCACCCGCCTCGAAACTAGCCACCGCCGGCCCAACCTTCACCTGGGCGCTGCGTATTGGCGTACTGTCGAACTGCACCGCCGTGACCACAAGTGAGTCGTCGAGAACGTGGGAGCCGCAGATTTCCCCTGCAGTGGAGCAGCCGAAGATGTGAGCGGCTGAATACTCTGCACGGATTGCCGCGGTGAGGCGCCGCTGCCGCAGCACGGCCACACTGCCAAATACCAGCACCAGCTGCGCGGACTTCGCCAAGCTTTCCGCCGATCGTGGAGACCATCCCCGGGACTGAGTCCATTTTCTCTGTTCTGTTTTCATCTTTGCGTGAAAGGGTGGGACTTCAAGCTGTGTCAGGCCAAGTATGGCACCCGAAAGCATGCTCAATAGCGTACTTTCCCTGATGTAACGATCTGAATTCCCACCATTTTTGAACATGGATCGACAGGCCACGCGTCGGGACTGGATGATGGCCGAAGTCGCTGTGGTCGGGCCAGAGGTCCCCCTCCCCCGGCATACCCATACCTGCGGAACGGCCGCATGCGGCTCCGCCTTTCATCCCGTCCGCAGGCAACTCGCGCCGCAGTTTCTGCATTTCGTCGCAATCCACTCGCCCCCCGGGTGCGGCTTGGGCAAAGTTCGCTTCATCCAACCAGGAGCCACACATGGACATGTCACCCCTCATCGCCATTCACCTCACTGCCGCGCTTGCTGCCCTTGCCATGGGCCCTGTTGCCTTGTGGGCACGCAAGGCCGGCGCGAACCGGCCCCAGTTGCACCGCGCCACCGGCTACGCTTGGGTCACGTTGATGCTGTTGACGGGCACCTCGGCCATTTTCATCCGGGACTACCGGCTGCCCAACATTGCAGGCTACACGCCCATCCACCTGCTCGTTCCGGTGGTGTACGGCATGCTTTTCCTGGCTTTCTGGTTTCTGGCCAAGGGCAACATCACCGGCCACCGCAAGACCATGCAAGGCCTCTACCTCGGTGCCTGCGGCGTGGCAGGCGTCTTCACACTGCTGCCGGGCCGATTTCTGGGCGAGCTGATCTGGGTCAAATGGCTAGGCCTGCTCCCGCCCCACGTCCATCCCATCCCAACCGCAACCCAAGGGCCTCCCATGATTGCTCAAATCCTCATCAATACGCCCGTCTGGGTCTGGGGCCTGCTGGCCGCCCTGCTGGCCTTGGGCTTCAGTCAGGTGCGCAGCCGCAGCGCCAGCGCGGCCCGCATTGTGCTGATGTCGCTGGGCCTGGGCGCCTTCTCGCTGTACGGCACCATCTCGGCCTTCGGCGCCTCGCCGGCCGTGCTGGGCAGCTGGCTGGCCACCGCCGTCTTGCTGATGCTGGTGGTCACGCAACGCCCGGTGCCGGCCGGCTCACGTTACGACAGCGCCTCACGCCAGTTCCGGCTGCCGGGCAGCTGGATCCCCATGGTGCTGATCATGGGCATCTTCGTGACCAAATACGCCGTGGGCGTGAGCCTGGTGATGCACCCGGAATTGAAATACCACGCCAACTTCGGCATGGCCGTCGGCACGCTGTACGGCGCATTCAGTGGCATTTTTGCCGGCCGCGCCATCGGGCTGATGCGCCTGGCGCTGCGGCCCGCCGCAAGCCGGATTCAGCCCGCACTCAACGTCTGAACAAAGGAACCCACCATGAACACAAGCACCCTGCAAGACAAAGACCTCGACCGGGTGGCACGCAAGCGCGCAGCGGCCAAGATGGGCTGGTACATCCATGCCAGTGTTTACATCATCGTCAACCTGCTGTTGGCCGTGCTGTCGGCGATGAGCGACAGGCACTGGGCGGTATTCCCGGCCCTCGGCTGGGGCATCGGCCTGCTGATTCACGGCGCTGTGGTGTTCCTGGTCACCGGTGGTGGTGGCCTGCATGAACGCCTGGTGCAGCAGGAGCGCGAGCGCATGACGCTGCAGCGCGACGCCTGGTAAACAGCAGTGCACCCCATGCGCAACTACCTCCTCACCTGCCTGCTGTCGCTTGCCACCGCCTGCGCACAAGCTGGCATGGGACTTACCCAACTGGCTGGCCTGCAGGACGATGGCCCCGTCACCGTGTTCTACCCGTCCAGTGCGGACGAGCAGGCAAGCCAGCGCGGCCCCTTCACGCTGAGCCTGGCCTGGCAAGGCGCGCCGGTGCGCGGCAACGGCCGTCTGGTCGTCATCTCACACGGCTCGGGCGGCAACCCCTGGGTGCATGCAGACCTGGCCCGTACGCTGGTCAAGGCCGGTTTCGTGGTGGCCTTTCCCCAGCACCGGGGCGACCACACCGGGGATCTCACGGACCCCGGACCCGTTAGCCCGGATATTTCACCAGTAGTCCGATGAGCACATGATTTGGGGCGCGCAGCGGCCGATGCGTGTCGTTCGTCGAATTGTCTGGGTACTGGATGGGTTTTGGCCAATTTAGGGCGAACTGCCCCC
>NZ_JACDDD010000067.1 GCF_013817205.1 Polaromonas sp.
TCGAGGCGGACGCAGACTCGGGCCAGCATCGCCAGAAAACCGGCTCGAACACTGTGCCGGTTTCATGTTGTGAACTCTTGACTAGCAACTCTCGCTGCGGCGGGGGTTATGCAGACCTTCCCTAGGGTGTAAGTTCGCAATAGCTTTTACGCTGTCGCACCTGCTGCAAGTCTGCGTGCTTTCGCACTGCGGCAAATCTTGAACCGCTATGACACACGTTACATGCGCCCATTTGCTTTTTGCAGCTTCCTCTACCCGCTACACCATGGCCCTTGCTTACGCGCAGGTTGCTGGCCCGAAGGCCAGCGGTGTATCGGGTTTACCTCGTTCCTCACGATGCCCCGTCGGTCGGCGAACCGACGAAAGGGGTTAGGGACGTTCTCTCCGCCGCGTGTACTGAGGGAACGAATCAGAGTTCATGACAACTGATTCCAGACGCGATACCGTTTTGGTCACAGCTCCCACGGTTGCCCGTGGACACAAGTGTTAGCTGTTTGGTTATTACGGCGGTTAGACGAACGTTCACATATGTTTCCCGTACCCTTTATCCCGGCCACTCTTTCTGGTCTTGCTCCCAGAAATTCCCCAAAGTCGCCTTTGGTTTATGCACGTTGCCGCGCAAGTGGTTTATCTATGGCTCCGCACCCCCCAGTTGCCCGGGACGCACGCATAGTCGAGATCACGCTGTTCCAAGCGTGGTTTCAGTAGAAAAACAAGACACCATGAGTTGGTGTCACCTATTCGGATCTTTTGTCCCAATGCGGGCAAAACAATTTCGCTACAAAATGTAACTTGTCGTTCAAAAGAGACAGAAAACAGCTTTAAGGGCTGTTTTGCACTGACCGAACCCGTTGCGGGATGGTCATCAATGCATTCGCGCAGGGGCGGATTACATTGTGTTCATTGCAGTTTTCATCGTATAGAACCTAGGCTCTACAGAGGTAAAATGCAACTCTTGGCTTCTAAAGTGAAGCTGACTACAGGCGACTTCGAGTCGCACCATGAATTAACCATACCAAAAAAAGCCGTCGTGTCAAAAACTCAGGTCTTGCCCCCCTCTTTCGACCCATCTTCCAGCCCGCCGGCCAGCCCCGCTTCCACCGCCGGCCGGCGCATCCAGACCCGCGTTTCAGGCGTGCACGGCAAAGGGGTGTTTGCGGTGCAGGACCTCGCCGAAGGCGAGACCCTGATCGAGTACATCGGCGAAGTCATCAACTGGAAGGAAGCGCTGCGCCGGCACCCGCACGACCCCAAGGACCCGAACCACACCTTCTACTTCCACATTGACGAAGAGCATGTGATCGACGCCAAACACGGCGGCAACTCCTCGCGCTGGATCAACCACAGCTGCAAACCGAACTGCGAAGCCGACGAGCAGGACGGCCGCGTCTTCATCAAGGCGCTGCGCAACATCCCCGCCGGTGAAGAGCTGTTTTACGACTACGGCCTGATCATCGACGCGCCCTACACAAAGAAGCTGCTGGCCGAGTACCCCTGCTGGTGCGGGGCCAAAAACTGCCGCGGCACGCTGCTCGCGCCCAAGGACGACAAACCGGGTAAAAAAGGCAAAGAGGGCAAAAAATCCCAGAAGTCCAAAAAGTCCAAGGCGGCTGACAAGCCGGGCAAGGACAAAAAGAAGGCCCCCAAGGCCGGCAAGTCCGTGAAGCCGAAAAAAGAGTTCAAAAAGGAACTCAAGAAAATCCTCAGGCAATCCGGAAAAACCGGCAAGCCTGCAAAAGACAAAAAGTCCTGAGCCCGCTGCCGCCGTGAGCCCTGCCGCCCCTATCCGCTGGCCCGCCGAGGCCATCTGGCAAGCCGTGGCGCCGGTTTTGCCCGGCTTCACGGTCGAGGTATTGCCCACCATAGATTCCACCAACACCGAGCTGATGCGGCGTTTCCGGGCCATCGGGCCGGCTGCCGCCGAGCCGGTATTGCTGGTGGCCGAACAGCAAAGCGCCGGTCGTGGCCGCATGGGCCGCGCCTGGCACAGCCGGGCCGGTGACAGCCTGACTTTTTCGCTGGGCATGGCGCTGCAGCCGGCGGACTGGTCTGGCCTCTCGCTGGCCGTCGGCATCAGCATCGCCGAGAGTCTGCAGCCGCTCGTTCCCGCAGCGGATCAGCCGCGCATCCGCCTGAAATGGCCCAACGACCTGTGGCTGGTCGACGCCCGGGACGAGCGCAAGCTGGCTGGCATTCTGGTCGAAACCGCAAGCTGGGGCGAGCTGCGGTATGTGGTGATCGGCGTCGGCATCAATGTGCGCGCGCTGACCCTCGACGCGGCGGCCGCCGACGGCCAGCCTGCGGCGCTGGCACCGGCTGCGCTGCAGGACATCCGGCCGGACGTGGAAGTAGCGCAGGCGCTGCTGCTGGTCGCCGCACCGCTGGTGCAGACGGTGCAGGCTTTCGGCTTGTTTGGATTCGCGCCGTTTCAGGCACGTTTCGCGGCGCGTGACGCGCTCGCCGGACGCGCCGTGCAACTGTCCAACGGCACCGAAGGCATGGCCCACGGCGTTGGCGAAAACGGCGCCCTGCTGGTGCATACTGCGGCTGGCATGCAAGAAATCACCAGCTCCGAAGTCAGTGTCCGGCCCCTTGCGCAGCGGGGCGCCCGACCATGCTGAGGCTGTTGGTACTGGTGCTGGTGCTGGCCAACGCCGCTTACTGGGCCTGGTCGCAAGGCCTGCTGGCCAGCTACGGCCTGGCTCCGGCGGTGCAGACCGAGCCGCAACGCCTGGGCACGCAGATCCGGCCCGAGGCGATCCGCCTGCTGACGCCGGACGAAGCCAGAAAAATCGAGGCCGGTCCCGGCCTGGTGGCGTCTGGCCCTGCCGGCGAAGCGCCAGCTCCCGAGTGCCTGCAGGCCGGCCTGTTCAACGAGGAGCAGACCGCCAGCCTGCGCAGCGCGCTGGAAACGGCCTTGCCGGCAGGAAGCTGGCAGTTTGAGAGCAGCGTCGAGCCGGCGCGCTGGATTGTCTACATGGGCAAATACAGCACCGACGAGGCCTTGGCCAAAAAGCGCGGCGAACTGCGCCAGCTCGGCGTTGCCTTCCGCGCGGTGACCAATCCGGCGCTGGCGCCTGGCCTGGCGCTGGCCAGCTTTGCCACGCAGGCCGATGCCGACCAGGAACTCGCGCGTGTCGCCACCAAGGGGGTGCGCACGGCCCGGGTTACGCAGGAGCGCCCGGAGGCGCGCGGCCAAATCCTCAAGCTCGCTGCCGTGGACGCGGCTCTGCGCGCAAAACTTGATGCTCTCAAGCCGCAGCTGACCGGCAAGACGTTGCAGTCCTGCTCCTGAACCACGGGGCGGGCTGGGCAAGCCCTCGGGCAGTGTTGCACGCTCTCTGGAACATAAAACCGCGGGGTTGCGCCTTGCCCTGACTCGAAGTCCATCGGTTTTATTTGTTCCATCAAGCATGCAACACTGCACCCGTTACTCCTTTTTTGATAGCTGCTGACGCCCGCCCAACAAGGGCTGAGGCCACTTTTTGTTTCAAAAATGTCAGCTCCTGCCTACAAACGCAGGCGGCGATAGCCGTCCTGCCGTGGTCGGCCAGCTGGCTAGCGTTGAAAGATTCGAAAAAAAATCGGGGGCAGACAGCATGCTGATCAACACTTTTCTGGTGGAAGACCGCGCCGAGATGCGCGACACACTCATCCAGTCCATGCACGAAGTCGCCCCTGCCGCTTTATCGGACATGCCGGGAGAGAGAGTGGGGCGAGTCGGTGGCTGCTGGACCACGCGGATGACTGGCAGTTGGCTATCGTCGACCTGTACCTGGCCGATGGCTCGGGCTTCGGCGTGCTCAAGCAGTGCCAGCAACGCCGCCCCGGACAAAAAGTGGTGGTGCTGACCGGCTATTTCCACGAGAACATCGTGGGCAAATGCCTGGCATTGGGCGCCGACGACGTCTTCGACAAAACCGGCGAGCTGGAAGACCTGGTCGAGTACTGCCGGGTCTTGGCTGCCGGCCTGGACTTGGCGGCCGCGCCAGCGGGCTGGGCGATTGAGCCCTTCCGCCGGCCCGCTGATACCTCCCGCAGTCCCGCGCCCTGACCCGGCGGCGTTACGGCGGCCATCGTGTACCCTTGCCGCCATGCATTCCGCCCCCGCGCAAGCCAGCCGCCTGCCGCCCGCTCCCGCTTCCCACCGTGACACCTGGACCATGCTGCTGGCGCTGACCACGGCGTTTGCGCTGAGCCAGTCCTGGCGCAGTGTGGCTGCCCTGATGGCAGCGCCGTTGCAGAGCGACTTCGGTCTGAGTCCACAGGCCCTGGGCCTGTTTGCCGGGGCCTTTCACTTTGCCTTCGGCGCCATGCAGCTTTTCATGGGCATAGGCATAGACCTGCATGGCGTGCGGCGCACCGTGCTGACGGCTTTTCCCGTCGCTATTGCCGGCTCGGCCGTGTCCGCCATGGCCGGCAGCTACGGCATGCTGGTAGTCGGCCAGGTGCTGATTGGCATCGGCTGCGCGCCGGCCTTTCTGGTCTGCACTGTGTTTATCGCGCGCAACATGCGGGCCGAGCGCTTCGCCGCGATTTCCGGCATCACCCTGGGCCTGGGCGGCATCGGCATGTTGCTGACCAGCACGCCCCTGGCCTGGCTGATCGAAGCCTCGTCCTGGCGCATGGGTTTCTGGGTGCTGGGCGCTATGGCAGCGCTGTCCTGGCTGCTGATCTGGGCGCTGGTGCACGAGCCGGCACCAGCCGAGCACAACATCCATCCCAAAGAGTCGGTGCGCCAGGCGTTGGCCGGCTTTGGCGCACTGTTCACTCTGCCACACACCCTGGGCATCATGCTGCTGGCCTGTGTGGGTTATGCCTCCTTCATTGCGCTGCGTGGCCTGTGGCTGGGCCCGCTGCTGATGGAACGTCACGGCTTCTCGCTGGTGCAAAGCGGCAACGTCGCGCTGGTGATGTCGCTCGCCTCGCTGTTTGGCCCGCCGCTGTTTGGTTGGCTGGACCCCGGTCCGCTGCACCGGCGCCGCTGGATCACCGGGCTCACGCTGCTGCTGGCCGCGCTCTTCGCCGCCTTTGCCATGACCCACAATACCGTGATCGACGTGGTCGGCCCGGTGGTGATCGGACTGCTGTCGGGCTTCATGGTGCTGCAGTACGCCGACGTGCGCGCAGCCTACCCGGCGGCCATGACCGGCCGCGCCATGGCGGTCTTCACCATGGCGATCTTTCTGGGCGTGGCTGCCGTGCAGTGGTTCACCGGGCTGGTGGCCTCAGTCGCGGCCAGCAATGGCGCCGAGCCCTACACCGCCGTGCTGGCGGCGATTGGGCTGCTGCTGGCGCTGGGCGCGCTGGCCTTCATCGCGCTGCCGCAACCGCCCCGGGGTGGGAACTGAGCGCTCACGTGCTGCGTTTTTGATAGCTACCCACGGAAGTCTGACGGGGGCCGACGGGCAATTCGACGTGTAAATCCGGAGACTTCCGGGAGGCAATGGCGGGTGCTGCAGCGTGCGTATCCGCATGGTCCTACACACGGCGCCTCAATTTTCCGATAGGCCGATTGCGGCGCGCGATAGATGCTTTCTTGTCTTCGGGCCAGGCCCGTGACATCAATTCATTCAACTTTTTGAAAGACCATCATGGGCATTCTCTGGACCATCCTCATCGGCCTCATCGTCGGCATCGTCGCCAAATTCCTGATGCCCGGCCGCGACCCGGCCGGATTCATCATCACTGTGATCATCGGTATCGTCGGCTCGGTGGTCGCCACCTACCTCGGCCGCTTCCTCGGTTTTTACCAGGTCGGTGAGTCGGCCGGCTTCATCGCTGCCGTGCTGGGCGCCATCCTGCTGCTGTTCATCTACCGCATGGTCACCGGCAAGCGCGCCTAAAAATCCTTCCTGGCGATGAAACTCAGGGCCACCTGTGAGCTGACGGTCAGCACGGTTGGCAACTGTCCCATCGTCGCCATGCTGCGCCCGCGCAGCGGACAGGCACAGTGGATCATCAGCGACCGCTATGCGCTGGATCCCTGGGTGCCCACCACCGAATACGTGGACGGCTACGGCAACCTGTGCCAGCGCCTAGTGTTGCCGCCCGGCGAGATGAATATCGACGTCGAAGTGGTCATGGAAGTGGAAGACCAGATCGCCGTGCAGCCCGATGCGCCGCACACGCCGGTGGCAGAGTTGCCCGACGATGTGCTGAGTTATCTGCTGCAAAGCCGCTACTGCCCTTCGGACAAGATGGCCGAGAAGGCACGCGAGATCGTCGGCGACACCGCTCCCGGTTATGCGCAGGCCGAAAAAATCCGCGCCTGGATAAACACCAACCTTGAATATAAATACGGCGTCAGCGAAGCTACCACTGATGCGATGGACACCATGGGCCACGGCGCCGGTGTTTGTCGCGATTTTGCGCATGTCGGCATTGCGCTGTGCCGTAGTCTGCAGATGCCGGCGCGCATGGTGGTTGGCTACCTTCATAAGCTGAATCCGATGGACCTGCACGCCTGGTTCGAGGTGTTTGTCGGCGGGCGCTGGTACACCTTTGACGCCACACAAAGGCAAGCGCGCGGCGGCCGCATCGTGCTGGCCTATGGGCGCGACGCCGCCGACGTGGCCTTTATATCCGACTACGGCGCGCAACCGCTGGAAGTTACCCGCATGAAGATTGAGGTCGCTGCCGTCGCAGAGCCGGCCTGAGCCAGCTGACGCCGGTTCAGGGCGTGGTTTTCTTCTCGCCCCGGTTCTGGGCGCCCGTGGGCGAATTCGGATTTTTTTCCGGCTTGTCTGCAGACTTTGCAGAGCTTCCGCCAGACTGCTTGGCAGGGTGGTTTTTTCCGCCGTTGTTGTCTTTGCTTGATTGAGGCATGGTCATCATCCGTGGTTAAAACCTCACGCTAGGCAGCCGCCGCAGGCGTGCCTGTCAGCCATGGCAGGAAGCCCTGTAGGACGCGGGCGTGACCGCCCCATAAATCACCTCGCGCTAGGGATTACCCCGTCAAAAGCCTGCTTGCGCGCGCAGTCAGAGAGAAGAAAATTAATCCATACTGACTACAACACCCGGCAAGCCAATAGCGGTGTCAGACCGGCGAGAGAACACAATGAAACAAGTGCAGCCGAAAACGCCGCCACCGCAGGGCGCGCAAGATCTGCAGGACCGCCTGCAGGCGCTGACGCGCCTGAACGAGGAGTTGCAGCAGAAATTGCAGCAACAGACTGCCCGGCTGGACGTGTACGAGCGCGCTGCGGGCAATGCAGCCAGCGACGACCAATTCACAAGCGCCTTTGAAAACGCCGCGATTGGCATGGCTGTTCTGGGCACCGACTCGCGCCGCCTGCGCGTCAACCGCGCGTTTAGCGAGATGTTTGGTTACTCGCAGGACGAGCTGGTGGCGCCAGACTCACCCGACGTCACCCACCCTGACGATGTGGCCGAAGACATGCTTCAGCGCCAGCGGGCGCTGGCCGGCGAGATAGAAAGCTACCATCGCGAGAAACGCTACCTGCACAAGTCGGGCAAGGTGATCTGGGCCACGCTGACCTGCTCGCTGGTGCGCGATGCGCAAGGCAAGGCACTGCACTTCATCTCCCAGGTGCAGGACATCACCGAGCGCAAGCATGCCGAGCAGGATTCGCGCGAGAATGAGGAGCGCTTTCGCGCACTGGTCGAGATGTCCAGCGACTGGTTCTGGGAGCAGGACGAAAATTTCCGCTTTGTCCAGATTGCCGGGCAGATCAGTGACATGGGCGCGATCACCAGCAACAGCAGCATCGGCAAGCTGCGCCGTGATCTGCCCTATGTCAACATGGACGACGCCGTCTGGGCGACGCATGAGGCGCAGCTTGAGCGGCGCGAACCCTTTCGCGACTTTGAAGTCACTCGGCTGGACGGCAAGGGCGAGGTGCGGCACCTCTCAATCAGCGGCGTGCCTATCTTCGATGCCTCCGGGCGCTTCACCGGCTACCGCGGCACCGGCCGCGACAACACCAGCATGCGGCGCGCTGCCGACGCGCTGCGCGCCAGCGAGCAGCGCCTGCGCGAGATCACCGACACCCTGCCGGCGCTGATTGCCTATGTCGACAAGGACCGGCGCTTTCACTTTCACAACCGCGCTTATGAAGAGGTGTTTGGCGTGACCCGCGAGCAGATCGACGGCAAGACCATGCAGGAGCTCATGGGAGATGAGTTTTATGAACGGGTGCGTGCGCGGGTTGATGAGGTCCTGTCGGGCTACCCCGTGGTGTATGAGCGCACGCAGACCACGGCGCGAGGCGACCAGCGGGACTATGTGATCAACTATTTCCCGTGCTATGGCGAGGGCGCTGACGAGGGCGAGGTCATCGGCTTTTATTCGCTGGGTACCGACGTCACCGAGCTCAAGCGCATCGACCGCATGAAGAGCGAGTTTGTCTCCACCGTCAGCCATGAGCTGCGCACGCCGCTGACATCGATTCGCGGCTCACTGGGCCTGGTGGCCGGTGGCATGGCCGGCAAGCTGCCCGACACCGCCATGAACCTGATCGGCATCGCCAAGAACAACTGCGAACGCCTGATCCGGCTGATCAACGACATCCTCGACATCGAAAAAATCGAGTCCGGCAAAATGAAGCTGGACCTGCAACCCATGGCGCTGATGCCGCTGATGACACAAGCCATCGCCGCCAACGAAGGTTACGGTCTGGCCAACAACGTCACCTTGGCGCTGCACTGCGACGAGACCGACCTGCAGGTGAACGTGGAGGCCGACCGGCTCACACAGGTGGTGACCAACCTGCTGTCCAATGCACTGAAGTTTTCGCCGCCGGGTGGCACGGTGGATGTGCATGTGATCCGGGCCGGGCTGGGCGTACGGGTGGAGGTGCGCGACCACGGGCCGGGTATTCCCGACGAATTCCGCACGCGCATCTTCCAGAAGTTCTCGCAAGCCGACTCGTCAGACACGCGGCAAAAGGGCGGCACCGGCCTGGGCCTGAACATCTCGCGCGCCATTGTCGAGCGCATGGGCGGCACCGTCGGTTTTGACACCCTGCTGGGTGAAGGCTCGACGTTTTTCTTCGAGCTGCCGGAGTGGCGTGAGCCGCCCACGCCAGTGGCCGCCCCCGCGCCGGAGCGCCCGCGCATCCTGGTGTGCGAGGCCGACGTCGATGTGGCCCGGCTGATCAGCATCATGCTGGACAAGGCCGGTTATGACTCCGACCTGGCGCACAGCGCCGACCAGGCCACTGCCTTGCTGGCATCCCGCCGCTACGACGCCACCACGATGGACCTGCGCCTGCCCGGGCAGGTCGGCGGTGCCTTCCTGCACGGTCTGCGCGAGAACGAAGCCACACGCAAGCTGCCTGTCATCGTGATCTCTACGCTGGCGGGCGACGGGCAACTGCAGCTTGACCACAAGCCCTCGACAGTGACGGACTGGCTGACCAAGCCGATTGACGAGCGACATCTGGTTGCCGCCATGCAGCGCGCGATGGCCGAGCTGCACGGCCGCAAGCCACGTATCCTGCATGTCGAAGACGATGTGGACATCCAGCACATCACCGAAGGCATTGCGGCCGATTTCGCCACCTTTGAATTTGCCGGCAACCTGAGCCAGGCGCGAGCCTGCCTGCGCGCGCAGGCCTTTGACCTGGTGCTGTTGGATCTGGGGCTTGGCAAGGAGTCCGGCTGGGACCTGGTGGAGATGATCGACAGCCTCAAGCCCCGGCCTGCGCTGGTGGTGTTTTCTGCCAGCGAAGTGCTGCCCAGCTCCAAAACCCGCGCCGACGCGGTGTTGCTCAAGGCATCGACATCGAATACAGAACTGCTGCAGACGATTCAGCGCGTGCTGAGAATACCCGCCGCCCCGCCTGCCGGCGGGCCGGCGGAGCTTACGCCCTGAAGTTCTCTACCGCGAGCTGTTATTCACCGGTGCCAGACCCGAGTTTTGCTATTGTTTTGATAGCTAACAGCGCTTGTTGCATGAGGGCTGGCGACCGATTTGACCCTTAACTGGCCATGCCACCCTCATTCGTCACAATTCCCGGCAAGGCGTGTTGTAGAGTTGCCTCTGACAAAGGAGCGCCATGAACAATAGTGAAAGCGGGCTACCCGAGCCCCTGTTGCTGCAGCGGGCCATTGCATCGAGCCATAACGGCATCACCATCGGGCGTGTGGACAAGGGCCAGATTCCACTGATCTACGCGAACCCGGCCTTCTACCGCCTCACGGGTTACGGCCCCGAAGACGTCATTGGCAAGGACTGCCGCCTGCTGCAAGGCACGCAGACCGAGCAGGCGGGCCTGACGACCCTTCGCGCAGCGCTGCGGCAAGGCACGCAAGCCACCGTGCTGCTGCGCAACTACCGCAAGGACGGCAGCGAGTTTCTCAATGAATTGACCGTGTCACCGGTGCTGAACGACAGCGGTGCGCTGACGCATTACGTCGGCGTTCAGAATGACGTCACCGCACGCGAAAACGCAGCCCGCGCCATCGCCGCCCTGAACCTTTCGCTGGCCCAGCGTGGCGAAGCGCTGCAGCTGGCCAACGAAAGCCTGCGCTCCTTCTCATCGTCCGCATCGCATGATCTGCGTGCGCCGTTGGCTTCCATCAAGGGGTTTTGTGCAGCCTTGAGAAAATCGGTCGACGCGCCGGGCGACAGCCGCGCTGAACACTTCATGACGCGCATCGAGGTCAACGCCCAGCGCATGGAGCAACTCATTGAAGCCCTGATGGAGCTGGCCCGCTCCACCGCGAGCGAGCTCAGCACGGCGCCCTGTGACTTGTCGCAGATGGCGCGGGAAGTGGTGGAAGCCCTGCGCAGCGCTTCCCCGGCGCTGGAAGTTGCCGTGCAGATCGAGCCCGACCTGAGCGCCGAGGGCGACCCCGCCCTGCTGCGCTCGGTGTTGCAAAACCTGCTGGGCAACGCCCTCAAATACTCGTCCAAAACGCCGGACGCCAAAGTCCATTTTGGGCGCGAGCCGGGGGCCTGCGGCGAGCCCCGTTTTTTTGTGCGCGACAACGGTGCGGGTTTTGACATGGCAGGCGCCGGCACCCTGTTTGGCACCTTCCAGCGTTTTCATGCCGAGGCCGAGTTTCCCGGCACGGGCGTCGGGCTGGCCACGGTGCGCCGCATCGTCACCCGCCATGGCGGTGTGGTGTCAGCCGAGTCGGCGCCGGGCCAGGGGGCGGTGTTTTACTTCACCCTCGGCACGCCGCGGGGCTGAGCCGCGACGCCGCCCTCAGGGCTGCGCGGGCACCGGCGTGCGTTGCGCCGGGTCGTAGAAAAACGTTTCCTCGGCGATACGCTCGCCCTCCCAGCGCTGCCAGGCCAGCTCTTCCATGCGTGTGGTGCTGCCGTCGGCCCAGGTGAAGTTGAAGATCCAGCGGATCACCACCTTGTCGCCGCTGATGAACACCGGCCGCACACATTCAGACGTCAGCGACTTCGCGCGCGCCATCACCTTGGCCTCGCCCGCCATCAACGCATCGCGGCCGCGGCGCGGCGGCGCCTGGTTCTCCTGCATGCTGGCGTCGGGGGTGTAGAACTCGGCAATGGCTTCGGTATGCGCGTTCTGCTCAACGCGGGCCACAAAACGTTCGACGGTTTCAAGGGTGGGCATGGTACTTTCCAGGGGTGTGGCGTCGGCTCAATTTGCCAGACGCTCTGATTTTAATAGCTGCTTGCGCTTGCTGGACGGGGGCTGGAGGCCAGTTTGATGCATAAAACGCCGCTCAGTCCTTCGCTCAGTCCTTGTAGCTGGCGTCGATACGGTCCAGCTTGCGCAGCAGCGCTGGCCACACGAAGGCGCCGCCTATGCCGCACGCGCGCACATAAGCGCCCGAGCTGTCATCGGCAGTCCAGATCTCGTGGTGACCTGTAACGCTGAATCAATGAACGTCACTGATTCAGCGTGCTAAATTGCGCTGAAGCCGCCGTCCAGCACCAGCTCGCTGCCGACCGCAAAGCGTGACTCGTCGGACGCCAGGTACACCGCGGCCTGTGCAACTTCATCGGGCGTGCCAAAGCGTTGCGCAGGCGTCTGTGCCCGCAGGCCGTCTTCCATCTTCTGCAGCTCGTCAGCCGGCATGCCCAGCTTGCCGTAAATCGGCGTGTTCACCGCGCCGGGACTCAGCGCGTTGACCCGGATGCCGCGCGCGATCAGCTCGCCCGACAAGGTGCGCGCCAGCGAGATCAGGCCCGCCTTGGTGGCCGAATAGACGCTGGAAGTGGGCATGCCCACGTGCGCAACGACCGACGCCGTCAAGATCACCGAGGCCGGGTTAGCCAGCACCGGCAGCAAGGCCTGCATCAGAAAAAACGGTCCTTTGAGGTTGACCGCCATCGAGCGGTCATAACTGGTCTCATCCCACTGCTCCAGCGGTTTGAACACACCGATACCGGCGTTGATAAAAGCCACGTCGAGCTGGCCCAGCGTGTCGGCCAGCTGTTGCGCCAGCTGCTTCTGTGCCCGCACATCGCCGGCGTCGATCTTGAGCACTGCTACCTCGCTGCCCAGCTCCCGGCGCGCCTGCGCCAAGGTGTCGTCATTGAAGCCGGTGACCACCAGCCTGGCGCCTTCTGTCAGAAATTGTTTTGCAGCAGCCAGGCCTATGCCTGTGGTGCCACCGGTGATCAGTGCGCGTTTGCCATCGAGTCTGTTCATGAAAATCCTGTTGTGTGCGTAAGGCTTGAAGCCGGAAACGCAAGTTTGGGTTTTCATGCGGGTGCTGGCTCGCCGCATCCGGACGCGTCATTGAACCTCCTCAGGAAGAAAAGGCGGGGTGCTCCGCATTAACGATTAAACGCTCCTGTTTTGATAGCTGTATGCGCTTACAGGACGAGGGCTGAGGCCCGATTTCGTGCTGAACCGGCAGGGGCAGCTATGCCACTGGCGTGCGCAGCCGCGACGGCGAGAGCATCGCCTCCATCAACCCAAAGCCGGCGATACGCTCCGGCAGCGGCAAGCCGCGCGCGAGTGCGGCGCAGGCTTCGCCCATCGCGGCCGAGGTCTGGATGCCGTAGCCGCCTTGCGCGGCCAACCAGAAGAAACCCGGCGCCTGCGTATCAAAGCCACCGACCAGATCGCCGTCCGCCACAAACGAGCGCAGCCCGGCCCAGGTGCGCGTGGGGCGGCGGATGGTCAGGGTGGTCATCTCCTCGATGCGGTGAATCGCCATGGCAATGTCCAGCTCTTCGGGCTGAATGTCTTGCGGCGCCACCGGGTCGGCGTTGGCCGGGGAGCCCAGCAGCATGCCGGTGTCGGGCTTGAAGTACCAGCCTTCGTGGATGCCCCCCGTCAGCGGCCAGGCACCCGTGGGCGTGCCCTCTGGCGGCGCAAAAATGAAAGCAGAGCGCCGACGCGGCTCCAGGCCGATGGTCTGGACGCCCGCCAGCGCGGCCACCACGTCGGCCCAGGCGCCCGCCGCGTTGATGACCACTGGCGCAGCATAGGCCTGCCCGCCGGCTTGCACTTGCCAGGCCTTGCCCTCCTGCGCCAGCGCTGTGACCTCGGCATTGCAGACAACTTTGCCGCCCGCGCGGCGCAGCCCGCGCAAAAAACCCTGGTGAATCGCATCGACGTCCATGTCGGCGGCGTCGGGCTCCAGCACCGCGCCCAGCACCATCTCTGGCCGCAGCACCGGCACCAGCGCGCAGGCTTCAGCGCCACTCAGCAGCCGCGCATGCGGCGTGACGCTGCGGAACACCTCCCACTGTTCGGCCAGCATGGCCTCTTCGCCATGCGTGGCCACCATCATGGCGCCGCGTGGCGAGATCAGCGGGTGCTCAGCGAAGCCTTCCGGCGGGTTGGCAAAAAAGGCGCGGCTGGCCATGGTCAACGCCCGCACCTGGGGCGTGCCATAACTTTCCATGAACAGCGCCGCCGAGCGCCCGGTGGAGTGGTAGCCGGGCTGCGACTCCCGCTCCAGCACGGTCACCCGCCCATGCGGCGCCAGCCAGTAAGCCACCGAAGCACCGGCAATGCCGCTGCCAATGATCAGAAAATCGGTTTGTTCAGCCATGGTGTGGCATTTTCATCCACGTTGAGCCATCTTGCAGTTGCTCTTCTTTTGATAGCTGCTCGCGCTTGTCAGATAAGGGCTAGAGGCTGATTTGATGCATAAACCCGGCTCGCTACTGCTACTGCCCCTGCTCCTGCTGGCGGCGGCGCTCAACGGCGCGCCTTTTGCGCTGCCGGTCCAGAAACCACGCCAGAAACGGCAGCAACACCATGGAGCCCGGGATCGCCCAGACGAACAGGTAAGGGCTGACCGACGAGGCCGAGCGCACCATGGCCTTGAGCTGCACTTTTTCTTCCGGCGTCCAGGTGCCGCCCTTGCGCTGCTTCATCAGCAAGGGCCACGCGCCCTTCATGTGCGCCAGCTCTTCGCGAAAGCGGCGTGTCTCACGATGGTTGCTGGCCACCATTGAGGCCACCCAAACCGGCGCACGCTTCATCTTGGTCTGGAAGTGCGCAGTGCTGTCGGGGTCAAAGACCGGCTGCTCGGTGACCACCGTCATCTCGACTACCGCCACCTCCACCGTCGTCACGCCGGGCTCGTCCGGAAGCACGATGTCGGGGAGGGTGGTGGCGCGCGGCATTTGGGTCATGACGCAATTATCGGGCCGGGGGATGGCGGGTCGTGTCGGAAAACAGCTTGACGCGGCAGGGCGCCGGATAGGTGTGGCGCCAGCCCGGAACGCGATCTCACCTCACACCCGTGTGATTTATTTACTTCGGGCTTTACCGCAAACAAGCCGCATATTCGGCGAGCGCATTGCCAACTTTGGTCATTCCCCATGCCACGAATGATTGAGCAGCAGGCCGTTTCCCACGCTCTGAAATTGGCTGATCAGCACCTCAGCCCTTCAGTCTCCGGGCGACGGGGGTATAAGCGACGGCACAGAAATTGCGGTAGCTCGGATTCCTTTACTCGGGGTTTTCGAGTGATTCCTCCAGACGCGGACCCGGCACTTCAGCAAAATTAAGTGAAGTATTTACGTTTGACCCACTTTTTGACTGAGTGAATAAGGGGCGCGACAAAACAAACGTTTACATTGTGTAACGGAGTCTCAAGGAATTTCGGATAAGCAAAGGTGTACCAATGGAATCTGCGCATATACCCCGGCCAGCCCAACAACACGTCCTGATTGTTGAGGACAGCAGCGTCCAGGCGATGGTGCTTCACCACATCCTTCAGGAAGAGGGCTACCTGGCCACAATTGCCGTCGATGGCAAAAGTGCTCTTGAGATGGCGTCCAGGCTCAGGCCGGCACTGATCATCAGCGACGTCAATATGCCCGGCATGAGCGGCTACGAGCTCTGCCGGCGCGTCAAATCCCACCCCGAACTTTCGCTCACGCCGATAATTCTTGTCACCAGCATGTCCGAGTCCGAAGATGTCTTGCTGGGCCTGAAAAGCGGTGCGGACAGCTTTGTCATCAAGCCTTACAGCCGCACCCACTTGATGGCCCGGATTGCGCACGCATTGAAGCCTCGGCCTCAGACTTCGCCAGAAGAAAACGCTCCGCCCATCGCCATCGAATTTAATGGCCACATGCACGCCGTCAGCGCCACGCGTCGCCAGATTCTTGATCTGCTGATGTCGACCTATGAGGCAACCTCACAGCGTAATCAGGAACTGCACGAAAGCCGTGAACAACTGCGCATAAAAACGCAAGAGACCCAGGCCGCTAACCGCTTTCTAGATTCATTAATTGAAAATATCCCGGACATGATTTTCGTGAAGGATGCTGCGGACTTGCGGTTTGTCAGCCTCAATACGGCTGGCGAAGAGTTGCTGGGCCTTCCCCGCGCCGCCTTGTTGGGAAAGAACGATTACGACTTTTTTCCAAAGCACGAGGGAGATTACTTCACGGCCAAAGACCGGGAAACCCTCGCCGGAGGCAAGCTGATTGAAATTGAGGAAGAGCCAATCCACACCGTGCACAAGGGAATCCGCCTGCTGCATACGAAGAAGGTCCCGATCACCAACTCTGAAGGTGTTGCCACCCATTTGCTGGGTATTTCAGAAGACGTCACAGACCAGAAAGAGCTGGAAAAACGCTTGGCTGAGTTGCATGATGCGCTGGCCGCTCGGGCCGAAGAACTGGAAGCCGTCAACAAGAGCCTGGAGAGCTTCACGTGGGCTGCAACCCATGACCTTCGTGGTCCCCTGAGCGTCATTGGCGGATATTTGGGGCTCCTTCAAAAGAGCTACGGAAGTACGATGGACGACAAGGGCCAACGCTACTTGTCGATGATCGGCGCCAGCGTCAAGGGGATGGCCAAGCTGATTGATGACTTGCTCGACTTTGCGCGTGCGGGCGTGCGCGAGGTCAGCAAAACGCAGGTCGACATGAACCACCTGCTGAATGGCGTGGTCACGTCTTGGATGCAGGCCGACCCGGCACATGCGGGGGTGACGCTACGCATCGATGAACTTCCTCCCACCCATGCGGACCCTGCACTGATCGAGCAGGTCTGGGTGAATTTGTTCTCCAATGCGGTGAAGTACAGCCGCCGGCAAGACAAGCCGCTGATTGAGATTCGGGGGGAAGAGACCGGCGATGGGGTGACCTACTCCATCCGTGACAACGGGGCGGGCTTTGACATGGCGCAGTACGACAAGCTGTTTGCCATGTTCCAGCGGCTGCATGTTGACGTCGACTTCGAAGGCATCGGCGTCGGCTTGCCGCTGGTGCAGCGCATCATTTCGCGCCATGGCGGGCGAATCTGGGCGGAAGGCGCCGTCGGTGCCGGGGCAGTGTTTTACTTTTCGCTGCCGTCGCAGGACACGGCCAGACAAGCGGTGAGCGCTGCCCGGCATGCCTGAAGGTCAGGCGCACAGCCCGCCCGCGGCCTATGCGGCGAGCGCCCGTGTGACCCTGCTGATTCGTTTGTGTTCGCTGTTCACGGCGAGCATTGCCCTTCTTGCGTTTGCCGGCTGGGTGTGGGACTTTCCCCTCTGGAAAAGCGTGTTTCTGGAAGCGGTTGCCATGCGGCCCAACACGGCTTTGTGCCTGTTCACGGCGGGAATTGCCCTGGGTTGCCAGACGACGGATTCGCCGAAGATCCGCTGGGTCGGCCTGGCGCTCGCTGTTGCGTTCACCCTTTTGGTCGCCGCCACGCTAAGCCAGGATATCTTCGATTGGCATTTGGGTATCGACGAATTGTTTTTTCGGGACGCCGGCAGTGCCTACAACCGCGTGACCCCCGGTCGTATGTCGCCCTTTGCAGCCGTGCCGCTGATTGGCATAGGTTTGGCACTGGCAACACCGCCGCTAAGAGTTCTGCAACCCCTGCGCTACGGATGCGCGGGCACGGCCATGCTGACAGGGATTGTTGCCCTCATCGGTTATGCCTGGGACGCACGCGAAATCACGACTGATATGGTTCTTTCACCGATTGCTGTGAACACGGCCGCCGCACTCCTGGCGGCAGGCCTGGGAATGGCCGCCGTAGTGCGCCGCGACGGTAGGGACCTGTCCGCAATCGCTCACATCGTGACATCGCTTGAGTTTCGAGTCATTGCGGGCTTTGCAGTGTCCGTCGTCCTGCTGCTTGTTGGCGGCGGTCTCACGTACAAGTCAACGCGGGTCTTTGCCAACGCGGCGCAGCTTGTCGCCGACACCCAGCAGGTCAAGGTCGCGCTTGGCCAACTCCGTGGCGGCATCACCAACGCCGGGTTTGAACAGCGCAGCTATCTGATCACTGGCGAGGCGGCGCACTTGGCCAACTTCCGCAAGCTCAGCGCCCAATTGACCCAGCAGGGGTGGGAAATCGCCACGCTGCTGGGCGAGGGTCCGCATAGTCAGAAGGATGCGCGCAACTTGGTTCCGCTGATCGAAACGACGCTCGACCATCTCGACAAGGCAGTTGACAGCTACCGATCGCAGGGCTTTGAAGAAGCCCGTAAAGTGGTCGCCAAGGGCCAAGGCGTCGAGTCAGTTCGGTTGCTGCACGCGCAACTCGACAGCATGGTGGCCGTGGAAGACGCGCAGCAGGCGGAGCGGAAGCAGGTGTCTCAGCGCTTTCTTCGCGTCATGCTCATTTGGATGTTTGCAACACTGGTCGTCGCGGTGGCGATGTTCATCCTGCTCTACCGCAGCATCCGGGTTTCCATGCGCAACGCAGCCCTGGCCAAGCAAGACATGCTGATAGCGAAAAATGCCGCTGAGGCAGCGATGGCGCAAGCCGAAACTGCGAACCAGGTCAAGAGCACGTTTCTGGCGACCATGAGTCATGAGATCAGGACCCCCATGAACGGTGTTCTCGGCTCGCTCGAACTGCTCAGCCTCTCGCCGCTCAATGGCTCACAACAGGGCACGCTCAAAATCGTCCGCGAGTCCAGCCGCACGCTGATGCGCATCATCGACGACATTCTGGATTTTTCGAAACTCGAAGCTCACAAGCTGACCATCTGTCCGGAGCCCACCAGCCTGGCGCTGCTGCTGGAAGACCTGCGCAACACTTACCTGAGCAACGCCAGCAACAAGGGACTGCCGATCAACGTCCATCTCGACCCGGCTTTAAGCCCCGCGCTCATGATCGATGCCGACCGCCTGCGGCAGATTCTGAACAACCTGGTGAGTAACGCCGTCAAATTCACAGACGCCGGAAGAATCGATATCAGGGCTGAGCTGGTGGCGCGTGAACAATCTCGGGAGCGAGTTCGTTTTTGCGTGACGGATACGGGGATCGGCGTTTCGCTGGAGCAACAGGCCAAACTTTTCAAACCCTTTGCCCAGGCCGAAATCGACACCGCGCGCCGCTATGGCGGTACCGGCCTTGGCCTGTCGATCAGCATGCGGCTTGCGGAATTGATGGCTGGGTCATTGACCATGCAAAGCGAGCTTGGCCAGGGAACGACGATGTCCCTCGAAGCGGTGTTTGAAACAGCCGACCCTGCGCTCCTGTCTACCCCCGAAATACCGACCGGGGTGCGGGTCGGATCCCGGTACGGGGAACGCGCTATCAGCGCGCCAACGGTGGCGCAGGCAGAAGCCTCGGGCAGGCTTGTGCTGCTGGTGGACGACCATCCGACGAACCGCCTTTTACTCGGGCGGCAGGTCAACCTGCTGGGATACGCGGTGGAAACTGCGAACGATGGTGTTGAAGCGCTGAAACTATGGGAATCCCGGCGATTTGGCTTGGTGCTGACCGACTGCAATATGCCCCATATGGACGGCTATGAACTGACCCGGGCCATCCGGGCGCTGGAAGCCGCTGGCCGGAGCGGGCCCCGCTGCCCCGTCATCGCTTGCACTGCCAACGCACTGCGCGGCGAAGCGGCGGTCTGCCTGGAGGCGGGCATGGACGACTACATCACCAAACCGGTGGAACTTAAAGACCTGCTGGCAATGCTTCAGCGCTGGCTTCCCTTGCCAGCAACATCTATACCCCAACCAAACCCAGAGGCTCCCGCGGCAATGCCACAGGAAGCGCGACTCGCCCACGGCGCCACGCCGGTCAGCCCCATCGATCACCATGCGCTGGCTGAGATGACTTCGGGCAATACCGAGCTGGAGCACGCGATATTCGCGGAATTCCAGCGCGCCAGTGAGGGCGACATGGCGCGTCTGTCCGAGGCCCTCAGTAGCCGGGGCCTCACAGCAACAAAAAGCGTGGTTCACCTGCTCAAGGGCGCGAGCGCCATGATCGGGGCGGTGGCGCTGGCGGATGCCTGCCGTAACGCGGAGCTTACGGCGCAGTCAGGCGACTGGACGGGAATTGAGAGAGACATCGCCCGCATGCAGGCCGAGGTGCATCGCCTGAATCAGTACTTTGCGGCACGTCAAGAAACAGAGGGCGCAACTCAGATCCCCCTTCAAAAGAGGAGTGCCCTGCAAGGGCAAGAGCTCAGTGGCACCACGTCAATCACCGAGAACCACCAAGTCTCGGCGGCTTCGTCATACAAGCGGCGGAGCGGCGACTGAGCGTCAAAGCTGGCAAGCGAAACTTTCATGACAACCCCTTGGAGCGACAGCTACCGTGCCGCATGACGAGTACCGCCTTTTTGCGCAGTAATTCAGCACCAAACAATAAGGTTACATTGCTCTGTTTTTGATAGCTGCCTGCGCTTGCTGGACGGGGGCTAGAGGCTGATTTTATCCATAGGCCGGGCTCGCTACTGCTCCTCGAAATTTGAAGGATCCCGTGGCGGCCCGGTGACATAGACAAGTGCGCCACGGCGGCGGCATCAATCCCGCTCCGTCCATCCCATTTGATTGGCACGCGGAAGCCCATGCACCGTGTGATTTATTTACCTCCGCTTTTGCCCATCAACGTTGGTCACACACGTCAGACCGGCCTCAAAACCTCTGGCCTTGTGCAGCGTTAGCAGCGAAGATCCCTGTCACAAAGTGTTAATGGATAGTGACTTCCCGGATGGCAACCCTTATCCCCTCAATAGGAACTTCTGCGTTTGACTCTACGGGCGAGCGGCGCCTGGCTGAGCGGCTGGAGCAAAAGCTCGACGCTGACTACCTGCTGTGGCACAACGTGCCCATTGGCCCCAAGCAAACCTACCCCGACTTTGTGGTGCTGCACCCCCGCCACGGCCTTTTGGTGCTGGAGACCAAAGACTGGCATTTAGAGACCATTCGCCACGCCACCCGCCAATATTGGACGATTTTGAGCAGCGGCCAGCCTAAGGTCGTCATCAACCCGTTGGCGCAAGCGCGCCACTGCGCCATTCAGGTCGTGAACGCGCTGGAGCGCGACCCGCAACTGGTGCAAGCCGGCGGCCCACACCAAGGCAAGCTGGCTTTTCCATGGGGGCATGGTGTGGTGTTCACCCGCATCACACGCAAGCAGTTTGATGCAGCAGGCCTGGGCGAAACCATTGCCGCCAACTACGTCATCTGCAAAGACGAGATGGAAGAGTCCGCTGACCCGGAAGCGTTTCAAGAACGGCTGTGGAACATGTTTGCGCACCGCTTTGGCGGCGCCATGAGCCTGCCGCAGCTGGACCGCGTGCGCTGGATCATGTTTCCCCAGGTGCGCGTGCAAACCACCGGCGACTTGTTTGACGACAGCGACGCAGACGCCGAGCTGCCCGACATCATGCGGGTGATGGACATCCAGCAAGAGCAACTGGCTAGATCCCTGGGCGATGGGCACCGCGTTATCCATGGCGTAGCGGGCTCTGGCAAAACCATGATCTTGGGCTACCGCGCGGAATATTTGGCCAAGGCGCACACAGCCACTTCAAAACCCATATTGATTCTTTGCTACAACGAACCGTTGGCAGTGAAGCTGCAGTCTGTGATGGAAGCGAAGGGGCTGAGCGACAAGGTTCATGCGCGCCACTTTCATAAATGGTGCCGCGACCAGCTCAAGGCCTACAACCTGCTGCCCACCGCAAAGATGGATACCGACAAACTCATGGAACTGAATCGCCCCGGGAATTGAGGAGGCTCCAACCTTTGAGAAGATGGAGCCATGAAGAAATCAAACAAGTTTTCCCCCGAAGTACGCGAACGCGCGGTCCGTATGGTGCAGGAG
>NZ_JACDDD010000136.1 GCF_013817205.1 Polaromonas sp.
TGCGCCCAGCCCCCAGCGGAACAGCCGGGTGACGGGGCTGGTGTTGTAAAAAGCAGCGGTGGCTTCAGCAGTAGAGCGGGTCATGGCGGGCCCCTCTCAGTACCAAACCCAGTCGCGGTTGCTGCGGGGCACACCACGCAGCGACTCACGGACGGCGCGCGCCGCGCGCACGATGACAAACAGGGCCAGGGGAACGATCAACAGCAACATGGTATTTCCTTTTCTCCGCACGATTGTGCGAAATTTGAACCAACAAAAAGCCCTTGTGGGGCATCACTTCTCTCCAGGTCCTGGAGCCTCAAGCCTGATAACTGATTTTCAGCCGTTGCCAAGTGGCCTGTGCCCGCTCGGCGGCGCGCTGGTCGCGCAAAAACCGTGCGTCGTGCAGCAGGCCCATGGCCAGGGCGCTGACTTCGCTGACCAACTGTTCGGGATCGGTGTCTGCCTTGAGGTGGCCGGCGTCGACCGCCTGCTGTGTGGTGCGGCGCAGCGCGGCGCGCCAGCGCGTGACTTCCTGCAGCAACACGTCGCGCAGTTCGCCCTCGCGGTCGTCCAGCTCAAAGGCGCCAGCGGTGTAGATGCAGCCTGACTTCACCTCGACATCGCGCATGCGGATGATCCAGCGCCGCATGATTGCGTCCAGCCGCGGCAGGCCTTTGGGCAGTTGCATGGCCGGCACAAACACATCGGCAATGAAACGCCGGCCGAACTCCTCGATCACGGCCTTCTGCAGCGCCTCGCGTGAGCCGATGCGCGAAAACACGCCGCTTTTGGACAGGCCAAGCCGGTCCGCCACCGCCTGCAGCGTGATGGCCTCCAGGCCATCAGCCGAAGCGAGGTCCAGCGCCGCACCAACAATTGCTGCGCGGGTCATCTCGCTTTTTTGGGTTTTGGCATCCATGAATGAATATTAGCACAATCGTGCTAAATAACAAACACCCCATCAATCCTGTTTTTTTGCCGCCAGGATCAGCCGCACCAACTCGCCGAGTTGCGGGTCGCTGACCTGCTTGCCAGGCCGGTCGGTGTCCACCCGGTGCACGATCACCAGGTCGAGCGGGGGAATCACCAGGATGAGGTGACCGCCGTGGCCTTGGGCGGAGAAGCTGCCCTCGGGCAAACGCACCGAAGGCAGATGCCGCCCGTCTTTGGCGACCCACCACATGTAGCCGTAACCGCCGTCCAGCTCGGCGTCTGAATAGACGCTTGTGCTTTCCTTGACCCAGGCCGCCGGAACGATCTGCTGGCCGCGCCAGCGGCCGTCCCGCAGGAAAAGCAACCCGAAACGGGCCATGTCGCGCGCCGTCATGCGAAAGGGATAGGCGCGATGGTCTGAACTGGGGCCGCTCACATACTCGCCGTCGGAAAGCCGGAAATCTTCCATGCCCAATGGACCGGCAATCCGCGCCTTGAATTGTTCGAAAATTTTGCCCTTGGTGTTCTGCTCGTAAATCGTGCCCAGCGCGTTGAAGTCCCAGTTGTTGTAATACCAAAAGGTGCCCGGGGCATGGCTGCCTCGCTGAGGCCGCCGGGCCGCCATGCCAGGGGTTTCATAAAGCGCCGCATGGTAGATACCCGAGCGGGCCTTGATCAGGTCGCCAACCGTGGCCTGCTTTTCCATGGCCGTGAGAGAAGGTGGGTTGTCGTCTATGCCCAGCTGGGCCAGTGTGCTGCCCAGCGCCATACGGCCTTCCTCGACGGCGATACCAATGAGGCCGCTCAGAAAACTCTTGCGAATGGAGTGCACGTTGTAGCGGGTGCCGGTATGGCCCCACTCGTCCAGCACCTGGCCATTGACAATCAGCATGACCGCGGCGCTATCTATCGTCTCCGCGTACTGGCGGGCTACTTGCAATTTCTCGCGCGACCAACCCAAAGCTTCGGGCGCGGTTACACCTTGCCACGAAGCGCCGGGATAAGGCCGGTCCTGAGTCATGCCGGAGAGAGGCACCGTCAAAAGCAGCAGAGCCGCCGTGACATGCCACAGCCTTGAAGGGAAAACATTCATCGAGGCACCCTGTTCCGTCTGGTTTTTTTCGCTCATTTTTCCAGCGTCCACCACTCGCCCTCGACCAGCTCCAGCCGCTGGGCCAATGTCTTCTGTGCGTCGGCGATGGCTTGGTTGTAATACAACGCGCCGATCTCGGCACAATACCAGTCGAGCAACTTCTTGACCTCGAAGCTGCCAAGCTTGCTCGAATCTTTCCTGCAGTTCGGTCCGAAGTTTCTAGAAGCTCAACGCCTGCTTGTCGGCGGAGAGGGTGATCGCGGGCTTACCGGGCTTCATGGAAAAATCTCGTGGGGGGCGCAGCAGGAAATATAACGCCCTGGTCGAGGAATCGCCCCCCCCGCCGAGCTGGTAACCTTTTGGCCATGAGCGCACCCCACATTCCCCAAATCACGCTGTATCAAACCTGGCTGCGCGAGACACGCGGCCTGAGCTTCGAGTCTTACGACGCGTTGTGGCGCTGGTCAGTGACCGAGCTCGACGCCTTCTGGCAAAGCATCTGGGATTACTTCGACCTGCAGTCGCCCACGCCGCGCAGTGCCGTGCTGGCGGCCAATCGCATGCCAGGCGCTTCCTGGTTTCCGGGTGCGCAGTTCAACTACGCGCAGCAGGTGTTTCGTCACGTGGACAAAGCCGCCGCCGCCGGTTTTGCCGCGCTGATCAGCCACAACGAAAAAAGCCTGGCCGCCGGTGCGCCCCCGCGCGAGATCAGCTGGCCGGAGCTGCGCCGCCAGGTCGCCTCGTTGGCGTTGCACCTGAAGGCGCAGGGCGTTCAGCCGGGCGACCGTGTCGCCGCCTACCTGCCGAATATTCCCGAGGCCATGGTGGCATTCCTGGCGGTGGTCAGCATAGGCGGGGTCTGGAGCATCTGCGCGCCGGACATGGGCACCAACGCGGTGCTGGACCGCTTCCGGCAGATTGAACCCAAAGTGCTGATTGCGTGTGATGGCGTGAGTTACGGCGGGCGCGACTTCGACCGCAGCGCCGTGCTGGACGAGTTGCGCGCGGCGCTGCCCAGCGTGCAGCACGTGATCGTGCATGGCAACCTGGACGCTATGAAAACCATAGCTGGATGCGCAGATCTGGCGGCGGCTACAGCCAAAAATGATGCTGAAACGGCGGCTTTCGAGCCGATGTGGCTGCCGTTTGATCACCCGCTGTGGATTGTGTACTCCAGCGGCACCACGGGCCTGCCCAAACCCATCGTGCACGGCCACGGCGGCACCGTCATCGTGGCGCTGGCCCTCAAGACCCTGCACAACGACGTGGGCTGCAGCTACCACGCCAACTCCTGGGGCGAGCGCTACCACTGGTACAGCTCGACCGGCTGGGTCATGTGGAACGCGCAGATGAGCGGCCTGCTCAACGGCACCACCTGCTGCATCTACGACGGCAACCCGGGCGGCACCAAAGACAAACCCGACTGGACCACGCTGTGGCGCTTCGCTGCGCAACTCGGCGTGACCTTCTTCGGCGCCGGCGCTGCGTTTTTTGCGAACTGCATGAAAGCCGGCATTGATCTGTCGGCCTGTGGCGACCTTTCGTGTGTGCGGGCGTTGGGCACCACCGGCTCGCCGCTGTCGGCCGAGGCTCAGAACTGGGGCACCGACCAGTTTCGAAACCTCCCGGCGCGCGGGCGCTCTTCAACCCAGCCGGGGCCGCGGGACTGGCTTCGCCAGACCGCAGGCGCAGCGGCCCCCTCGGGGGGCAGCGACCCACACGCAGTGGGGGAGCGTGGGGGCGATATCTGGTGGTGCAACATCTCTGGGGGCACTGACTTTGCGGGGGCATTTATAGGCGGCAACCGCGAGCTGCCGCAGGTGCCAGGCGAAATGCAGTGCCGCCTGATGGGCTGCGCGGTCGAAGCGTGGAACGAAGCGGGTGAACCGGTGATCGGCGAAGTCGGCGAGCTGGTCTGCAGCCAGCCGATTCCGTCCATGCCGCTGTACTTCTGGGGCGACGAGGGCAACAAGCGTTACCTGTCGAGTTACTTCGACATGTACCCGAATGTCTGGAGGCACGGTGACTGGCTCAAGGTCACGCCATCCGGCAGTTGCATCATCTACGGCCGCTCTGACGCCACGATCAACCGCCACGGCCTGCGCATGGGCACCAGCGAGCTGTACAGCGCGGTCGAGGCCTTGCCGGAAGTCATCGATTCCATGGTGGTGGACCTCGAGTACCTGGGCCGTGACAGCTACATGCCGCTGTTCGTCGTGCTGCGTGAGGGCGTGGCCCTCGACGAGGCGGTGAAGGCCAAACTCAACAACGCGATCAAGACCGCGCTGTCGCCGCGTTTTGTGCCCAACGACATCTTTCAGGTGCCCGAGATCCCGCGCACCCTGTCGGGCAAAAAGCAGGAACTGCCGATCAAGAAGCTGCTGCTGGGCCAGCCCATCGACAAAGTAGTCAACCGCGACGCCATGGCCAATCCAGGCTGCCTCGATTGGTACGTGGCATTTGCGCTGCAGCGGCAATCAGGCGTTCAAAAAAATGAAAAATAACAAGACGATGCAGCGACAAAACCAGCGTCAGAGAACTCATCAAGCCCAAGATATCACCATAAGCCCCTACTCTGGG
>NZ_JACDDD010000068.1 GCF_013817205.1 Polaromonas sp.
GGACGGGAATCCCAACGAACGGTCATGTTTGCACGCGGTCGCAGCGCACGCGGCCAAATGAGGTCCCCCTCCATCGCCCAGCGGGGCAAGGGAGGCGCTAGGGGAGGGAGTGGGGACTCAGGTCCTGCTGTCCGTGGCATACACGGGCGGGACAGGCTCTGCCCGCAATGACAAATCCAGCCGGCTCAACCCATCATGTTGCGCAGCGAGGCCTCGATGGCCGCTGCGGTGACCACCGGTTTCTCCATGGGGAACAGGTGGCTGCCGTCGAGCATCATGATGCGGCCTTTGGTGACTTTTTCAGTCATGGCCATGCCGACCTGTTTCATTTCGGCCGACTGACGCCCGCCGATAAAAGCCACCGGACATTTGAGAGGATGGCGCTTGAGCAACCCTTCGAGGTTGTGCGGCAAGGTGTTGTAGATCGCGGTTTCGACATCACGGTCAAAACTGAGCATGCGCTGGTTGTCACCTTCGCCCTGCGCATCGTGGGTCCCGTATTCGATGTAGTCCAGCAACACCTGTTCGTCCCACTGTGCAAACGCTTTCTTGCTGCGGAAATGCGCCAGCACCTCGGTCTGGCCCAGCCACTGGTGCCTGCGCTTGCGGCTGACGGCGCCGGGCGAGATCGAGCCCACCAGCTGAGCGCGTTTGGCCACGCTGAGTGCGGCTGCACGCCAGCCGCCCAGGATGGGTGAATCGATCAGCAGCACGCCGCGCACTGGTTGGCCGCCCAGCTCCGGGTTGCGCGCCGCACACATCAGGCTCAAAAACCCGCCCAGCGAGTGGCCGACCAGAAACACGGGCTCGCCGGTTTTCACCACCGCGTCAGCGCTGAAGTCAGCCAGTTGCTGCACCAGATGCGGCCAGTTGCTGGTCACCGGGTAGCGCGGGTCGTGGCCGAACTTTTCAATCGCCCGCACCTGAAAGCCGCGTGCCTTCAGGCTCTGGAACAGTACGCCGTAGGTGCTGGCGGGAAAGCTGTTGCCGTGGGAAAAAACGATGAGAGGTTTGGATGCGACGGGCACTAAATGAGTTTTTCTTCGGGGGAAGTGATTTTTCTGAGCGGCTGGTTGCGCGTCAGCGGCGTTAGCAGCGGCACCTGGGTTTCCCCGCCGGTCCACATCGGGTCCTCGATGCTGTCAAAGACCTCGCGCAGCTTCTTGCCCCAGTTGTTGTGCAGCATGCGGAAATAGGGGTTCTCATGGTCGATACACACCACCTTGTCGCTTTTCAGTGCATCGGCCTCGTAGACCACCAGGTCCAGCGGCAAACCGACCGACAGGTTGGACTTGAGCGTGGAGTCCATGGATACCAGCGCGCACTTGGCAGCCTCGTCCAGCGGCGTGTCGGGTGTGATCACGCGGTCCAGCACCGGTTTTCCGTATTTGGATTCGCCGACCTGGAAGTAAGGCGTCTCGGGGGTGGCTTCGATGAAGTTGCCGGCCGAATACACCTGGAACAGACGCATGCCTTCGCCGCGGATCTGCCCGCCGAAAATCAGCGAGACGTTGAAGTCCACGCCGGCATGTTTGAGGTCTTCGGCGTCACGCTCATACACACGGCGGATGGCCGCACCCAGCACACGTGCTGCGTCGAACATGCTTTTGGCGTTCCAGATCGTGATAGGCGGGCCGCCGCCAGGATCCTTGAGCTGCTCAACCTGCAGGATTTCACGCACGGTTTGCGAGATCGACAGATTGCCAGCCGACAGCAGCACCATGAAGCGGTCTTTCGGCTTTTCATAAATGATCATCTTGCGGAAGGTGCTGATCTGGTCCAGCCCGGCGTTGGTCCGGGAGTCCGAGAGAAACACCAGGCCGGCGTTAAGTTTGATGGCGACGCAATAAGTCATGGAAGCGATGGTAGGTCAATCCGCAGCGGAAAGCTTTTTAAGTTGATAAAGGGTGTCGAGGGCTTCGCGTGGGCTCAAGGCGTCGGGGTCGATGCCGTGTAGCGCTTTTTCCACGGCGCTGGGTTCGGCGGCAGGCCGCTCGGGCGGTGGGGCAAACAGGTCGACCTGGGCGCGGGTGGCGTCCTGCTGGGTTTCCAGGGCGGCCAGCGCGTGGCGGGCGTGGTTGACCACCCCGGCCGGCACGCCGGCGAGCTTGGCCACAGCGATGCCGTAACTCTTGCTGGCCGGTCCCGGCTCGATGTGGTGCAAAAAGACAATGTCGGCGCCGGACTCGACCGCGCTGACGTGCACGTTGACCGCGGCATGGTGGCGCGCCGGAAACTCGGTCAGCTCGAAATAATGCGTGGCAAACAGCGTGAAGGCCTGGGTCTTGTTGTGCAAATGGGCGGCGATGCCGCCGGCCAGCGCCAAGCCGTCGAAGGTCGAGGTGCCCCGCCCGATTTCGTCCATCAACACCAGCGAATGGGGTGTGGCGGCGTGCAGGATTTGCGCGGCTTCCAGCATCTCCAGCATGAAGGTGGACTGCGCATTGGCAACGTCGTCGGCCGCGCCTATGCGGGTCAGGATGGCATCGATGGGACCGAGCCGGCAGGCGCTGGCCGGCACATACGAGCCTACACTGGCCAGCAGCACGATGATCGCGACCTGACGCATATAGGTCGATTTACCGCCCATGTTGGGGCCGGTGATGATCTGCATGCGGCTTTTTCCGCCCAGGTCGCAATCGTTGGCGATGAAGGCGCCGCCGCCGGTTTCACCCAAGCGTGCCTCGACCACCGGGTGCCGGCCTTCGCGGATGTCAATGCAGGGCTCCTTCGCAAACACCGGCGCGGCCCAGTTCAGGGTGAGTGAGCGTTCGGCCAGTCCACACAGTGCGTCCAGGCTGGCCAGTGCGCGCGCCATCCGGCTCAATGCCGGCACGAAGCGCTGCAGCTGGTCGAGCAGTTGTTCGTACAGCCATTTTTCGCGGGCCAGCGCGCGCTCCTGCGCCGACAGGGCCTTGTCCTCAAAGGCCTTGAGTTCGGGTGTGATGTAGCGCTCGGCGTTTTTCAGGGTCTGGCGGCGCCGGTAATCCTCAGGCACCTTGCTGGCCTGGCCCTGCGTGACCTCGATGTAGAAACCATGCACCTTGTTGAACTGCACCCGCAGGTTGGTGATGCCGGTGCGGGCGCGTTCGCGGCCTTCGAGCTCGAGCAGAAAGCCATCGCAGTTGGTCTGGATCGCGCGCAGCTCGTCGAGGTCGGCATCGCAGCCGTGGTTGATCACGCCGCCGTCGCGGATCAGCGCGGCGGGCTCGTCGAGCAGGTAGCGGCCGAGCAGGGCCGCACAGTTCGGGGGCGCCTGCAGATCGTCGAAAACAGTGGTCAAAAGTGCCGCTAGCCCTTGCTGGACGGGTGCAAGCTGCTCTGTTTTTTGTAGCGTCTGGCGCAGCGCGACGAGTTCGCGCGGGCGCACCTGGCGCAGGGCAATGCGCGCGGTGATGCGCTCGACGTCGCTGCTGCCGCGCAGCCCCGCGCGCAGCGTGTGATGCAGGCCGCCGCGCAGGGCGGTGACAGCGTCCAGCCGCGCCTGCGCCTGGTTGCGGTCGCGGCGCGGGCTGAGCAGCCAGCTCTTGAGGGCGCGGCTGCCCATGCCGGTGATGCAGGTGTCAATCAGCGAAAACAGCGTGGGCGAATCCTCGCCGCGCAGGTTTTGCGTGAGCTCCAGGTTGCGGCGCGTGGTCTGCGGCAGCTCGATCAGTTCGCCGGATCGCACCACTTGCAGGCTGTGCACATGCGGCAGGGTACGGCCCTGGGTGTGTTCGGCGTACCCGAGCAAGGCCGAAGCAGCGGCATGGGCGTCGGGCAAGGCGTCGGCGTTCCATGCGGCGAGTGACGCGACCTGCAACTGCGCCAGCAGGCGGCGCGCGCCGAGTGCAGCATCGAACTGCCAGGCCGGGCGGGCGCTGACGGCGCAGCGCTGGGTTTTCAGGCGCTGTTCAAAGGCGGGCGTAACCTCGACGTTGTACAGCAGCTCGCTGGGTCCAATCCGCGCGATCCAGGCCTCGATCTCGTCATTTGCACAGTGCGCCAGGTGGATCTCGCCCTGGGTGACGCTGAGCCAGGCCAGGCCGCAGCTGTTGCGCATGCCCTGGTGTACCGCCAGCAAAATCGATTCGTTCTTGTCATTGAGCAGCTCAGTATCGGTCAGAGTGCCGGGGGTGACGACGCGTACGACCTTGCGTTCGACCGGCCCCTTGGCGGTGGCCACGTCGCCGACCTGCTCGCAGATGGCCACCGACTCGCCGAGCTTGATCAGTTTGGCCAGATAGCCTTCGAGTGAGTGAAAGGGCACACCGGCCATGACCACCGGCTCGCCGGCCGACTGGCCGCGCCGCGTCAGCGTGATGTCGAGCAGGCGCGCGGCCTTTTCGGCATCGGCATAAAACAGCTCATAGAAGTCACCCATGCGGTACAGCAACAGCGTGTCCGGGTAGTCGGCCTTCAGCCCCAGATACTGGACCATCATGGGCGTGTGTTTTCCGCCCGCAGCGGGGGCGGTATCGGTGATTTCCGGCAGGGGGGCGGATTGGGAAAGGTTCACGGGAGCTTGGTGCGAGGCAAGGGCAGGCTGGGATCCAGGCGCGGGCGAGGCGGCGCAACAGCATGACCGGGCAAAATAATAGCACTTGCGCCGGCGCAGCCGGGCGGGCGGCGTGGCGCGCACACAAACAGAGCTGTGTAAAGGGATATTTCACTACAGATATTTCGTCCACCCCCGCTAAACTCAAGGACGCTACCGCACAAAAAGGCGTTCAGCCCAAAGAAAATGCCAACCAGGGATCTGTCATGACCGAGGAGTTCCATTCGCCCGCCCCTTCCAGCGCAGCACTGACCGAGTGTGATGTGCTGGTCATAGGTGGTGGCCCTGCCGGCGCCACTGCCAGCGCCCTGCTGGCGCAGCGCGGGCACAAGGTGGTGGTGCTTGAAAAAGAGCATCACCCGCGCTTTCACATTGGTGAGTCGCTGCTTCCCGCCAATTTGGCGCTGCTGGAAAAGCTCGGGGTGGCCGACGCCGTCAAGGCCATCGGCATGGAAAAGTGGGGCGCTGAATTTGTATCGCCCTGGCATGAGGCCAAAAGCCAGACTTTCGCATTTGCCGATGCCTGGGACAAGTCCATGCCCTTTTCCTACCAGGTGCGGCGCTCCGAATTCGACGAGATCCTGATCCGCAATGCGAGCCGGCTCGGCGCCGAGGTGATTGAGGGCTGCCGTGTCAAGGGCGTGGAGTTCGCGCGTGATGGCGGCAGCGCCACGGTGCAGGCGCAACACGACGACGGCAGCAACGCGAGCTGGCGTGCACGTTTTGTGATTGACGCCTCGGGGCGCGACACCGTGCTGGGCAAGCAGTTCGACATGAAGCGGCGCAACCCCAAACACAACAGCTCGGCGCTGTACGGCCACTTCACCGGCGCCACGCGCCACCCTGGCCAGGCCGAGGGCAACATCACGATTTTCTGGTTCGACCACGGCTGGTTCTGGTTCATTCCGCTGACCGACGGCTTCACCAGCGTGGGTGCCGTGGTCTGGCCGCATTACCTGAAGAGCCGCAGTAAACCGGTAAAGGACTTTTTCCTCGACACCATCGCCATGTGCCCGGCGCTCAGTGAACGCCTGGCCCATGCCACGCTGTCGTCGGACGTGGAAGCCACCGGCAACTTTTCCTATGCCTGCGAGCGCACGCACGGTCCCGGCTACGTCATGATCGGCGACGCCTTCACTTTCATTGACCCGGTGTTTTCGTCGGGCGTGATGCTGGCCATGCAGGGCGGCTTTGTCGGTGCCGAGACGGTGGATACCTGCCTGAGCGAGCCGGCCAAAGCTGCGTCAGCGCTGGCACATTTTGACCGTCAGGTGCGCAAGGGCCCGAAGGAGTTTTCGTGGTTTATCTACCGGGTGACCAACCCGACCATGCGCGACATGTTCATGGCGCCCAGCAATGTATGGCGCGTCAAGGAAGCCCTCTTGTCCATGCTCGCCGGCGACATCTTCGGCAAGACGCCGATCTGGCGTTCGCTGGCGATGCTCAAGGGCATTTTCTACATCGCTTCCGCGGCGAATTTCAAGCGATCCTGGCGGGCCATGCGCCTGCGCAAGGCCAATATTCGTGTCGTGGATACGGTGGACAAGCCTGAGGCGGCCATCCATGGTGCGTCAATGGTGCGCTGAGTCATGGACTACAAGCCGCACGTCCTCTTGGAGGATCCCCTGAAGATTCATGTCAGGCCCACTCGCCTGCATGAGAGTCTGCGCATGCACCTGGGCTATCTGGTACTCGGCCTGCTCTGCCTGGGTGTGACCTTGCTGGCCTTCCCGATGCGCGCGCTGCTGCCGCGCGCGATGAGCAAGCGCCTGGGCCGCCGGCTGGTGACCCACACCACGCGCGCCTATCTTCACTTTCTGACACGCATGGGCGCCTGCCGGTTTGATCTGTCTGAACTCGATGTGCTCAGGGAGGGCCCCGCTATGGTGATCGCGCCCAACCATCCCTGCCTGCTCGACGCCTTGATGATTTTGTCGCGCCTGCCCAATGCGGCCTGCATCATGAAAGCGGAACTGGTCAACAGCGTTTTCTTCGGCGCCGGCGCCCGGCTGGCTGGGTATATTCGCAATACGCCGCTGCGTACCATGGTGCAACTGGGCGTGAGCGATCTGGACCGGGGCAGCCATCTCCTGCTGTTCCCTGAGGGAACGCGGACCACGCGCTTTCCGGTGGGCGCCCTGCAGGGGACCACCGGGCTGATTGCGAAGAAGGCGGGCGTGCCCGTGCAGACGGTCTTCATTGAAACGGATTCGGGTTTTCTTGGCAAAGGCTGGTCCTTGTTATGGACGCCGAAGATGCCGATCACCTACCGGGTGCGGCTGGGCAAGCGCTTCGACCCGCCGCGTAATACGGCACAATTCGTCTGCGAACTTGAACATTACTTCCAGTCTGAACTTGCGCATGCGCAGTTGCCGGATTTTCCTGTCAAGGCGCCACCGGCCTGAGCCGCAGGTCCTGACTCCCCCTCGTTGATGCCGATGACCGTCTCTTCACCCAGCCCTTCCCCCAGCGCCTCGCTTTCCCATCTCGTCCTGATTCCCAGCTACAACCCCGGTCCCAAGGTCTACGACACCGTGCGCTCTGCACGCGCGCAGTGGACGCCGGTCTGGGTCGTGGTAGACGGCAGCACCGACGACAGTGCCGCCGGCCTGCAGGCCATGGCCGCGCAGGACCCCGGCCTGCATGTCATCGTGCTGCCGAAAAACGTGGGCAAGGGCGCTGCTGTGCTGCACGGTATCGACCGGGCCGCGGCCCAGGGTTTCACGCATGTGCTGACCATGGACTCCGATGGACAGCATCCGGCGCAACTGATTCCCGACTTCATGGCCAGGTCCAGCGCGGAACCTGCTGCGATGGTGCTCGGTGTCCCGGTATTTGCTGCGGACGCGCCGCGCTTGCGCGTCAACGGCCGCAAGGTGTCCAACGGTTGGGCCAACCTGGAAACCCTGTGGGCCGGCATTGGCGACTCGCTGTTCGGTTTTCGCGTGTACCCGATTGAACCCCTGCGACGTGTGATGCACGGCCAACGCTGGATGCGACGCTTCGATTTCGATCCCGAAGCGGTGGTGCGCATGTGCTGGCTGGGCGTCAAACCGGTCAATGTTCCGGCCACCGTCAAATACTTCCGTGCCGATGAGGGCGGCGTGTCGCACTTCAACTACCTGCGTGACAACCTGCTACTGAGCTGGATGCACTCGCGCCTGTTTCTGGGGTTTGTGCTACGTCTGCCGGTGTTGCTGGCGCGGCGGCTGTCCGGCGGCAGATGAATCCAGAACGACGCCGGGAGGCGCCGGCTGTGGGCCGGTCACTGCCACAGGTCTCAGCCTGGTTTGATCGCCTGGTATTCGGAAAACACACCTACTTCGAGGTGTTGCCTGACCTGCACCAGCCCGGCCGCGCTCAGGGTGGCCATCACCTGCTCCGGGGGAACGCAGGCTTCAATGCTGTCCCAGTAATAGCGCCAAATGGTTGCGGTGTCCTTCTGCCGGGAAACCAGTCGTGTCAGCAGCGGTATCACGCTGCGCATGTAGGTCTTGAGCAGCCACCGCCCCGGGGCGCTTTTGGCCTGCGTGATTTCCAGGATGCACAGGCGGCCGCCGGGCTTCAATACGCGCTGAAACTCGGCAAATGCCACCCCAAGGTCACTGATGTGCCGAAGCGCGTACCCCATGCTCAGGAAATCAAAATGGTTGTCCGGAAAGGGCAATGATTCGGCCCGGCCTTCCGTCAGTACCATGGTCTTGGGCAATTTGCTGGCGGCCATCATGCCGGGGCTGGGGTCGACCCCCGTCACCAGAGCAGGATCACCGGCCAGAAGGCAGGCTTGCGCAGCAACCAGTCCCGTGCCCACACCGACATCGATGACCCGCATACCCGCCTTCAAACCGCCGCGGATCAGGGCCTGGCGCCGATAGCGTGAGCCTGTGCCCCATGCCAGCATGGCCTCAATGCGGTCGTAGTCCGCCGCAGTGTCGTCAAAAATCTTGCGCAAATAGGCTTGGCGGTCTTGTTCGGTCTGGTAGTAGTCGGTCAGCGGGCCGTGCGGTGCGTGCGCCGCAGGGATGGGGGCGGAACTTTTCATGGGGAATTTCTTTCAACAGGTGCGCCATGTGACGGGCCAAGACCGGGACGGGAGCGTCGGCAAGATGACGGGAGCAGGCAGACGCCTGGGACGGGTGAAGGGGAAAGGGGACAAGGGACAAGGGACCAGGGACAAAGCGGCAGGTGCGGAGGGGGCAAACGCCCAACACGGGTTCAAGAATCCTTCCGGGAGTGGATAACCCAGCTTCGCGCCTTTCGACCCGCGAGTCAATCAGACAACTGCCCGGATCCGCTCAGATCCGCTCAGATCCGCTCAGATCATGCCGCCGTTGATGGAAATGACCTGGCCGCTGATGTAGGCCGAGCGTTCCGAGGCCAGAAACCCAACCAGGTCTGCCACCTCTTCGGCGGTGCCGGCCCGCTTCATCGGCACCATGCGATCAATGACGTCCTTGCTGAAGGCATCCTGGGTCATGGCGGTGTCGATGATGCCCGGCGCCACGGCATTGACGGTGATGCCGCGGCTGGCCACTTCAAGCGCCAGTGATTTGGTGGCCGCGTGCAATGCGCCTTTGGCAGCCGAATAGTTGACCTGCCCGCGGTTGCCGGCCACGGCAGCGACCGAGGTGATGGTGATGATGCGGCCCCAACGGGTCCGGATCATCGGCATGGTCAGTGGCTGGGTGACGTGGAAGAAGCCGTTGAGCGATACATCGAGCACGCGTTGCCACTGGGCCAGCTGCATGCCCGGAAACACCGCATCGTCGTGAATGCCGGCGTTGTTGACCAGCACCTGGATGGGGCCGTCCTCCAGCAAGGCTTCAAGCGCTGCCGCTGTCGCTGGCGCGTCGGTCACGTCGAAGGCCACAGCTTGGGCTTGGCCGCCCAGCGCGGCGATGTCTGCCACCACTACCTGCGCCTTGTCCAGGTTGCCGTTGGCATGGACGATGACGCTGTAGCCGTCGGCCGCAAGCCGCCTGCAGATGGCTGAACCGATGCCGCCGCTGCCTCCAGTGACAAGGGCGCGTTTTGAAGCAGTGGTCATGGACGTTCTCCTGAGGGCAAGGGTTCAGACGGGCGTGCCGGAGGGCAATGCGAGTGCCGAGGCGTCCAGCACCACCACTGCCCGCCCGCTGAGCAGCGCTGTGTCGCCGGCCGTCACGGAAAAGCTGTACAGCACGGTATTGTCGTCACCGGTGATGCGTTCGGCGCTGATCAGCAAGGGCGCAGAAACTGTGTCCAGCCGGTCGACATGCAGGCTCACGCTGCGAATGCTGGCCAGATAGCCGGCGCGCGGGGCCGTGGCTGCGTCCACGCCGGACATGCTTTCGCCCACCAGTGCGCCATGTACCGCCATGGCTTGCGCCGCGTATTCGACGCCGCAGGCCGCGCCCAGCCGGCCTTGCGCGCGCAAAGGGTTGGCGGGGGACTGGTGGCTGGTGGTCACGCACTGGATTTGCCTGTCGTCCCAGGCCGTGACCCCGTCCAGCAGGCACATGTTGCCTTGGTGCGGGATGCGGCACGCAATCTCGTCGCGGTTCAGTGTGCGCAGTGGCGTCATGGCCTTGCAACGTCCACGGCCAGTCTCATGGCGTCCAGATAGTCTAGTACCACCGTGGTGGTTTGCTGCACGGCGATGCGTTGCAACAAGGGCAGGGCGCGCGCAGCGGGGATGGTGTGGCGCAGGAATTCCAGTGCGGGATCGGTCAGCACGTCAACCGGTGCGTCGGTCAGGCAGTCGGCAGCCGACAGCGTGAGGCGTGCCAGGCTGCGTTCGCTGCGCTGTGGACTCAGCACCAGCGCGACGCCCAGCGTGTCGGACACCGGTCGTTTGCTGTACAGCGGCTCGGGGTAGTGAGTGTCATAGGCCACCAGCAGCACAGCGGTGTTGTCCACAGTGGCTTGGGCGATGGCTTCCAGCAGTCCCGCTGAAAAACTTCCGTCGTGGGCGCACAGTACTGACGAGGTCGGTGTTGCCCCGGTCGAAATGCTCCAGTAACCTGAGGCGGCGTTGTGCACCGAGTTGTGGAAGCGGGTCGGCGAGATCAACCGGTCGCTTGAAGCCAGCGTCGAGCAGATGTCATGGCAGTTCACGCCGTCACCGCTGGAAGAGGTAAACACCGATGGCAGGTCGGCCGCCTGCATCCCGGCAGCGTTCACGGCCTCATGGCCAACCGCCAGCGACACCTTGATGACGGCGCCGGCACGGCGACGTTCGGCGGCGGGCAGGGACATGGGAGACTGCAGCACGGTGGCCGCAGACACATAAGGCGACTGGCCCCGCAGTTTGTCCCGGCCGTCTTCCCAGTTGGACAGGCCAGGGCCCACCAGGCCGATGCCTTCCACAAATACCGTGAGGGCCGAAGTGTTGTTGGCGGTCATTGGTGCTTCCTGTCTCTAACTCGCGCGGGCGAGAACAAGGCTGCAGTTGGTGCCGCCGAAACCAAAGGAGTTGCTCAGCACGTGCTGCGGCGCCTGCTCGCGGTTGTGCAGCAGGTAGTTCACCGGCAAGTCAGGGTCCACGGTGTGCGTGTTGACGCCAGCCGGCATGAAGCCCTGCTGCAGGGCCAGGGCACTGATGACGGCTTCCAGGCCGCCGGCTGCACCCAGGGTGTGGCCGGTGGCGCCCTTGGTGGAGCTGCCGGGCAGCGCGTGCTTGCCAAACACCGAGGCCACGGCCTTGCCTTCGGTGGCGTCATTCGATGGCGTGGCCGTACCGTGCAGGTTGATGTAGTCGATCTGTCCGGGCTGCAGCCCCGCGCTGGCGAGCGCATGGCGCATGGCGGCGATGGCGCCCAGGCCCTCGGGGTGCGGCGACGACATGTGGTGGGCATCGCTGGACTCGCCGATCCCGCGCAGCAGGATCGCATCTGCATCCAGGCTTTCAGGCAGCTTTTCAAGCAGCACAAAAGCGGCTCCCTCGCCAATCGATATCCCCTTGCGCGCTGCGTCAAAGGGTTGGCAGGGCTGGCTTGAGAGCAGGTCCAGGGAATTGAACCCATACAGGGTGGTCAGGCACAGCGAGTCCACGCCACCCACCAGGGCGGCATCAATCAAGCCGGCGGCCATCATGCGCTGCGCCGACGCAAACACCTTGGCGCTGGAAGAGCAGGCCGAGGACACCGTCATGGCTGGACCTTCCAGCTGGAAAAAATGGCGCACAAAGGATGTGACGGAAAAAGGATTGTGGGTTTCGGCATACCTGAAACCAGCCGGAAGTTGGCCGGTTGCGGGATCGAGCTGGCGGTAGGCGATCTCAGTCTGCAGGATGCCTGAGGTGCTGGTACCGAGGAACACCCCGATGCGCTTGCGCCCGACGCGCGAAGCCAGGGCCCGCACGGCTTCGCCAAAGTGGTCTTGCCGAAGGCCGAGCTGGGCCAGGCGGTTGTTGCGGCAATCGTAGGCTTGCAGCGCCGCGGGCAACACCTCGTTGTCCACGCCTTCCACGGTGCCAGTCCAGGTGGCCAGATCAACGGAATCGAAGTCGCAGCGCTTGAGTCCGCTGCGCTCAGCCCGCAGCGCTGCCAGCGTCGGCTGCAGGCCCTGCCCGATACAGCTTGTTGCGGTGAAGTGGGAAAGCAGGAGGGGGCGCACAGTGCCTGTAGGGAAGCTGGGTGATGAATTCATGCTGGCATACGAGTAATTGGCCGCTCAGGCGGCGGGCAGGCGTGCCACCAGCAGCACATTGGCAAAAGGGGTGCCCTGGCTCATGGATCTGGCCTCAACCGCGAAACCCAGTTTTTGCAACACTGTTTTCCACTCCCCGATGGTGCGGCAGTGCAGCGTTCCCAGGCGATGGCCGCGCAAGGTCGTCACCACATGGTCCACCCAGTTGCTGATGGAAAAAGGCAAACCGGCAGCGGCATCGCCCACCCGCAGCAACAGCAGACCACCGGGCGCCAGCGACCGGCGCACACGATGCAACACTTCATCCTGCGCGGCGACCGGAACGTAGTGGAGCACATCCAGAATCACCACTGCGTCGGCTTGGTCGAATTCGGTGCGGCACATGTCTGCCTGCAGGAATTGGGCATGTCCTCCCTGGACGGCGCTGGCCAGGGCACGTTTTGCCCGTTCGACATCGTGGGCCATCAGCTCAACACCGCGCACGTTGGACACTGAAGGCGCGGGCAGCCAGGCGGTCGGCCACTGGCCGCGTGCGGCACAGGTTTTCGCGGCGAGCAGCCAGGAAGTCAGCAAACCCTGGCCGCAGCCGATGTCCAGGATGCGTGAACGGCCGGCCAGCAGGCCGGCGGCCAGCAAATGGACAAACACCGGGTCGCCGCCGAGCTTGCCTCGAGCGAACATCCAGGTGTAGAGACCAACCGGCTTGTAGGGCGCGGCTGCCAGGGAGATGAGGTTTTTGATGAAGGCCGAAGGCGTGGGATTCATGACTGGGTCGCGGGCAATGTGGCCAGATGAAGCTCGGCCAGATGGAAGATGTGGATGTGATGATTTTTACCGAACATGGGTCAGAGTGCGGTGGAAAACCTGTCCTGGCGGGTTTCGGCACCTTGTAAGTGGCGCCAGGACCACCACGCGGCGAACGCGCCCAGCGCTGACCCGGCCCACATGTCGACGGCCACATGCTGACGGGTCGCAACGGTGGAGTAAACGATGCCGATGCACCATAGCAGGTTGAACAGGCAGACCCACAGCGGGGCGCCAAAGCGGCGCAGCAGTTGATGCATCCAGAACCCCGAGAAAGCAGCGGTGGCGACATGCAGGGACGGGCAGGCATTGCCTGAAGCATCCATGTTCTTGAGGAAGTCCATGCCTGGGTACAGGGCCCAGTCGATATTGGGCACTGGAACGGTCGTGGGCCAGAAGTAAAAGATGATCAAGCCGGTCAGGCAGGTGCCAGCCATGGCCAGGGCGTAGATATATAGTTCACGCCGGTTGGCCAGCAACGCGGGTGGCAGAGACACATACACCCACAGCGAGACATACAGGGGCAGCGCCATGGGTTGAAAACTGATCCATCGGTCCAGCCATGTGAGCGGCATCACGGTGACGGGATAGGCAGGATTTTTGAGGACGTAGAAGTAAGCGGCAAAAAAAACAGCAATAAAAACCGGTATGCCAATACTTTTCAGGACCAGGTCCTGGGGCACAAGCCGTGCAGCTTGGCGGTACCAGGACAGGCTTTTCTGATGCAGGGGTGTGTTCATGCGAGAGCCTGGGACAGGGTGACGGGCCGCAAGTGGGCGGCCGCAGCGGATTCGAGAACCATGGGCAAAACTTCGAGGATGACCGGCACGCCGGCGTCGGTCCTGGCGGCGTTGCCGTCATGCAGCAGCAGGATGGCGCCGGCCTTCAGGTCGTGCAGCAATCTGGCTGCGACTTGCGCCGCATCGCCGACCCGGGTGTCAAAGCCACGTGCCGACCAGCTCGCCAGGCGCAACCCGAGCCGCGTGAGCACCATGTCGAGAAAGGGGTTGCGCAGGCCTGCAGGCGCTCGAAAAAACTGCGGCCGCTGGCCGGTGATCGCTGCCAGGGTGTCTTGCGCGGCCTGGAGCTCCCGCGTCATGCCGCGCGGGCCCATGACTGAAAAATGGTGGCGGTGATGCTGGCTGTGATTTTCAACCGCATGGCCGCGGCGCACGATTTCCCGGCAAAGATCCGGATAACGAGCTGCTTTGACGCCGATGCAGAAAAAAGTGGCGCGGGCGCCGTAACGGTCCAGCAGGTCGAGCACCTGCGGCGTGACGAGCGGATCAGGCCCGTCGTCGATGGTCAGGGCGATTTCGTTTCGGGCGGCGGCCGCTGCGGGCAGCCCCGTCCAGTTCGGCCCCAGCCAGTGGCTGCGCGGCCACAGGCCGACTGCGGCCACCAGTCCGTGGTTGAGGACCACTGCGCCCAGTGCCCAGGGCCAGAGCCCGGGTTGCGCCAGCACAAGGGCCAGCGCCAGCCCGTGCAGCACGATGGACGCACGGATCAATGGGGGCAGCCGCCAGGATGAATCAGGCATGGGACGGTTTCGCAAAAATGGCCGCGTATACCAGCGCCAGGATGACACCCGGCGCCACGGTCACTCCCAGAGCTTGCAGGATGGATACATTGGAGAATGCCAGCAAACCGAAGCCTGCGACGGTTGTCAGATTGGCAAAAAGCATGGAAGCCAGCGTGCGCGGTGCAATCGGGGAATGCGGGTCGGGTCGATCAAAAAACAGGGCGTAGTTTGAGCCCACCGCAACCACCAACAGCAGGCCCACCAGGTGAAGAATGATCAGTTGCTGGCCGAGGAGGGCCAGGCCTGCCGTCACCGTGACGACCGCCGCGGCCAGCGGTAGGGTGATGCGCAGAACACGCACGGGTGAGCGGAAAACGAGCAACAGCAAGCCAATGATGACAGCCAGACCTCCCAGGGAGAGAAGGGCGACTTCATTGAGGTAACCCGAATACAGGCTGTCGGATTCTGCCTTCATGTCCACAAATAGCACATCGGGCAAACCGGTGACTCCCAGCGCGGCGCGAAGCTCGCCGGCGTTGATGTCGCCACCTTCAGGCGCCCTGAGCGGCAGCAGGGCAGTCCAGCCGCGCGCCTGCTGCAGCAGCAACGCATCCACGGCCATGGCCATCGATGTCTGCGCCAGGTCGCCAGGCTGCAACAAAGGCCCGTTGCGGGTGGCTTCCACATCAGCCAGAAAAGGTGCGAACAGCTGCGCACGCACCGGCAGCCCCTCGACGGCCTGCGCCAGGCGCGCCTGCAACAGCGCGGTGGCAGGCAGGCTGGACTGGCGGGCTTGTTGGGTGGCCTGGCTGGGCAGGTAGCGGCTGGGGCTCTCGAAACCGGCGAGCCGGCCCTGGTCCACCTGGGTTTGGAGCACGCTGGACACCTGTCCTGCAGTGTGCAGGACGGCTTCCCTGCTGCTGCCGGAAACCACCACCAGGTAGCGCACGTCCGGCGCGCCCATGTCGGTACGCAGGCGTTCGTCAAGCGCCACATCGGCCTGGGAAACAGGGCTCAGGGCCGAGATTTTTTCATTCAGCAGACGGTCATGCTTGACGGCCAGGACCGCGCAGGCTGCCAGCACGATGACGGCAGCCGGCCAGCGCAGTGCGCTTGCGCGACGAACCAGCCGGCTCAACACGCGCCCAATGCCGGTCACGTCATGGATGCGGAACCCGGCGGGCAGCATATGCGGAAGGACAAAACGTGTCATGGCGGCCGCAGCGAGCAGGCCGGTGATCGCATACAGGCCAAGCTGCGCCAGTCCTGGAAAACCTGATAGCAGCAGCGACGAAAAGCCGGCGATGGATGTCAGCACGCCCAGCCGGATGGTTGGCCAGAAGCGCTGAACCCAGCTCTGCTGATCGGTGCTGCCCTGCTCCGATTGGACGAACAGATAGATGGAATAATCCACCGCCTCGCCGATCAGCGCTGTGCCGAATCCGAGAGTAATGCCGTGCACCGTCCCAAAGCCGAGGCTGACCGCTGCGATGCCCGCCACAACGCCGCTGATGACCGGCAACATGCCCAGCGCGAGTGCGCTGAAAGACCGGTAAGCCAGCAGTAGGATGGTCGCAATGATCAGAAAGCTGATGATAGACAGTCGGCTGACCTGGCTTTTGATGGTTTCCCGAGAGGTAACCGAAAACACGCCGGGACCGGTCATCACCAGCTTCGCGTCGGGGCTTTGCGCGCTACCCGTGTTGAATGCCTGCCGGATGGCTGCCATGGCGTTTTCCTGGGCATCGGTGTCGGAGCCGGACGCGCGTGTCTGTACCAATAGCAGCGCGCGCGCGCCATCACGCGAGGCCCAGGCGCCGTCCATCATCGGAGGCTGGCTGGCGCTGCCCAGTTGATCAAGCAGTTGCACCATTTCGCCGCTCGGGTCGCGCGGCAGCAGGGACTTGACGAGTAACCCGGCGGGTGAGGCCAGAAGGTCTATGCTTTCCGCGAGTGCGCTGTGCAGGCCTTCGGTGTTGAAGCGTTCGGGGGTCACTGCGGGGCTCAGCAAATAGCGGTTGTTGAAAAGGAAAGCCTGGTCGCGCTCCTTGTTCACCGGTTCGCCATTGTTCACGGTGACAAAAGCCGGGTCGACGCGCAGGATCCGTGCAACCTGTTTGGACAGGCGCGCGCGCGCAGGTGCGTCGGCGCCCTCGATGCCCACCAGGATCAGGCGCGAGGCCAGGCCGTCCTTCAGCTGGTCCATCAGCAACTGCTGCTCGGCGGTGGGCGTGCGCGGAAGAAAGGCCGACAGGTCTGTGGTGAACTGGGTCCGACTGATGATGGCACTACAGGCCAGCAAAAAGGCGAGCCAGAGCCAGACCGGCAAAACATCCCGTCGGAACCAACGTACCGTCATGATTTGGACATGGGGGTGATCGTCATCACCGAGCGGTCCTTGTCAGACTGCTCGATTTCGATGGTTTTGACCTCGGCGTGGCTGCCGCCTATGCGTATGCGCTGCACCACGTCGAGCATTTTGGTTTCGACCGGTCGCAGTATCAGCGTCCAGCGTTCCTGGCTGCCCTCGAGATCGAGGTTGTAGATGCGCCTGAGCGCTGCCATGTCACCAGCCAACGTGCCGCGTATGCTTTCGGTGAAGGCCACCAGCTCGGGGTGGTCCTGCAGGCGCAGCGTCATGCGGCGCTTGTTGCGCTCGACCGTCAGTGTGCCGTTTTCAATCAGCATCGATTCGGGCCTGGGCTTGAGGGTGCGTTTTTCCAGCCGGTCCGGTGCGGTATACAGCAGTTCACCCGAGGATTCGACCGGTTTGTCGAGCAGCGCGATGTATTTCTTCTCAACGAAGTTGGCGCGGCCCGACTTGTTTTGCGCCAGGCCCTGCATCAATTGCGTGACGTCCCAGGCGGCCAGTACCGGCGAGGCCATCAGGCCCAGCCACAGGCCGACGCCTGCCACAAGCGCGGAAAAGCGGAGCGATTTCATACGGTGGGTGTCATCCATAGGGTGTTACCGGGCTTGCTTCGGGCCGGGCCGGGGCGGCCTGCCAGAAGTTGAAAAAATTGAACCAGTTGTAGGGGGTGACGCGGCAATGCGACTCGAGCAACTGGGCATAACGCACCATCGCGGCCTGCAGTGCGACTTCGCGTTCCCCCGTCGGGATGGTTGAAAAATCCGCCAGCGTTTCAAAATGAATATCGTAGCGATTGCCGCCACCGTACAACCCGACCATGAACAGAACTGGCCGCCGCAGGATGGCCGCCATGCGGAAGGGGCCCACCGGGAACTCGGCGGACTCTCCCAAAAATGGAACCGACCGGGTGCTGTCGTGGTTCAGGCAACGGTCGGCCAGCATGCCGACCACGCTTCCGCCTTCTATCAGTTCATGCACCTTGAGCATGGAGTCGGCATGGCCCAGTGCCACGATGTCCTGCTGTGCCGCAGGATTGATCGCACCGAGTGCTGCATTGATCTTGCGGGCGTTGTCCTCAAACATCACCATGGCCACGCGCATCCCGGGCCTGCGCCGCCCGATGGAGCGCAGCACTTCAAAACTGCCCATGTGTGCGCCCATCAGGAAGACCCCTTTCCTGTCGGCCGTCAGATTCGTGATCAGGTGCTCCTGGTGGATGTGGATGTCGAACTGATTGAAGCGATCGTTGATCAGGTAAACCCGGTCGTGGACGCAGGAGGCAAAACTGAAGAAGTGCCGGAACACATGCCGCCATCCGACGCGAGGCTGATCCAGCGCGCGCTGCAGGTAGTCGCGGGACGCGCGGCGCGCTGCGGCGTTGGCCAGCAAAAAATAGGCAGCGATACCGTACAGCACACAGCGCCCCGCAGCACGGCCCAGACGTAGCGATATCCAGGTCATGACCCGCAGCATCAACATGTTGCTGCGTTCCGGCCGCTGCCGCCAGCTGGCCTGTGCAGGCCTTTTGTTGGTGACCTCGCTCATGCCGTGCTGCCGAAAACGAGGACCCCGCCCGCCACCTGGCGGCCGGGGCCGTTGATGCCAAACCGGACCTGCCCCTTGCCCGTGTCGCTCCATGAAAGGCTCAGAATCTCACCCGGCGACACCGGGCTGAGGAACTTTGCCGAGTTGACCTGGCAAGCGGTAACGCCACCGCCGCTGGCCGCCAGGGCCTGCTGCACCGCGTGCACGGCCGCGTCGAGCAGCAGCACGCCCGGCACGATGGCCCGGCCTGGAAAGTGGCCGGCAAAAGCCGGGTGGTCGGCTGCAAAGCTCAGGCTGGTCTCACCCTGCATGTGGATGGCCTTTCTGGTGCGCGTGGGCCAGGGATTGCAGCACTTCACGCGGCAGTTTGCCGGTGCTGTTGCGCGGCAGGACGTCGAGCAGCACCAGAGGGCGCGGCAGGAAGGTGGAGTCAATGCGCTTTTTCAGCGCTGCATGCAACGCCGCCTGGGTCATCCCCGGCGCCACCGCAAAAGCCATCAGGCGCACAACGGCGTTGTGATCACTGTCGTCAGGCATGAAAAAAGAGCCATCCTGCACCCCTTCGATACTGAGCAACTGGTGGTTCAGGTAGTCCAGCGAATTGCGCTTGCCGGCAATATTGATGAGGTCGCTCAGCCGCCCGTGCAGGAAGAAGTGGTGAGCGTCGACAGGCTCGATTACATCGTTCATGGGCATGACCTGATGAACATGGCCGCCGCAGGCCCACATGCGGTCGTCGTGAGGCGTGAGGGTGACCAGTGGAAACAGCTCCCACTGGTCGGTCTGCGCGCTACGGCGCGATGCAATCTGCCCGGTTTCGGTGGAGCCATAAATCTCGAACAGAGGGGCGGCGAAACGTGATTCACAACTTTGAGCCAGGGCGGGCGGCATGGGCGCGGTTGCCGACACCACCAGGTCCAGGGCCGGCAGTTCAACGCCGGACGCCAGCAGCACCCGCAAATGCACCGGTGTGGTCACCAGCACACGTGGCCGGGGAACGGACTGCAGCGCGCTAACGATGTCCGCCGGGTAGAAGGGCTGACCGGCGTGAATGGCCGCGCCGCTTTGCAGCGGCAACAGCACGGTCGATTCAAAGCCAAACATGTGCTGCGGCGGAACGGTGCCCACGGCGCTGTAAGGCCGGCGTTTGCCGGGCTCCAGCCCCAGGCGCATCGCTTCGGCCCGCGCGCTGTGAACCAGCGAACCCCAGGTTTTGCGGTGCGGCTGCGGCAGCCCGGTAGATCCCGAGGTGAAGACGTCGGCCACAGGCTGGTTACCCGGTATCAGAGGGACGTCACTGGCTCCAGTGGTGTCCGCATCGGCATGGGCTGTAGCGAACGCATCCTGGTATACAAATTCGGGGAGGTCGATAGCGTGGGGCGCGTCGGCCAGGCAAAACACATCAGGAGCCAACGCTTGCAACTGGCGGATCATTTCCGGCGTGTGGGTGGGCGGCAGCAAGCTGATTTTCCCCGTCAGCAGGGCGGCCCCCAGACCGACGGCGAAATGGTAGCGGTCGCTACAGGCGTTGAGCATGTGCTGGCCGGGCGGCAGTGCCGCAGCCAGGTGTCGCACGTCGGCCAGGTAGCGGCGCACAGTGATGCTTTCGCCATAGCGCCAAGCCACGACATCGTCGCTGCGATCATGAGAAACAAGGGCAAAATGGGTGACTGACATGGCGTTTCAGGTTGGCGGCGGTGCGGCGCCCGATTGGGTCTGCCGCCAGGCGCGTATCGCCTCCAGCGGCCCGGATCGGTCGGACGCCGGAAGCAGGAGGATGCGTACGCCATACTCTGCGGCGAACATCAGGATCAGCAGGGGCAGGTTCAGCAGATTGGCAAATACTGACCAGACGGCCACCGGCGCCAGCCAGAAAAGCAGTAGCGACAGGCTGGTCATGAGCGAAAAATAAAGCGTCCAGGCCCAGGTCACCTGACGGGTATACCGTTCGAGCGCAGGCGACAGGCTGCCATGGACCACGGCCGCAAAACGCGACACCATAGGCACCTGCCCAGCGCGCAGGCTGCGGCCGAAGGCCAGGCCCAGCAGGCCCTGCATGCCGGCGTGCTGCAGCAGGAACACCCAGTTGAAGTGCTGAATCAGCCACTGGCGCGAAGCGTACAGGGCGGCGCAGACGGCCAGACACAGCAACAGCATCCAGAACCGCTGGGGCGAGCGCCAGGCCAGCACCGCGCCCAGCGCCAGTGGCGTGGCCATGGCGACGGAGGCGTCCAGCAGGTCGGGATTCGGATCGGCTGAAGCGAAATGCGACAACACCGCATAAGCGATGCAAAAGCCGGCAATGGCTGCCCAGCGGATGCCACGCAGCAGATTTGCCGTCAAGCCGGGGTTCACTTTGTTCTTTGCAGCGCGATGTGATTGCTCAGGCTGCGCAGCGACTGGAAGATGACGGTGTTGTCTTCGTGGTCCGCGCGCAGTTGCAGGCCATAACGTTTGGAGACGACCAGCGCGATCTCGAGGATGTCGATCGAATCAAGACCCAGGCCGTCACCGTACAGCGGATCGTCGGGCTGAATGTCGACAGCGGCGGTTTCCAGGTTGAGCGCGGAAACGACCAGCTCGGCGACTTCGCGCATCAACGCCGAATCGGCAACCGCTGGTGCGGAGGTGGACGGGGAAGAGTCTGACATCGTGGACATGAACCTTGTTTCTGGGGGTTTTTCGGAGGGCGGCGCCGCAGCAACCAGGCCCTGTTTCGGTGATGTTTTGATGGTAACTGACATTGTTCAGGTAAAGCAGTGGTCATGTAGGCTCTTAGCCCAGCGGTACGTCAGCGACTGACGAGAAAAATGAAAAAGGCTACCGGCGGCCGGCCTTGCATTTCGCACCCCGAAGAGAGCCTGAATCAGCGCAAAAAAACACCCCACCCATGCCAGAGCGCCGCAGGCAGCCATGTTTTCGTTGGCGAACATAGGGGC
>NZ_JACDDD010000069.1 GCF_013817205.1 Polaromonas sp.
GGCCACGTCGGCAATGTTGCGCACCTGGCCGGTCAGGTTGGAAGCCATGAAGTTGACGTTGTCGGTCAAATCCTTCCAGGTGCCGGCCACGCCGGGCACCTCGGCCTGGCCGCCGAGGCGGCCTTCGGTGCCGACTTCACGCGCCACCCGCGTAACCTCGGAGGCAAACCCGTTGAGCTGGTCCACCATGGTGTTGATGGTGTTCTTGAGTTCGAGGATCTCGCCCTTGACCTCCACCGTGATCTTGCGCGACAGGTCGCCGCGCGCCACGGCGGTGGTCACGTCGGCAATGTTGCGCACCTGGCCGGTCAGGTTGTTGGCCATGGAGTTGACGTTGTCGGTCAGGTCTTTCCAGGTGCCGGCCACGCCGCGCACCTGGGCCTGGCCGCCGAGCTTGCCGTCGGTGCCGACCTCGCGCGCGACCCGGGTCACTTCCGAGGCAAAGCCGTTGAGCTGGTCCACCATGGTGTTCAGGGTGTTTTTCAGCTCCAGAATTTCGCCCTTCACGTCCACTGTGATCTTCTTGGACAGGTCGCCGTTGGCCACGGCGGTGGCCACGTCAGCGATGTTGCGCACCTGGGCTGTCAGGTTGGAAGCCATGGAATTGACGTTGTCGGTCAAGTCCTTCCAGGTGCCGGCCACACCCAGCACCTGGGCCTGGCCGCCCAGCGCGCCTTCGGTGCCGACCTCGCGCGCAACGCGGCTGACCTCACCGGCAAAGCCGTTGAGCTGGTCCACCATGGTGTTGATGGTATTTTTCAGTTCAAGAATCTCGCCGCGCACGTCGGCAGTGATCTTCTTGGACAAGTCGCCCCGCGCTACAGCAGTGGTGACCTCCGCGATGTTGCGCACCTGACCGGTCAGGTTGGACGCCATGAAGTTGACCGAGTCGGTCAGGTCCTTCCAGGTGCCGGCCACGCCGGGCACTGCCGCCTGGCCGCCCAGCTTGCCTTCGGTGCCGACCTCGCGCGCCACGCGCGTCACTTCCGAGGCGAAACCGTTCAACTGGTCCACCATGGTGTTAATGGTGTTTTTGAGTTCCAGAATCTCGCCCTTGACGTCCACCGTAATGGTCTTGGACAGGTCGCCGTTGGCCACGGCGGTGGTCACCTCGGCGATGTTGCGCACCTGGCCGGTCAGGTTGGAGGCCATGAAGTTGACGTTGTCGGTCAGGTCCTTCCAGGTGCCGGCCACGCCGGGAACCTGGGCCTGGCCGCCGAGCTTGCCTTCGGTGCCGACCTCGCGCGCCACACGCGTCACTTCGGAGGCAAAACCGTTGAGCTGATCCACCATCGTGTTGATGGTTTCCTTGAGTGCCAGGATCTCGCCCTTGACTTCCACCGTGATCTTGGACGAGAGGTCGCCCTTGGCAATCGCGGTGGCCACGCCGGCAATGTTGCGCACCTGGCCGGTCAGGTTGTCGGCCATGGAGTTGACCGAGTCGGTCAGGTCCTTCCAGGTACCGGCGATTCCGGGCACCTGGGCCTGACCGCCGAGCTTGCCTTCGGTACCGACTTCCCGCGCCACGCGGGTCACCTCGGACGAAAAGCCGTTGAGCTGGTCCACCATGGTGTTGATGGTTTCCTTGAGCTCGAGAATTTCACCCTTGACGTCCACGGTGATCTTGCGGCTCAGGTCGCCCCGCGCCACGGCCGTCGTCACCGTCGCGATGTTGCGCACCTGCGAGGTCAGGTTGTTGGCCATAGAGTTGACCGAGTCAGTCAGGTCTTTCCAGGTGCCGGCCACGCCGGGCACCACGGCCTGGCCGCCAAGCCGACCGTCGGTGCCGACCTCGCGCGCCACGCGGGTGACTTCTGACGCGAAAGAGCGCAGCTGGTCGACCATGGTGTTGGTGGCTTCCTTGAGCTGCAGGATCTCGCCGCGCACGTCCACCGTGATCTTTTTGGACAGGTCGCCATTGGCCACCGCAATCGTCACATCGGCGATGTTGCGCACCTGAGCGGTCAGGTTGCCGGCCATCTGGTTGACCGAATCGGTCAGGTCCTTCCAGACGCCGGACACACCCTTGACCTGGGCCTGGCCGCCCAGCTTGCCTTCGGTGCCCACCTCGCGCGCCACCCGTGTCACCTCCGAGGTAAACACCGAGAGCTGTTCGATCATGGAGTTGACCAGCTTGGCGGAACGCAGGAATTCGCCCTTGAGGGCGCGGCCGTCCACCTGCAGGTCCATGGACTGCCCGAGGTCGCCCTTGGCGACCGCGCCGATCGTTCGGGCGATGTCGGTGGTTGGACGGACCAGATCGTCCATCAGCGTGTTCAGGGACTGCACCTGGTCGGCCCAACCGCCTATGGTTCCCGGCGCAGACATTCGCTGCGACAACCGGCCTTCCTTGCCCACGGTCGTGCGCACGCGGTCGGCTTCTGAAGTGATGTGCCCGGCGGTTCTGATCGCCTGGTTGAAGGCTTCGGCGATCCTGCCGTCGGTGCCTGACCAGTCGGAGGGCAGTCGCGCCTTGAAGTCACCATCGGAAAACGCCATCATCGCGGCCAGGATCTGGCGTGACCTGGCTTCAGCCAGATGAAGATCGGGCGCGGTCAATCCGGGCATGGCCGCCTGGTCGTTGACCGGGCTTTGGCGGGAAGTGCGGGCTGTCGCTTTGGGAGCCGTCTTTTTTCGGCTGCTTGTCTGAATGGCCTGATCCATGGTGCCTGTCGCTCTCTAGGTGGGTGGCAAGAAGGGGCGGTGGATGGCTCACCGCCGTTACTTTTTGTGTCACTCCAGAGTGTCTCCGTGATGGACAGATTTTCTTGTAGGACGGGTCTGACGTCTGACTTTCCCAACATGGGGGCGCTGCCGAATCGTGCGCACGACAAGACCGCGTCTGCCCGCCTGCGTCTCTGTTTTATGGATAAAAAGTGCCATCAGCCCTTGAGTGGCGGGCACCAGTAGCTATCAAATCGATAGCTACTGCCGGTCAATCAGCCGGTGTTGCGCAGGCCGGCAGCAATGCCGTTGATCGAGATGTGAATGCCGCGCTGCACACGGTCATCGGCCTTGCCTTCGCGGTAACGCCGGACCAGCTCGACCTGCAAGTGATGCAAGGGGTCAATGTAGGGGAAGCGGTGGCGGATCGAGCGCTGCAACGATGCATTGCCCGCCAGGCGCTGCCTGTCGCCGGTGATCAGGGTCAGCGCTTCCGCCGTGCGTTGCCACTCGGCCTCGATGGCGCTGAAAATCTTCTTGCGCAGGCGCACGTCGCCGACCAGCTCGGCATAACGCGAAGCCAGCGCCAGATCGCTTTTGGCCAGCACCATGTCCATGTTGCTGAGCAGCGTGCGGAAAAACGGCCACTGCTTGTACATCTTCTGCAGCAGAGCCAGCGCTTCCTTGCGGCTGGCCGGGGTGCCGCCAGCGTCCAGCATCTGCGCGATGGCCGAACCGAAGCCGTACCAGCCCGGCAGGGTCAGGCGGCACTGGCCCCAGCTGAAGCTCCAGGGGATCGCGCGCAGGTCCTCGATTTTCTGAGAGGCCTTGCGCGAGGCCGGGCGCGAGCCGATATTGAGCTCGGCAATTTCCCGGATCGGCGTGGCGCTGAAAAAATACTCGGTGAAACCGGGGGTCTCGTAGACCAGCGCCCGGTAGGCCGCCATGCTGGTACTGGACAGCTCGGCCGCTGCCCGCAGAAAGTCCGGGGTGGCGGGTTTGGTCGGCTGCAGCAAGGTGGCTTCCAGCGTGGCGGCGACCAGGGTTTCGAGGTTGCGCCGGCCGATCTCGGGATTGGCGTATTTGGAGCCGATGACCTCGCCCTGCTCGGTCAGGCGGATCTGCCCGCGCACCGTGCCCGGCGGTTGCGCCAGGATGGCCTGGTAACTCGGGCCGCCGCCGCGCCCCACCGTGCCGCCGCGGCCGTGGAACATGCGCAACTGGATGTCGTGTATTTCAGGGACCCCCACGCTTGCCACCGCGTGTGCCTTCGGCGACGCGCTGCCCCTTTCACTAGGAAGAGGGGCTGCCCGGCCTTGGGACGGCCCGGCGGCCCGGCCGGCGAGCTGGTCGAACAGCTCGACCAGCGCGATTTCGGCGCGGTAAAGCTCCCAGTTGCTGGTAAAGATGCCGCCGTCCTTGTTGCTGTCCGAATAACCCAGCATGATGTCCTGCTCGCCGCCGCTGCGCTTGACCTGCTGCGCAATACCGGGCAGCGCGTAGTAGTCGCGCATGATGGGCGCGGCGTTGCGCAGGTCTTCAATCGTCTCGAACAGCGGCACCACGATCAGGTCGTGCGTGGCCCTCTGGTCCAGTGTTCCGCGCATGAGTCCGACTTCTTTTTGCAGCAGCAGGACTTCCAGCAGGTCGCTGACGGTTTCGGTGTGGCTGATGATGTAGTGGCGTATCGCCTGGGCACCAAAGCGCTGGCGCATGATGCGCGCCGATTCAAAAATCGCGATTTCGCCGCGCGCATGCTCCGAGTAGGCGGCGCCGACCACGCGCAGCGGCCGGGCATCGTTGAGCAGCGACAGCAGCAATCCGCGTTTGGCGGCTTCGTCCAGACTGGAATACCTGGGCTCGATGCGTGCGACGGCCAGCAGCTCGGCGATCACCTCTTCGTGTTTGTCGGAGCTTTGCCGCAGGTCCACCGTGGCCAGGTGAAAACCGAAGACCTCGACCGCGCGAATCAGCGGATGCAGGCGCTGCGCCACGAGCGCGGCACCGTGGTTGGCGCGCAGCGAAGCCTCAATGATGCGCAGGTCGGCCAGGAAGTCCTCCGCCTGGAGGTAGGCGTTTTGCGGCGCAACCGCATGGCGCGCGGCGTCGCGGCCGGTCAGGTCCTTCAGTGTGGCGGCCAGCCGCGCATACACACCGGTCAGTGCGCGGCGGTAGGGCTCGTCCAGGCGATGTTCATTGATGTCGGGTGAGCGTTCGGCCAGGGCCCGCATGTCGGGCGTGAAGTCCACCAGCATGGCCGACAGCGAGAGTTCGCCGCCCAGCAGGTGAACCTCGGTCAGGTAGTGGCGCAGCGCCACCTCGGACTGGCGACGCAGCGCATAGACCAGCGTGTCAGCGCTGACATTCGGGTTGCCGTCGCGGTCGCCGCCTATCCACTGGCCTATGCGCAAAAAGCTGTGCACCGGCTGGCTGCCCAGGGCGCGTTCGAGATCGGCATAAAGCCTGGGAATCTCGCGCAGAAAGGTCGATTCGTAATAACTGAGCGCGTTTTCGATCTCATCGGCAACGGTGAGTTTGGTGAAGCGCAGCAGCCGGGTCTGCCACAGCTGCATCACGCGCGCGCGCAGCTGGGCTTCGTTGGCGGCCAGTTCGCGCGGGGTCAGCGCGTCGCGGCTGGCATTCACCGCCAAGGCATGCGACTTGATCTCGTCGCGTGCCGTCAGTAACTGGGCGATGTCGCGTTCGGCATCCAGAATGCTCTTGCGCTGCACCTCGGTCGGGTGCGCAGTCAGCACCGGCGATACGTACGCGTGGGCCAGCGTAGTCGAGATGGTTTTGGGCGAAATGCCGGCCCAGCGCAGGCGCGACAAGGCCACCTCGATGCTGCCTTCCTGGGTGTCGCCGGCACGTTCGTGAATGGCGCGGCGCCGGATATGGTGACGGTCTTCGGCCAGGTTGGCCAGGTGGCTGAAATAGGTGAAGGCGCGGATCACGCTGACGGTCTGGTCGCCCGACAGGCCTTTGAGCAGCTTTTTCAGGGCCTTGTCGGCGTCGGTGTCGGCGTCACGGCGAAAGGTCACCGAGAGCTTGCGCACTTGCTCGATCAGCTCGTAGGCGGCCACACCTTCTTGTTCGCGGATCACATCGCCCAGAATGCGCCCCAGCAGGCGGATGTCCTCGACCAGCGGCCGCTCGTTGTCCCTGGCGCGAGGGCGCTGCAGTTTGTCCTTGCCTGCTGGCTGTTCTTTGGGGGTCTTGACGCGCGCAGTTGTCACCATGGGTTCACCTTGTTGTGGCTCTTGGACTGCCTGATTATTGCAGTGCAGCATGCTAGCATCCGTGAACCCCCCCAGATACGAACAGGTGACGAGTGCGCGCAGATTCCTCAAACCCCCTCCGTGTGGTGATTGCCACGCGTGAAAGCCGGCTGGCGCTGTGGCAGGCCGAACATGTCAAGTCGCTGCTGGAAACACGGCTGGGCTGGCAGGTGACGCTGTTGGGCATGACCACGCTGGGCGACCAAATCCTGGACCGTTCGCTGAGCAAGGTGGGTGGCAAGGGCCTGTTTGTCAAGGAGCTGGAAACTGCGCTGCTGGATGGCCGGGCTGACATCGCCGTGCATTCCCTCAAGGATGTGCCCATGGACCTGCCGGAAGGTTTTGCACTGGCCTCTGTGCTCGAGCGCGAGGACCCGCGCGACGCGCTGGTGTCCAATGATTTTTCCTCGCTGGACGAACTGCCATCCGGTGCGGTGGTCGGCACTTCCAGCCTGCGCCGACTGGTGCTGCTGAAACACCTGCGCCCCGACTTGAAGATTGAACCGCTGCGCGGCAACCTGGATACCCGCTTGCGCAAGCTCGATGAAGGCCAGTACCAGGCCATCGTGCTGGCCGCCGCCGGCCTGAAACGCCTGGGCCTGGCCTCACGCATCCGCCACGCCTTTGAGCCGGAGCAGATGTTGCCGGCCGCCGGGCAGGGCGCATTAGGCATCGAGGTGCGCGCCGACCGGCAGGACCTGCTGGACGCGCTGGCCAACCTGGCCCACATGCCGACCTGGCTGGCGGTGACCGCCGAACGCACGGTCTCGCGAGCCATGGGCGGCAGTTGCTCGATGCCGCTGGCGGCTTTCATACGGCAACCGCAGTCCGGGATGATGCGGCTGGAAGCTGCTTGGGGCGAGCCGGGTGCTGACGGCCAGGGCGTGGCCGGTGCACCGCTGGTTCGCGCCGACCACAGTGCCCCGGTGACGACGTTTGAGGGAGCCGAAGCGCTGGGAGAACAGGTGGCTGCCTCGCTGCGCGCTGGTGGCGCGGTGTGGGCCGCGAATTCTTGAAACCTTTTCGCGTCATCGTCACCCGACCCGCGCGCGATGCCGAGGCCTGGGTGACGGCCCTGACCGAGCGCGGGCTGCAAGCCGAGGCGCTGCCGCTGATCGACATTGAGGTGTTGCCGGTGTCCGCAGCGCTTCAGCAGGTCTGGCGGGACATCGACGGTTACGCTGCGCTGATGTTTGTCAGTGGCAATGCCGTTAACGCATTTTTTTCATCAAATCATGCTCTAGCCCTCGAAGAACGGGCGAGTACAGCTATTGATTTGATAGCGCATCAGGGGCTGCGTTGCATGGCGCCCGGCCCCGGAACGGTGGCCGCCCTGCTGGCGGCCGGGGTGCCTGCAGCGCATATCGACGCGCCGGCACCGGAGGCCGGGCAGTTCGATTCGGAAGCCCTGTGGGCGGTGGTCGCTGATCGCGACTGGCGGAGCCAGCGCGTGCTGATCGTGCGCGGGCAAAGTGCCGGCGCCGAGCCGGTGGGTGGCGCCGGGCGTGACTGGCTGGCGCAGCAACTTGAAGCTGCCGGTGCGCTGCCGGAATTCATTGCGGTCTACCGGCGCAGTGCGCCGCAGTTCACCACGCAGCAGCGGCAGACCCTGACCGAATCCGCCAGCGACGGTTCGGTCTGGCTGTTCAGCAGTTCCGAAGCCGTGGGCCACCTGCCGCCGGGCGACTGGTCGCAGGGGCGCGCCCTTGCCACCCACCCGCGTATTGCCGAAGCCGCGCGCGCCGCGGGCTGGGGTGTTGTTGTGGAGTCACGCCCGACGCTGGCGGACATTGTGGCCTCGATAGAATCGATGCAACCATGAGCGACAGCGATACCACCCCCCCGAACCAGTCGGCGACCGCCGTGGGGCGCGTGCCAGCGGACGAACGCACCCGCGCAAACGAAGCGACAAGCGAGGAAGGGACTTTTTCTTTACCAGCAGGGGCCGCGAAACCGGCTTCGTCGGGCCGCAGGCGCAGCGCCCCCCCGGGGGGCAGCGAAGTACGCGAAGCGACAAGCGTGGGGGCCAACCATTCAAGGCGCTGGTTGCTGGTCACGGGTGCGGTTGCTGTGGTCGGCGTGGTGATGAGCGCGCTGTTGTGGCAAAAGTTGAACAACATCCAGGAAGAGCTGGCCCGCCGCAGCACCGATTCAACCGCGCAGTCCATTGAAGCACGCACGCTGGCGCGCCAGGCCCAGGACGGCACGCGCGAGCTGACGGCGCGGCTGGCGCTGCTGGAGACCCGGCTCAGTGAGGTCAGCCTGCAGCGCAGCCAGCTTGAGGAACTGATGCAAAGCCTGTCGCGCTCGCGCGATGAAAACCTGGTGGTGGACATGGAGTCGGCCCTGCGTCTGGCCCAGCAGCAGGCGCAGCTGACGGGCAGCGCCGAGCCCATGCTGGCAGCGCTCAAGTCGGCCGACCAGCGGCTGGCGCGTGCTGCGCAGCCACGGCTGAACCCGCTACAGCGGGCCATTGCGCGTGACGTCGAGCGCATCAAGGCCACCACCGTGACCGATGTGCCAGGCCTGCTGCTCAAGCTTGACGAACTGACCCGGCTGGTGGACGAATTGCCACTGGCCAATGCAATGCCGATGGCCAGCAACACGCGCGCGCGTGCTGCAGCACCGGCACCGGCGCGCGCGGCTTCTGCTGCAGCGCCATCGGACAACCCGGCACGCGCGTTGCTCGACCGGCTCGATTTGCGCGCCTGGTGGGAGCACACCTGGCAGGGTGTGCGCGATGATGCACGCAACCTGCTGCGGGTCAGCCGCATCGACCAGCCCGACGCCGCCCTGCTGGCACCCGAGCAGTCGTTTTTCCTGCGCGAGAACCTCAAGCTCAAGCTGCTCAATGCGCGGCTGGGCCTGCTGTCGCGGCAAACTGCCAGCGCGCGCAGCGACCTGGCCAGCGCCTCGGCCATGCTGGGCAAGTATTTCGATCCGGCCTCGCGCCGCACAGAGGCGGCCGGCCAGTTGCTGCAGCAGGTGCAAACCCAGATGAAGTCCAGCGAGCTGCCGCGCCTGGATGAGACCCTGGCGGCGCTGGCGACTGCGGCGGCGGGTCGCTAGGCGAATACGGCCATGCGCAGCGCACTCTGGCTACTGGCACTTTTTGGCATCGCGGTGGCGGTGGCGCTGGTGGCCGGCAACAACCAGGCGGTGGTCACGCTGTTCTGGCCGCCGCACCGTATCGATATCTCCTTCAACCTGTTGGTGCTGCTGCTGGCGGGCCTGTTCACCTTGCTGTACGTGGCGCTGCGCGCCTCATCGGCGGCTTTTTCACTGCCGGCTGAAGCGCGCCGCTGGCGCGCCCAGCAAAAAGAAAGGGCGATGTACGCGGCCTTCATGGACGCGCTGTCGCACTTGATGGCCGGGCGCTTCATCCGCGCCGCCAAACTCGCCCAGAACGCCATCACGCAAGAGCAAAGCCTGAGCCAGCTGGCGCACACCTCCAGCGATGTTGGAGGCTACAACGCTGCACGGGCCACACAACTGCGGCTGCTGGCTCACCTGCTGGCCGCCGAAAGCGCGCAGTCGCTTCAGAACAAGGCCCTGCGCGAGGAACACTTGCAAAAGGCGCTGGAAAGCAGCAGCCACCGCATCGCCCAGGAAACCCGCGAAGGTGTGCAACTGCGCGCTGCGCGCTGGGCGCTGGATGACCGCGACCCGAACGGCGCGCTGGAACTGCTGGGGCAGTTGCCGCAGGGTGCGTCGCGTCGTACGCTGGCGTTGCGCACCCGTCTGCGCGCGACGCGGCAGGCAAAACAGACTTCCCAAGCGCTGGACACCGCGCGCCTGCTCGCCAAGCACCGGGCTTTTTCGCCGGACGCAGCGCAGAGTATTGTGCGAGGTCTCGCACTGGAGCTGCTTGGCGCTGCGCACGATCCGGCGCAACTGCAGGCCGCATGGCAATTGCTGGACACCGCCGAGCGCGCCATGCCAGAGCTGGTGATCCACGCTGCTTCGCGCCTGATGGCTTTGCGCGGCGATGCCAACCTGGCGCGCGCCTGGCTGTTGCAGGTCTGGGAGCCAGCGATGAATCCGCGCTCTGAAATCAACGACACCCTGCGCGTCAAACTGATCCAGGTGCTGGAGCAGGGCCTGGATTCCATCGACGCAGCCTGGCTGGCGCGCATCGAGACTGCGCAGCAGCTGCGCCCGCGCGACGCCAACCTGCAGTACCTGGCGGGCATGGCTTGCCTGAAACGCCAGCTGTGGGGCAAAGCCCAGCAACTGCTGTCCCAAGCTGCGCTCGCCCTGCAGGACTTGGGCCTGCACCGCAACGCCTGGCGCGCGCTGGCGCTGCTGGCCGAGCAGCGGGAAGACTTCGAGGCTGCTGCGCAGGCGTACAAACGGGCGGCGGAAGTCTAGTTTTTGTCCGTTCGGGCTGAGCCTGTCGAAGCCTTGCCCGTTTCTGCTTCAGTGGATCTTCCAACAAGCCGGGGGTTGCCCGGCGGCAACTCACTTTTCTTTTGCGTCGCCAAAAGAAAAGTAAGCAAAAGAAAAGGCGCCCCGATGGTCTGGGTCCTTCCGCTTCGCTACGGGCAGCCTGCGGTGCCCGCCGAAAACGGGGTCGAGCTCGAACTCGGCTTCGGCTTGTATGTTACGCGTGTCAGGGTGGAGGGAAGAAGACAAACATCCGAAGACAGAATCCGGAGTCCTTGAAGCGCAAAGCGCTTCAAGGACGGGAATCCCAACAGACAGTCAAGTTTGCACGCGAGAGCTGCACACGCGGCCAAATGAGGCGCCCTTCCATCGCCCAGCGGGGCGAGGGAGGGGCTAGGGGTGGGAGTGGGGAGTCAGACCTCGCGTCGTGGGCGAGCACGACAGCACCGGGAGGGACCGGCATTCCCCCAATTCAAACCGGCCAAACCACCCCGTTGTCATTGAGGATCGCATCCAGCGCCACATCGTGCGGCTCGGGCTCCAGGTCAGGCAGCCAGCCGTGGCTGTAGCCGAGGCCGACGGTGAAGGGTTTGGGCTGCAGCGTCGCCAGCGTGCGGTCGTAAAAGCCGCCGCCGTAGCCTAGCCTGAAGCCGCCCGGCCCGTAACCGACGCAGGGCACAAACAGCAGGGTTGGAACGATGACTTCGGTGTCTTTGGGTTTGGGAATGCCGTAGGCGTCTTCCTCCATCGGGCAACCGGGGTACCAGGCATGGAAGGTCAGGGTCTTGTGCAACTTGTTGACCACCGGCAGGCCAATCTTGCGCGGGGACCGGTTTGCTATGTTTTCAGTAGCTGCTTCCGCCCGCCCCTCATGGCCCGGTGCCTGATTTGCATCTGAACTCCGGCTTAGAATGGCGTCTTCCTGCCAGCGGTACAGGGCGGGCAGGGGATCGAACTCCCCCTTGATCGGCCAGTAGGCTCCGATCACCGCATCTTCATGTCCGACCAGCCAGATTCGCATGACCCGCTGCAACAGGTCGGCGCGCTCCAGGCGGTCGGGCAGATTCAGGCGTTGTTCGATCAACGCTTTTCTCGCAGTTAATTTGTCCATAATGACCTGATGCTATCCAAATTTGTTGTCACTGCCCTGATTTCGGGCCTCTCGTCCTTTTTGATCCTCCAGCCCACATGGGCACAAAGCAACGCGGCCCGCGCCGATGACGTGGTGGTGGAGATGAACCAGGCCTTCAAGCGCGGCGACAGAAACCGCCTGTCCGCGCTGCTGCCGCAGGTCCGGGGTCACGCGCTGGAACCCTGGGCGGCCTATTGGGAGCTCAAGGCCAGACTCGACGAAGCCAGCGCCCGCGAGGTGCAGGACTTCATGGTGCGCTATGCCGGTACCTACCAGGAAGACCGCTTGCGTAACGACTGGCTGCTGTTGCTGGGACAGCGCCGTGACTGGGCCGGGTTTGCCGCCGAATACCCCAGATATCGCATGGGCGACGACCGCGATGTGCGCTGTTACGCGCTGCTGGTGGAACACCTGAAAAATCCTGGGGTCGATGCGCAGCTGGCCGAGGAAGTCCGCCGGAACTGGTTCGCGCAGCGCGATGCCAGCGACGGCTGCACCTCGGCAGCCTCGCGCCTCATCGGCAACCGCAACCTGACGACGCAGGACGCGTGGATCAAGGCCAGGCTCGCGACCGAAGCCAACCGGCCGCGAGCCGCGCGAGAGGCGGTCGAGATCATCGAGCCAGAAGCGGTTGGCCTGGTGACGGAACTCACCGCCAGCCCGGCGCGCTTTCTGACCACCAAGGTGATCGCCATCAGCCGGGTGCGCAAGGAAATCATCGTGCTGGCGCTGGTCAAGCTGGCCAGCAGCGATGCCGAAGGCGCGGCGCGTTTCATGCAGGACAAGTGGGGCATGCAGCTCAATGAAGAGGAGCGCAACTGGGTCTGGGGCTCGATCGGCCGGCAGGCTGCCACGCGTCTGGCCAGTGAGGATTCAGTCGGCTACTTCGCCAGGGTCAGCCGGAACACTGACCTCAGCGACGACATGCTGGGCTGGAAGGTGCGCGCCGCCCTGCGTGCCGGCGGCCCCCAACGCTGGTCGCAGGTGCTGGCCGGCATCAACGCCATGAGCGAGGGAGCGCGCAAGGAACCGGTGTGGGCCTACTGGAAGGCCCGCGCGCTGCTGAGCAATGCGCCGCCCCTTGCACCAGGCGCCATGCCATCACCCCAGCGTGCGGAAGCCCTGGCCCTGCTGCAGTCGATTGCCTCGGTGCGGGGCTTTTACGAACAGCTCGCCCTTGAAGAGCTGGGCCAGAAGATCACGCTGCCGGCCCGGCCGCCGGCGCTGACTGCCGAAGAAAAAGAAGCGGCGCGCCTGAACCCCGGCCTGAACCGCGGCGCCTATGCAATTGCCCTCGGCCTGCGCACTGAGGGCGTGCGCGAATGGAACTACAGCACCAACCTGCATACCCGCGGCGGCATGAGCGAGCGCGAACTGCTGGCTGCCGCGCAATTCGCTTGCGACCGAGCCATCTGGGACCGCTGCATCAACACCAGCGAGCGCACCGTCAGTGCCTTCGATGCCGAGCAACGGTTCCCCATGCCGTTTCGCGACGCGGTCACGCAACGCAGCCGCGAGATCGGGCTGGACCCCGCTTATGTTTATGGCCTGATTCGCCAGGAGTCGCGTTTCATCATGGACGCGCGCTCCCACGTTGGCGCCTCCGGCTTGATGCAAGTGATGCCGGCCACCGCCCGGGAAACCGCGCGCTACATCGGCCTCACCGGTTTCACCCCAGACCAGATCAATGATCGCGACACCAACATCGTGATTGGCACCGCCTACCTCAAACGCGCCCTCGACGACTTCGGCGGCTCCATGCCGCTGGCCGCTGCAGCCTACAACGCCGGGCCAGGCCGGCCGCGCGCCTGGCGCAACGGCCCGGTGATTGAGGCGGCGATCTGGGCGGAAAACGTGCCCTTCAGCGAAACCCGCGACTACGTCAAGAAGGTGTTGTCCAACACCACCAATTACGCTGCGCTGCTCAGCGGGCAGCCGCAGTCACTGAAAGCACGGCTTGGCACGGTAGGTCCCCGCGAAGCCTCCGCCCCACCGCCCGACGAAAAGATGCCCTGAGTTGCCGCCGACGGATGCTCCTGAATTGATAGCTGGTGACGCACGACCAACGCGGGCCAGTGGCGCAAATGGCTTGAAATCCGCGCCACCCTGCCGGCCTGTGGCTTGCAGGTTTTGGACTATTCCCCGCAAGGCGCTTGTTCAGCGCTTGCGTAGCGCTTCCCGATGCACAGGAGACACAAATGAACCCCAACTGGTGGCAACAGATTGCCGGCACCATTGCCGCCGAATTTTCCGACCTCTCTGACCTGGCGCAGACCACCCAAGTGGTCTTGCGGCTCATGGTAGCGGCCGTGCTGGGTGGTTTGCTGGGGTGGGAGCGTGAACACAGCGGTCAGGCGGCCGGCGTGCGCACCCATATGCTGGTGGCCATGGGCGCGGCCTTGTTCGTTCTGGTGTCGCAGCAACTTGGCATGGGAAAGGAAGACCTGAGCCGCGTCATCCAGGGTCTGACGGCCGGTGTGGGGTTTCTCTGCGCAGGAACCATTCTCAAGGGGGACAAGGGCGGTGACGTGAAAGGACTTACCACGGCGGCGGGCCTGTGGATGACCGCTGCCATCGGTGTGGCTGCGGGCCTGGGGCGCGAACTCACGGCGGTGCTGGCGGCCGTTCTGGCCTTCGTAGTGCTGGCCCTGGTGCCCGTGCTGGTCCGGCTGATTGACAGGCCGGCGCCGCTGATCACTGACGGAGATACCCCGCGCCAGCGCATCCATACGAAAGACTGATCAGTCCTTCAGTCGCTGGGACACAAACTCGCCTTCGTAGTCCTTGGCGAGCGACAGTTTCTCGGCTTCGGTCAGAACCTTGCCGGCAAGCTGGAAAATGCCCTGTTCCTCGTCCTTGAGGTGATGGTAAATCTTGTGGTGCAGTGCTTTGGCTGCGACGAGCCAGGCCGGTGAGCTGGCGTCGGTGTCCTCGAGCTTTTCCACCAGTTCATCCATCTCATGGTGCTCGGCAATACCATGGCGCGACGGCTCCTGCGTCATGTCGTGGGCAATCAGCGGGACGTAGAAAAAGCGCTCCTCGGCTGCAGCGTGGGCGGCAAGTTCCGTTCTCAATTCCTTGAAGAGGACATCACGCTCATTGCTGTCGCCGGAGGTGTTGATCAGGGCATCGGCTAGGCCGCGCTGGGTTTCGTGGCTGGTGCGCAAGGCTTCAAAAATATTCATGCCCTGATTATGGAGATCGACTGCCGCGCAGGCTGTAGTCCACGATGCCCAGAATTGTTGCGACGCCTGCCTACATTCGCGTTGTCTGTTCAGTGTTTGGAACGTGGGGTGGCATGTCGCCACTGGTGCTGTTCCACGATTATCCCGGGGATGTTTTGCAAGCCGGGGCGCGAAGGCGTGTAATACAGCCTATGAAAAAAATACTGATTCTCGGCGGGACCGGATTTGTCGGCCGTCATGTGTGCGAAAAGCTGACCCGGCTTCAATGGCGCGTCACCGTACCGACCCGGCGGGAAGCCCGGGCCCGCGACATCCAGATGTTGCCCTCACTCGATCTTGTGTTGGCCGATGTGCATGACGAGGCGGCACTCACCCGCATCGTGGCCGGCCATGATGCGGTGGTTAACCTTGTCGCCATCCTGCACGGCACGCAGCCGTCCTTCGAGCGGGCGCATGTGGAACTGCCGCAAAAAATCGCGCGCGCCTGTGCCGCCACCGGCGTGACACGCCTGGTCCATGTCAGCGCGCTGGGTGCCGATGCGCGCAACCCGGATGCTGCGCCGTCCATGTATTTGCGCAGCAAGGGGCAGGGCGAAGTGGTGCTGCACCATGCGGACCTGGCCCTGACAATGTTGCGGCCCAGCGTGATGTTCGGCGACGGCGACAAATTCCTCAATACCTTTGCGCGGCTGCAGAAAATATTCCCGGTGATTCCGCTGGCCGGAAGCCATGCGCTGTTTCAGCCGGTGTGGGTGGAGGACGTGGCCAGCGCCATCGTTCACTGCCTGCAGGATGCCCATTTGCACGCTAGCGCCGGCCAGACCTTTGAAGCCTGCGGCCCGGACGTCTTCACGCTCAGGCAACTGGTCGAACTGGCGGGGCGCTTCAGCGGCCTCAACCAGGGCCGGGGTCGACCGGTACTGGCTTTGCCTGCGTCATTGGGCCGGCTGCAGGCGCGCCTGATGTCGCTGGCACCCGGCGAACCGCTGATGAGCCGTGACAACCTCGATTCGATGACCGTGCCCAACATCGCCAGCGGCAACCTGTCGGGGCTGGAAGCGCTGGGCATCCCGCCCGCCTCTCTCGAAGCCATTGCGCCGGACTACCTCGGCCCGACCGCCGGGGGCTGGGGTCTGCGCAGCAACCTGTTGGCCAGGCGCAAGACCGCAGGGCGCTTTTAACGCGAGCTGGACGGGAGTGCATCAATAGGCACTTCTTTTCGCATCAATCAGAGGGCCGGCGGGCGGTAGCATAGGCGGTCTTTTAAGGGAGACCTCCATGCTCAGGCTCTACATCGCCAACAAGAACTACTCGTCCTGGTCCATGCGCCCGTGGGTCCTGCTCAAACAGGCGGGCATCAGCTTCGAGGAGGTCATGGTGCGTTTTGGCGCCGACCCCTTCACCGCTCAATCCAGCTTCAAGCAAGCTGTGCTGGCGGTCAGCCCGGGCGGCCGTGTGCCGGTGCTGGTGGACGACGGTTTCGCAGTCTGGGACACCCTGGCCATCGCCGAGTACCTGGCCGAAAAATTTCCGGAAAAGCTGCTGTGGCCGCAGGATGCCAAGGCCCGCGCGCGGGCCCGCAGTGTCTGCGCCGAAATGCACTCGGGTTTTGGCGCGCTGCGCAGCGCCTGTCCGATGAACATCGAGGCCGACCTGTCACAGACCGGCGCCATCGTCTGGCGCGACCAAGCAGCCGTGCGCAGCGATGTGCAGCGCATTGTGGCGATGTGGACCGAACTGCTGGAGCAGCACCAGGGGCCTATGCTGTTCGGCGGGTTCTCGATCGCCGATGCCTACTTTGCACCCGTCTGCATGCGACTGAAAAGTTATGCCTTGCCGGTGCCGGCGCACATCAGCGCCTACATCAACCGCGTCTGCGCCTTGCCGGCAGTGAAAGCCTGGATGGACGAAGCCCTGGCTGAAAAAGACTTTGTTGTTTTTGATGAGCCGTACCGGGTAGCGCGCTGAGACCTTTTCGCCAGGCCCGCACGCGACGCTGATTTGCTATAAATCTGGTAGCTGGTTACGCAATACCGGCGTGGCCTGGCGCCCCAAAATTTTCAAGAATCAATCAACCCGGGCGCCTGAGGCTTTCACCACTTTTTCATACTTCGCCAGTTCGGCTTTCATGAAAGAGCCGAACTGCTCCGGCGTATTGGCCACCGGCTCGGCCATCAGCGCCGCAAAACGGGTTTTTGCTTCGGGAGAATTGAGTGCTGCGACAAAGGCCTGGTTCAGTTTGGCGACCACGTCTTTCGGGGTGGCTGCGGGCGCGACTAGACCCCACCAGGTGTCGATCGAGAACCCCTTGAGAGTCTCGGCCACGGCCGGAACCTCGGGCAGCATGGCGCTACGGGCGCTGGTGGTGACAGCCAGCGCCTTGAGCTTGCCGGCTTTGATGTTAGCCGAGGCGGTGGCCAGGTTGTCGAAGTTGAAATCGACCTGGCCGCTCAGCAGCGCCAGTTGCGCCGGGTTGCCGCCGTTGTAGGGAATGTGCAGCGCGAAGATACCGGCTTGCGCCTTGAACATTTCACCGGCCAGGTGGCCCGCGCTGCCGTTGCCGCCGCTGCCATAGTTGAGCTTGGCGGGGTTGGCCTTGGCGTAGCTGATAAGCTCCGCCAGCGTGTTGATGTTCAGCCGTTTCGCGGTGTCGGCATTGATCACCAGCACATTGGGCACGCGCAACATCTGCGTGATGGGCGCGAAATCGGTGGCCGCGTTATAGGGCATCTTGCTGTACAGCCAGGGGTTGATCGCGTGGGTGGCTACGGCGGCAATGCCGATGGTCATGCCGTCCGGCGCCGCCTTGGCGATGGCGTCCGCGCCGATATTGCCACCGCCGCCGGGTCGGTTTTCAATGATGACAGTTCCCAGTGAGTCCTTGACGCGCTCCGCCATCAGGCGCGCAGTGACGTCGATCGGGCCGCCTGGCGCATAAGGCACGATGATGCGCATCACTTTGGGCTGGGCCTGCGCGACGGAAATGGTGGAAGACAGGGTCAGCATGGCGAGCGAGGAAATCGCCAGGGTGCGGACCGCGAGGAGGGGGAGGGCAGTGAGTTTCATGGCTCGATTGTGCAAAAGATTCCGGCGCTTGCGTTACGTGGGATTCCCTACACCGGGCGGCGAAGGCGCCCATCCTCCTGACACACCGCGACGATGCCACAAGAAAACAAGTTGTTGCCGGGCAACCCGGCTCGCTGGCGCGCCCCGAAGCAGGAGTCATCGCCGACGGCTGCGGGATCCAGGGGGTCGAGAGATGTGGGGAACAGGCTGCTATTAATTCAGTAGCAGCTTGCGCTTATTCAGCAAGGACCGGAGCCGCTTTTGGTTCATCAAAGCCGGCAATCAGTGCCTGAAATGCCGCACGCCGCTCAGCACCATCACCACGCCCCGCTCATCGGCCGCAGCGATGACTTCTTCATCCCGCATGCTGCCGCCGGGCTGGATCACGCAATTGGCGCCGACATCAACCACCACGTCGAGCCCGTCGCGGAAGGGGAAGAAGGCGTCGCTGGCCACGGCAGAACCGTTGAGGTCGAGGCCGGCGTTGGCGGCCTTGATGGACGCGATGCGGGCCGAGTCAATGCGGCTCATCTGGCCTGCCCCGACACCCAGCGTCATGCCGCCGCCGCAGAACACGATGGCGTTGGACTTGACGTACTTGGCGACCTTCCAGGCAAACAGCAGATCCTGCAACTGCGCCGGCGTCGGCTGAAGCTTGCTCACGACTTTCAAGTCGGCCTGTGCGAGTTCGTGGTTGTCGGCGGTCTGCATCAGCAGGCCGGAGCCGACGCGCTTGACGTCCATCAGGTTGCGACCCTGCTTCCAGGCGGTGTCGCCACCGGGCGGCAGCGCGATCTGCAGGATGCGCACATTGACCTTGCTCTTGAACACCGCAAGCGCTTCGGGCGTGAACGCCGGGGCCATCAGCACCTCGACAAACTGTTTGGCGACCTGCTGCGCCGCCGCTTCGTCCAGGGTGCAGTTGAACGCGATGATGCCGCCAAATGCCGAGGTCGGGTCGGTCTTGAAGGCCTTGCTGTAGGCCTCAAGCGCATCGGCGCCGACCGCCACGCCGCAGGGGTTGGCGTGTTTGACGATGACGCAGGCTGCAGAGTCACCGAAACTCTTGACGCATTCCCAGGCGGCATCGGCATCGGCGATGTTGTTGTAGCTCAGCTCCTTGCCCTGCAGCTGGGTGGCTGTGACCAGCGAACCGGGTGCGGGGTAGAGGTCCCGGTAGAGCGCGGCCTGCTGGTGTGAATTTTCACCGTAACGCAAATCCTGCACCTTGATGAATCGGCCGTTGGACTGGCCCGGAAACAGGCTGTGCGCACCGTCGGCCTGAATGCCCGAGAGGTAGTCGCTGATCGCGCCGTCGTACTGGCTGATGCGGTTGAAGGCGGCCACCGACAGTGCAAACTTCGTCGCGTCTGTGAGTTTGCCGCCAGCCTTGAGTTCGTCGAGCACCCCGGCGTACTGCGAGGCGTCGGTCAGCACGCCGACGTCTTTCCAGTTTTTTGCCGCCGAACGCACCATCGCCGGGCCGCCGATGTCGATGTTCTCGATGGCGTCTTCGAGTGTGCAGCCCGGCTTGGCGACAGTCGCTTCAAACGGGTACAAGTTGACCACCAGCAGGTCGATGGCGGCGATGTCGTGCGCCTTCAACGCAGCCATGTGGTCGGGCACATCTCGGCGCGCCAGCAGGCCGCCATGAATTTTCGGGTGCAGGGTCTTGACGCGGCCGTCCAGCATTTCGGGAAAACCGGTGTGATCGGCGACCTCGGTGACCGGCAGACCGGCGTCGGCCAGCAACTTCGCCGTGCCGCCAGTGGACAACAGCCTGATGCCCAGGCCATGCAGTGCCTGCGCGAATTCCAGGATGCCGGTTTTGTCGGAGACGGAAATCAGCGCATTCATGTCAATCACTCCAGGGTCGGCGGGCGGGGTTGCGTTCATGTTTTTCTTCAGTCTTCCGGATGGGCAGGAAAGTTACTTGATCAGCTTGTGTTCAAGCAGCTTTTTTCGCAGGGTGTTGCGGTTCAGGCCCAGCCACTCGGCTGCGCGGGACTGGTTTTTGTCAGCGTGCTGCATCACCACCTCCAGCAAGGGTTTTTCCACGACGCGCACCAGCATCTCGTACATGCCGTCAGGTTCGGTGCCGCGCAGATCCCTGAAATAACTTTCAAGGCTGGCGCGTACACATTCTTCAATCTGCTTCTTGCTCATGCGAGCTCTCCCTGCCTGTCTTGTTGTTCACTCACTTCCCGGGCTGCCGCCACCGGCATGCGGTCCATGCGCCCGCCCAGCACGTCGAAATAATCGGCGACCGCCTGCCATTGCGCTTGGCTGTCCTCCAGCAAATTCATGCGACTGCGGAAGGCCTCACCACCCGGCAGCGTTTTTACATACCAGCCGATGTGTTTACGCGCGCTACGCACGCCGCTGAACGCGCCATAGAGTTCGTAGTGGTCCAGCAGGTGATCAAGCAGCAAACGCCTGACCTCGGCCACCAGCGGCGGCGCCAGATGGGTGCCGGTCGCCAGGAAATGCGCAATCTCGCGAAAGATCCAGGGCCGTCCCTGGGCCGCGCGCCCCACCATGATGGCGTCGGCACCGGTATATGCCAGCACGTCGCGGGTTTTTTCCGGGGTGGCGATGTCACCGTTGGCCACCACCGGAATGCGCACCGCAGTCTTGACCGCGGCAATCGTGTCGTATTCGGCCTGGCCCTTGTAGCCTTGGGCCCGCGTGCGCCCATGCACCGCCAGCATCTGTACACCGGCGCTTTCAAAGGCGCGTGCCAGCGTGACCGCGTTTTTGTGCGACTCGGCCCAGCCGGTGCGCATCTTCAAGGTGACCGGCACGCCGCGCGGCGCGCAGGCCGCCACTACCGCTTCGGCAATCGCCAGGGCCAGCGGCTCGTCCTGCATCAGGGCCGATCCGGCCCACTTGTTACAGACCTTCTTGGCCGGGCAACCCATGTTGATGTCGATGATCTGGGCGCCGCGGTCTATGTTGTACGCGGCGGCCTCGGCCATCATCTGCGCATCGGTGCCGGCGATCTGTACCGCAATCGGCGCCACCTCACCGTCGTGGTTGGCGCGGCGCGAGGTTTTCAGCGTGTCCCACAGGTCGCGCCGCGAGGTCACCATCTCGCTGACCGCATAACCCGCGCCCAATGCCTTGCACAGACGACGGAACGGCCGGTCCGTGACGCCTGCCATGGGCGCCGCAAACAGATTGTTCGCCAAAACGTAGGGGCCGATGTTCATGGACGGGTGGGAGGGCGATTGCGAAAAAGAGGGCTGATTGTAGCTGCCCAAATTTTCAGCAATCGAAATTTTCACACGACCTTGCGAGCGAACGCCCTACAGCCCGACTGGTCCGTGCTCCCTATACTCGCTGCAGATGGAACTCTGGCTACAACACCTGATAGAAGCGCTGGCATTGCCCGAGTACGGATTGAGCACGGTGTTTGTGGTGTCATTCATCTCGGCCACCTTGTTGCCGCTGGGATCGGAGCCGGTGGTCTTTGGACTGGTCAAGCTCAACCCGGACATGTTCTGGCCCGCCATCCTGGTCGCCACTGTCGGCAACACCCTGGGGGG
>NZ_JACDDD010000070.1 GCF_013817205.1 Polaromonas sp.
CTGCCGACGCTGCTGTCCACGCGTTGTTCTGGCGGTCGGGTCTCTGGCAGGCTGCTCGCCAGCAGCACCAGCCCGGCCACGCCGGCCACGGTGACGGCCCAGAACACGCTGCGCCAGCCCAACGACTCGATCAGCAGGCTGCCGGCCAGCGGTGCAAGGATGGGCGACACGCTGAACACCAGCATCAACAGCGACATCAGCCGCGCGGCATCGGTGCCGGTGTGTAGATCGCGCACCACGGCGCGCGGGATCACCATGCCGGCGCAGGCGCCCAAGCCCTGGATGAAACGCAGCACGACCAGGGTCTCGACGTCGGGTGCCAGCGCGCAGCCGACACTGGCCGCAGCGAACAAGGCGAGGCCGAAATACAGCGGCGGCTTGCGGCCCACCATATCGGAGACCGGGCCGTAAATGATCTGGCCTATTCCCAGCGAAATGAAAAAGGCCATCAGACTGGCCTGCACCGCACCGACGGAAGCGCCCAGGCTCTGGCCAATGGACGGCAGCGCCGGCAAATACATGTCGATGGCGAAGGGGCCGATGGCCGACAGCAGGCCCAGGACCAGCGCGGTGCGCAGAAAAGTAGAGTTCATGGAGCAAAAAAAGGCCCTTCCGCGATGGAAGGGCCTGTATCTGGTGCCCGGGGCCGGAATCGAACCGGCACGCCTTGCGGCGGGGGATTTTGAGTCCCCTGCGTCTACCAATTTCACCACCCGGGCTGCTGGGAGCAAAGACGCAAATTATGGCACAGTGAGGGTATGAACTATCCGACTCTCGAAGACGCCATTGGCAAAACGCCGCTGGTGGCACTGCAGCGCATCCAGGCTGAAAGCAACACCCAAAACAACAATGTGGTCCTCGGCAAGCTCGAGGGCAACAACCCCGCCGGCTCGGTGAAAGACCGCCCCGCGCTGTCCATGATCAAACGCGCCGAGGAGCGCGGCGACATCAGGCCTGGTGACACATTGATCGAAGCCACCTCGGGCAACACCGGCATCGCGCTGGCCATGGCCGCGGCCATCAAGGGTTATCGCATGGTGCTGATCATGCCGGAGGACCTGTCGATCGAACGCGCACAAACGATGAAAGCTTTCGGCGCCGAGCTGATCCTGACACCCAAAAGCGGCGGCATGGAGCATTCACGCGACCTGGCCGACCAGATGCAGCGTGACGGCAAGGGCCGGGTGCTGGACCAGTTCGCCAACGCCGACAACCCGCGCATCCACTACGAAACCACCGGCCCCGAAATCTGGGCCGACACGCGGGGCAAAATCACGCACTTTGTCAGCGCCATGGGAACCACCGGCACCATCACCGGCGTCTCGCGTTTTCTGAAAGAGAAGAACCCCGCGATCCGCATCATCGGCGCGCAACCGAGCGAAGGTTCGCGCATTCCCGGCATCCGCAAATGGCCGGAGGAATACCTGCCGAAAATCTACGACGCCAGCACCGTCGATGAAACCGTGCTGGTCAGCCAGCAGGATGCCGAAGAGATGTGCCGCCGCCTCGCGCGCGAGGAGGGCATCTTCGCCGGCATCTCAGCCGCCGGCGCTTGCTGGGTTGCGCAGGAGATCGCCAAAACCGTGAAGGACGCGGTGATTGTTTTCATCGTCTGCGACCGCGGCGACCGTTACCTGTCCACCGGGGTGTTTCCGGCCTGAGCCCAGGTTTGTGAGTAAAAAATGCCTCCAGCCCCCGTCGAACGGGCGAAGTCAGCTATCAATACCGTAGCAAATCGAAAGCGTATCCATGAGTCATGAGTTCAAGTTTTGCCCTAACTGCGCCACGCCACTGGCCATGGTCAGCCAGATGGAGGACGGCGGCGAGAAGGCCCGTTTGCGTTGCCCGGCCTGCGACTACACCCACTGGAACAACCCGGTGCCGGTGCTGGCAGCGGTGATCGAGCACCAGGGCAAGATCCTGCTGGCGCGAAACGCTGCCTGGACGGCAAAGATGTACGCGCTGATCACCGGTTTCATGGAAGCCGGCGAAACGCCCGAGGGCGGCATCACGCGCGAGGTCAAGGAAGAAACCAATCTCGACGTGACCGACCTCAAGCTGATCGGGGTCTACGACTTCCAGCGCATGAACCAGATCATCATTGCCTACAGCGCGGTCGGCCACGGCGAGGTCAAACTGTCGCCCGAGCTCGTGGACTACAAGCTCTGTGCCCATGAAGACGTCAAGTGCTGGCCGGCCGGTACCGGTTACGCCATGGCCGACTTCCTGACGTCCAAGGGCTACACGCCGCAGTTTGTCGAGTGGCAAAAGCGCGACTGAGGCCGCGCTGGTTGCGCTGCCCGGCTTCCGCTAGAATTTGCCTTGCTCCGGGGTGCAGCCTTGCTTGAAACGGCAGGGGTGGCTGAGATGGTCAGAACCAAACCCGCGAACTTGAATCGGTTCATACCGACGTAAGGAGAGCTGTCAGCAACCCGGTGCGGGACTGCCACATCTTTTGGAGCACGTGTTCAACAGGCAACCGAAAGCGTGATGAATGGCTCCCTCTGCCTTGATTGCTGACTTGCTGGCCTTTCTGGCAGGCGACAACCCGACCGACGAGGCTTTCGACCAGCTGGCGCTTGCCCTGTTCGCGCACCAGTTCCAGCACAACCTGCCCTTTCAGCGCTTTTGCCAGCAGCGCGGCAAAACCCTGCGCACCGTCAAAAGCTGGCGCGACATTCCAGCCGTGCCCATCAGCGCCTTCAAGGCACTGACCCTGAGCTGCATTCCTGCCGACCAGGCAGAGCGGACCTTCATGACCAGCGGCACCACGCAGGCTGAGATCAAGGGCCAACACCACCACCCGACGCTGGCGGTGTACGACGCGTCCATGCTTCTTAACTTCGGCCAGCGCTTCATGGCCAGCAAGGGTGGGCGCATCCGCATGGGCATTCTGTTTCCGGACGAGACCTTGCTGCCGAACTCCTCACTGGCGCATTACCTCGCGCTGGCCGTGCGTGAGTTCGGCACGGAGGCCAGCCACTACCTCCTCACGCAGCAGGGCCTGGACACAGCGCGCGCGATCGCCGAACTGGACCGCGCGCAGCAGACCGGCGAGCCCTATGCGCTGCTGGGCGCGAGTTATAGCTTTGTGCATTTGCTCGACGCCTTGCAGCGCCAGGGCAAAACCTTCCAACTGCCGGCCGGCAGCCGTGTGCTGGACACCGGCGGCTTCAAGGGCCAGTCGCGCGAATTGTCCATGCAGGATTTCTATACGCAGCTTTCCGGCACGATGGGTATCCCTGCCAGCCAGTGCATCAATATGTACGGCATGACCGAGCTGAGTACGCAGTTTTATGACGCGGGCAATGCCAGCCTGCCTTCCGTCAAGTCCGGCCCGCACTGGATACGCAGCCGTGTGGTGGAGCCTTTGAGCGGTGAAGAGTTGCCGCGCGGCGAGCAGGGCATCCTCGCGCACTGCGACCTGGCGAACTTCAATTCCGTCACGACCATCCTGACCGAAGACGTGGGCGTCGCGGTGGATGGTGGCTTTTTGCTGCTGGGCCGCGCCCAGGGCAGCGCCGCCAAGGGCTGCTCGCTGGCGGTCGAAGAATTTCTGCAGGCGGCCGCCGCATGACGCTGCTGCGCGAAACCGCCGGCTACCTGCCCGGGCTTTGCGCCGATGATGTGACGTGGCAGACGCTGAGTTTCGAGAGTAAGGGCGGCGGCGCCGAGGTCGCCGTGCCGGTGCTGAGCGAAGCGCAGATCGTGACGCTGACGCAGCGCGTGCGCAGCGCCAGCCGCAGCTATTTGAAGTCACTGACGGTGGCGCAAATCGTGGACACCATAGACACGGCCATCCACCGCCTGCTGGACCCGCAGGACCCGTGGCGGCGCAAGGCCGACAACCTGCTGCCCCTCGTGACCGGTTACGACGCCGAGATGGTGCGCCTGGGCCTGACCGGCTACCTCAAGACCTTCCGCAAGCCGCAACTGCAGCGTTTTCTCACTGAGGATTTCGCCAACCCGCAGCTGCTCGACGGCTTTGTTCCGCGCAGCAAGGGCGGCTTTGCCAAAGCCTTTGGTCCCGATGTGGCGGTGCATGTCTGGGCCGGCAATGTGCCTGGCCTGTGTTTGTGGAGTTTGATCTCGGGCCTGCTGGTCAAGTCCGGCACCGTCGGCAAGGTGGCCAGTGCCGAGCCGCTGCTGGCCGGCTGGTTCGCGCAGCTGCTGGTCGAGATCGATCCGAATCTCGCCGATTGCCTGGCGGTGGTCTGGTGGAAGGGCGGCGACACTGCGCAGGAAAAAGTGTTTTTCAGCCACGCCGATCTGGTGCTGGCTTACGGCGGCAATGCCGCGCTGGCCGATGTGCGGCGCCAGGTGCCGGTCACCACGCGCTTTTTGTCTTTTGGCCACAAGCTCAGCTTCGGTCTGGTGGCCGCGTCGGCGCTTGATGCACGCAAGGCACCGCGCTCGGCGCAGCAGGCGGCCTACGACGTGGTGCGTTACGACCAGCAGGGTTGTTATTCCCCACATGTGTTTTATGTGGCGCGCGGCGGAAAGATCAGCCCGGACGAGTTCTCGCGTTACCTCGCGCATGAGCTTTCTGCGCTTGAAAAGAAATACCCACGGCGCGCGCTGAGCCTGGGCGAAGCGGCTGATCTGGCGGCATGGCGTGGTGCCGAAGAAATCCGAAGCCTGGCATCCGGCGGCCCGCAGATTGCGGGTGAGGGCGACTGGACCGTGGTTTACAGCGACGGGCTGCAGCCGCTGGCGCCCGGTGCGTTAAACCGCACGGTGTCTGTGGTCGCGGTCGATCAGCTGGTCGATGTGCTGCCCCTGCTGGCACCGCATCGCGCTTTTTTGCAGACCGTCGGCGTGGCCGCCACGCCGCGCGAACTGTTTGAAATTGCCGAACAGCTCGGTCGCGCCGGTGTCACCCGCATCTGCGCGCTGGGCCAGATGACATCGCCCGAAGCCGGCTGGCACCACGACGGGCGTTTCAGCCTGCTCGACATGGTGCAGATGGTGGACATCGAATCGTCGGCCGAAGCTGCAGCCGAAACCCTGGCGCCCTATGTCGACTGATGCGCCCGCTTTTCTCGACATGCGCGGGGTCAGCTACAGCTTCCCCGCCTATCCGCGCGTGGTCAATCAGGTCGATTGGCAGATCGCGCGCGGCGAGGTACACAGCCTGGTGGGGCGCAGTGGTTGCGGCAAGACCACCCTGCTCAAACTCGCGGCCGGCCTGTTGCTGCCCGATGCCGGCACGGTCACGGTTGATGGCCAGGCGCTGCGCAAGCCGGGCAGCCAGCTTGGTTTTGTATTTCAGGCGCCCACCTTGCTTGAATGGAAAACCGTGATCGACAACGTGCTTCTGCCCGTCACGCTGCAGCGCAACCCGCTGCCGACCGACCGTGCACGCGCCGACGAGTTGCTGGCGCTGATGGGTCTGTCCGGCCTGGGCCGGCGTTTCCCGACCGAACTGTCGGGTGGCCAGCAAAGCCGCGTGGCGATTGCGCGTGCGCTGCTGCTGGCGCCCACGCTGCTGCTGCTCGACGAACCCTTTGCGGCGCTGGACGCGATCACGCGCGAGGAGTTGCAGGACGACTTTCTGCGCATCTGCCGCCTCGCGCAGACCACGGTGTTTTTTGTCACGCACGACATCAGCGAGGCGGTGTATCTGGCGGACCGCGTGGCGGTGATGGCCGACGGAAACATCACCGCCGACCTAGTGGTCGATTTGCCCTGGCCGCGCCAGCGCGAACTGCGTTACGGTGCGCCCTTCAACGCGGTGTGTGCGCAGGTGCGCCATGCGATGGATGGGCTTGTCACATGTTGAGTCGCTTGGCCAGTCTGGCCCTGTTCGTTGCCCTCGTGGCAGGCTGGGAGTTTCTGGCGCGTGACGATAGCGTCTCGGCGCTGGTGCTGCCTGCGCCCTTGGTGATCTGGGACACGCTGTGGAACGGCCTGCGCAGCGGCTACTTCTGGCCGCACCTGATCCACACCGGCACCGAGCTGCTGCTGGGGCTGGCGCTGGGCTGTGCTGCCGGTTTTTTCGGCGGCATCGCCATGGCCGAATCGGTCTTTCTGCGCCGCCTGCTGTTTCCCTATGTGCTGGTCAGCCAGGTCGTGCCCAAACTCGCGCTGGCGCCGCTGTTCATCGTCTGGTTTGGTTTTGGCATGACCTCGACCGTGGTCATTACGGCGCTGATCTGCTTTTTCCCGCTGATGGAAAATACCTTGACTGGCTTGCAGCAGGTCGAGCCGCGCAAGCTGGAGCTGTTCCGCATGCTGGGCGCCACCCGCGCGCAGACCCTCTGGCAACTGAAGATTCCGTCGGGCTTGCCGGTCATCCTGGCCGGCTTTCGCGTGGCCGTGGTGCTGGCGCTGGTGGGCGCAGTGGTTGGCGAATTCATTGGCGGCAGCAAGGGCTTGGGCGCGCTGATCATCGCCTCACAGGGAATGATGGACACGCCGCTGATGTTTGCCGTGCTGCTGCTGATCACTGTGCTGGGCGTGGTGATCTACCAACTGGCGCTTGGCCTGGAGCGCCTGCTGCTCTGGCCGCATTTCAAAGAAAACTCAAAGGACTGACATGAAACACCTGAAACCACTTCTTCGCGGCTTGGCCGCCACACTGCTGCTCGGCTGCGGCCTGGCCCATGCTGCCGACAAGGTGGTGGTGGCCGGCTGGAGCCAGCCGATCACCGAGATCACCAACCTGCTGGTCGAGGAAGACAAGGGCTTCTTCAAGGCCAAAGGCATAGACCTCGGCTACGTGCCGGGCGCCGGCGGTGGCGACGCGATCCGCAACATGTTGACCGGCCAAGCCACCGTGGCCTTTACCGACCCGGGTTCCTTTTTTGCCGCGCTCGACAAGGGCGAAAAACTGCGCGCGATTTACGACATTTATCCGCAGAACGTTTTCAATGTGGTGGCACTCAAATCCAGCGGCATCACCCGGCCATCGCACCTCAAGGGCAAAAAGATCGGCGTTTACAGCCTGTCCAGCGGCACCCGGCAAAACCTGCTGGTGCTGCTGCAGCAGGCCGGGCTGACCGAGGCCGACGTGACCATCGTCGTTACCGGCCTGCTGAACTTCGCGCCGTTGATGCAGGGCCAGGTCGATGCCACCGCCGCTACCGACACCGGCCTGCTGGTCGGCCGCTCCAGAGGCCTCGCCGATGTCAACGTGATGGCCGTGCGCGACCACCTCAACGTCTCCAGTGACATGTTTGTGGTGACCGAAGCCACTTACCAGACGAAGAAGGATGTGCTCAAACGTTTTCTCGCCGGCTACCGCGACAGCATGGCCTGGATGATCGCGAATCCGGACGAAGCCGCCGCGCTGGCCGTCAAACGCGCCATCGACGGCAAGAACCCGGCGGTGAACGTCGAGATCATCAAGCTGCGCAATGCCGCCAGCGTGTCGCCCGTCACGCAAGCGCGCGGCCTGGGCGCGCTGGACATGGTCATGTTCCAGAAGGCTGCCGACGCCTACAAAAAACTCGGCATCATCCAGCGCGAGATCAAGGCGCCGGACGTGGTCATGCAGGACCTGCTGCCGGCGAAGTGATAACAGAGAACGAGCCGCCATGAAGTTCAAGGGCAAGGTGGTGCTGGTCACCGGCGCCGGACGTGGCATAGGTGCGGCGATTGCACGCGCTTTTGCGCGCGAAGGTGCGGCAGTGGTCATCAACTACCTGCAGGATGCGGCTTCGGCCGAAGCCATTGCCGCTGAATGCAAGGCGCTGGGCGGCGACGGCTGGGCGCTGCAGGCCGACGTCAGCTCGCAGCCTGCGGTCACGGCGATGGTCACGCAGGTGCTGGCCGAGATGGGCCGCATCGACGTGCTGGTCAACAACGCCTTTGCGTCCTACAGCTTCGACCCCGAGCAGCGCAAGCTGTTCTGGGAACTGGACTGGGCTGACTACCAGCGCCAGATCGACGGCGCGGTGCGCGCCACCTTCAACGTTTGCCAATCGGTGCTGCCGCATTTCAAGCAGCGCAGCCAGGGCGCCATCGTCAACCTCGCCAGCGATCTGGTCGAGCGGCCCAGCGTCCCGTACCACGACTACAGCACCGCCAAATCGGCCCTGGTCGGCTTCAGCCGCAACCTGGCTGCCGAGCTTGGCCCCTTGGGCATACGCGTCAACTGCGTGGCCCCCGGCCTGGTCTACCCCACTGCCGCCAGCCGGCAAACGAAAGAAGAGCTCCGGGACCTGCTGACCGCCCAGACCCCGTTGCGCCGCATCGCCACGCCCGACGATGTGGCTGGGCCGGTTCTCTTTCTCGCGTCCGACTGGAGTGGCTTCATGACCGGGCAGACGCTTTTTGTCGATGGCGGGCTGGTGATGCGTTGAGCGGCCTGGCTGACAAGCATTTTTGGCCTTTAGCCCACGTCTGTCGGGCAAGGATAGCTATTAAAAACATAGCGAATTTGTACGGTGGTATCTGCACTTTGTTGGCGCTTCCGGCCTACACCCGCCAAGCGCTACGCGGTCTAAACTAACATTCCACTCATCAACAGGATTCCAGATGGCCAACAATTTGATTGAACAGATACTCGCAGGCGTTTTGTCCAACGGCATGGGCGGCCGCGGCCAGCCTGGTGTGCATGACATGTCGCCGGGCGGCGGTGGCGGTGGCGGTGGCGGACTGGGCGATTTGCTGGGTGGGGGCGGCGGAGGCGGCCTGGGAGACTTGCTGGGCGGGATATTGGGCGGCGGTGGCGCCCCGGCCGGTGCCAATCGCGACCGCAGCTCATCCTCCTTCGGTGGCAGCGGCGGCGCGTTGATCGCCATGCTGCTGCCTTTGGCCATGCAGTGGGTCCAGCGCAACGGCGGCCTGGGCGCGGTGCTGGGCAAGTTCCAGCAAAAAGGCTACAGCCAGCAGGCAGCCTCTTGGGTGTCCACCGGTGACAACGAATCATTGTCTCAACAAGCCGTTGAGGATGTCGTTGGACTTGACGAGCTGTCGCGCCTGTCGCAGCAACTCGGCGTGCCCGAGCAGCAGGTAGCCAACGGCTTTGCACAAATCCTTCCCGAGATGGTGAACCAGCTTACGCCTCAAGGCAACGTATCCGGCGATGCCGACGACGCGTTGCGGGACAGCATGGCGGAAGTACAGGCAATGCTGAGCCGGATGCATGCCCGCTGAGCGTGCCGGGGGCCGGCGCCGGCCGGAAACGTCGGGCTTGTGAACATTTTAGGCCTGCATACCCCGTCCAGCTTGCGCAAGCAGCTATCAAAACTGTAGCGTATCGCCCTGATAACAGATGGCTGGCAGCCGCCACAGCCGCCTTGTTAAACTACAGGCCTGCCTTTGTAGCTCAGTGGATAGAGCGATCCCCTCCTAAGGGATAGGTCGCAGGTCCGATTCCTGCCAAGGGCACCATCTCTTCCCCGCTGTGACGCTCAGACGCTGAGCACTTATGCCGCTTCAGGCCGCACCTGGCGTGTTATTTAGGCAGCAGGCGCATGGCTTCTTCCAATCCCTCGATGGTCAGCGGATACATCCGCTGGTTGACCAACTGCTGTATCACGCCGATGCTCTGACGGTATTGCCAGACGCCTTGCGGCTCGGGGTTGATCCAGGCGAATTTCAGGTAGGCATTGATGCATTTCACTCCGACCTTACAGTCCACTAGCGCGGGGTAGGGGGCGATGCACGTTTGCCCAGTCCGTGGCTAGCGACGATTCGGCAGGCTGCTATTCCAGGGGCTTGTACGCAATCACGTCAATCTCCACGCGCGCATCCACCATCAGGCGGGCCTCAGTGGTGGACCGGGCGGGTTTTCCGCCTTCAAAGTAGCTCATGTAGACGCGGTTGAAGCTGGCGAAATCCCGCGCGTCCTGCAGCCAGACGGTGGTTTTGCAGACGTCTGCCAGGGTGCAACCTGCCAGCGCAAGCACGGCCGACAAACCGCCACGGCCGCGGAGCTCGACGCCATGTGTGCGCTGCTGGAGCGCTGCATGGAGGAAGGTGCGACAGGCATGTCGTCGGGCTTGTTTTACACGCCCGCTTTTGCCGCACCTCCCGACGAGCTGGTTCGTCTGGCGAAAGTGATTTCACGTTTCGGCGGCGTTTACAGCACCCATTTGCGCGATGAAATGGCCACCATTGTGGAAGCGCTGCACGAGGCCGGGTCGACGGCGTTTGAGGGCGGCGTCCCGCTGATTATTTCGCATCACAAATGTGCAGGTCCTGCCAACTGGGGCCGCACCCTGGAGACCTTGCCATTCATAGAATCGCTGGCCCGGCGGCAGGAAGTGGCCATGGATGTCTACCCGTATGTTGCTGGTTCTACGGTGCTGCGTGAGGATTTGGTGGATGGGGTGATCGATGTCTTGCTGAGCTGGTCAGAGCCTCACCCTGAGATGACGGGGCGCACCCTGGCTTCTATCGCCCAGGAGTGGGGTGTGGACCAAAAAGCCGCATGCCGACGCCTGCAACCAGGCGGCGCCTGCTATTTCCAGATGCATGAAGACGATGTGCGCCGGGTGATTGCGCATCCTCTGAGCATGATTGGCTCGGACGGTCTGCCCCACGACCAGCATCCACATCCCCGCTTGTGGGGGGCTTTCCCAAGGGTGTTGGCGCGCTACTGGCGTGAAGAGAAATTGTTCTCACTTGAAACCGCCATCTACAAAATGACCGGGCTGTCAGCTCGCAACTTCCGGTTGCACCTGCGCGGGCAGCTCAAAACGGGCTGGCACGCGGACGTGGTGGTATTTGATCCGCAAAGGGTCAAAGATGTTGCAACCTATGGCAACCCGCTTGCACGATCCGAGGGCATTGCCAGGGTGTATGTGAATGGCGAGCTGGCCTACGAGGAGGGTAGCCCGGGCGTCCTGGCGCGGGCGGGCCGGATGTTGACAAAAGACAAGGCGGCCATCGCCGAGGCTGCTCCTTTGTAACCAATCACCTTTTTGCCGAACCTCTACGGGATGTGACCGGCTTACATAATCACTTTGAATGACTGAAAAATTTGACGTCGTTACTTTCGGCGAGGCGCTGATGCTGCTGCTGGCGGACCGTCCCGGGCCGCTGGAAACCGTGGACAGCTTTTCCAGGCGGATCGCCGGGGCTGAATGCAATGTTGCCATTGGACTGTCGCGTCTGGGTTTTCGTGTTGGCTGGGCCAGCCGGGTTGGAGTCGAATCCATGGGCCGCTATGTGCTGGGCGCCATGCGCAGTGAAGGGGTGGACTGCGCACACGTGCTGTTTGACGGCGATCAAAAAACGGGGTTCATGTTCAAGGGCAAAGTCAACGACGGCAGCGATCCGCCGGTGGAATACCACCGGAAGGGTTCCGCAGCCAGTCTCATGGACCTGCCTGACATCGATGAAACGTGGCTCTTGTCGGCCCGCCATCTGCATGCGACGGGTGTTTTTGCGGCAGTCTCCGCGAGCACGTTTGCAGTGTCCCGCAAAGCCATGGATCTCATGAAAGCCGCCGGGCGCACGGTCTCCTTTGACCCGAACCTGCGTCCCAATCTTTGGGTCACGCCGCAGGCCATGCGTGAGGCCGTCAATGAGCTTTCCACTCGGGCAGACTGGGTGTTGCCCGGGCTGGAAGAAGGGCGCTTTTTGACAGGAGAGCAGACACCTGAGGCGGTGGCCCTTTTTTTTCGGCAGCGCGGCGCCGCGCTGGTCGTGGTCAAGCTGGGCAGCGCTGGCGCTTACTTCGATGGCGCTAGCGGCACCGGCTATGTCCCGGGCTTTCCTGTGCCGAAGGTGGTCGATACCGTGGGTGCGGGCGATGGTTTCGCGGTGGGTGTGATCAGCGGGCTGCTCGATGGTCTGGACCTTCCCGAGGCCGTAAAGCGTGGCGCCTGGATAGGCGCGCGCGCCGTTCAAGTCAGGGGTGACAGCGAAGGCTTCCCGACACGAGCCGAACTGACACAGCACAATGTTCAACAAAGCCGCGACTGAATTGCGAAAAGGTTCTCAGGCGGGAGTGCTGGTACCACCAACAGGAATCGAACCTGTATCTAACGCTTAGGAGGCACTCGTTCTAGCCATTGAGATGGCGGCAGATCCCGGCAATGGCTGCGGGGAGCCTGAATTCTATTCGCTGGAAGAAGCACCCGTTCCGCCTGCGGACGCAAGCTACTTCGACAGCAGGCGCATGGCTTCTTCCAGCCCCTTGATGGTCAGCGGATACATACGCTGGTTGACCAACTGCTGTATCACGCCGATGCTCTGGCGGTATTGCCAGACGCCTTGCGGCTCGGGGTTGATCCAGACGAATTTCGGGAAGGCATTGGTCAGGCGCTGCATCCACTCGGCGCCAGACTCTTCGTTGTTGTACTCAACACTGCCGCCGGCCTGCAATATCTCGTAGGGGCTCATGGTGGCGTCGCCGACAAAGATCAGTTTGTAGTCCTTGTTGTACTTGCGGATGATGTCCCAGGTGGCAAACTTTTCGCTGAAGCGGCGGCGGTTGTTCTTCCACATGAAGTCATAGACGCAGTTGTGGAAGTAATAAAACTCAATGTGCTTGAACTCGGTCTTGGTGGCCGAGAACAGTTCCTCGACACGCGCGATGTGTTCGTCCATGGTGCCGCCCACGTCCATCAGCAGCAGCACCTTCACATTGTTGTGGCGCTCCGGCACCATCTTGATGTCCAGCCAGCCGGCATTGGCTGCGGTCGAGCGGATGGTGTCGTCCAGATCCAATTCCTCGACATGGCCCTCGCGCGCGAACTTGCGCAGGCGGCGTAGCGCGACCTTGATGTTGCGCGTGCCCAGCTCCTGGGTGTCGTCGTAGTCCTTGTAGGCGCGCTGGTCCCAGACCTTGACCGCGCTTTTGTTGCGGCTTTTTTCCTGGCCGATGCGTATGCCCTGGGGGTTGAAGCCGTTGGCGCCAAAGGGCGAGGTGCCGCCGGTGCCTATCCATTTGCTGCCGCCTTCGTGGCGCTCTTTCTGCTCTTCAAAACGCTTTTTCAGCGTCTCCATGAGTTCGTCCCAGCCCATCTTCTCGATTTTGGCTTTTTCTTCGGGGGTGAGTTCCAGCTCCAGGTTTTTGCGCAGCCACTCCAGTGGGATGTCCTTGGTGAAGTCGGCAATCATCTCCACACCCTTGAAGTAGGCCGCGAAAGCGCGGTCGAACTTGTCGTAGTGTTTTTCGTCCTTCACCAGCACGGTGCGGCTGAGGTAATAGAAGTCGTCGATTTTGTACGCGCCCTCGCCGATCTCACCGTCCGCCGTGTCCTTGCCGCTGTTGGGCCCGACCACGCCGGCCTGCAGGGCCTCGAGCAGCATCAGGTATTCCTTGACTGAGACCGGCAGCTTGGCGGAGCGCAGGGTGTAGAAGAAGTCGATCAGCATGTCTGGGCTCCCTTCATTCCTTCGCAGGCCGGGGTTTGTCCAGCATGTACAGAAGCTGCGCCTTGACCTCCGGCCATTCACCGGAACGCAGGCTGTACATCACCGTGTCGCGAATCGTGCCGTCGCGACGCAGGCCGTGTCCGCGAATCACACCGTCCTTTTTTGCACCCAGACGTTCGATGGCGCGCTGCGAGGCGTGGTTGAAGTTGTCGGTGCGCCAGCCGACGACGTGGCAGCCCAGGGCATCGAAGGCATGCGTCAGCAGCAGCAGCTTGCAGGTGGTGTTCACGTGGGTGCGCTGGCAGCGCGCGGCGTACCAGGTGTAGCCAATCTCGACGCGTTTCACGGCCGGCAGGATGTCGTGGTAACTGCTGCTGCCCAGCACCGTGCCGGTCGCCTGGTCGCGCACGGCAAACGCAAAACGATGACCGGCTTCGCGCGCCTTTAAGGCGTCTTCAATATAGGCGCGGGTCTGGTCCGGCTCGGGCACCGAGGTGATGCGCAGCTTCCACAACTCGCCGTCGGCGGCAGCGGCACGCAGCCCCGCTTCGTGCTCCAGGCCCAGGGGCACCAGCTCGACGCCGCGGCCGGAAAGGGTGACGGGTGGTACAAAACTCATGGTTCGCGACTCCCTTGAGGTCACCGCCTCAGCGGTTGTGGCGCTGCATGAACACCAGTTTTTCAAACAGCGTCACGTCTTGCTCGTTTTTGAGCAGCGCGCCCACCAGCGGCGGCACGGCGACCTTGTCTTCCTTGCTTTGCAGCGCTTCGAGCGGAATGTCTTCGGCGACCAGCAGTTTGAGCCAGTCCAGCAACTCGGAAGTGGAAGGCTTCTTTTTCAGGCCGGGCAGGTTGCGAACGTCGTAAAAGGTCTTCATGGCCGCAGCCAGCAGCTCTTTCTTGAGGCCCGGGAAATGCACGTCCACGATCAGCTTCATGGTGTCGGCGTCGGGGAACTTGATGTAGTGGAAGAAGCAACGGCGCAAAAAGGCGTCGGGCAGTTCCTTTTCGTTATTGGAGGTGATGAAAACCAGCGGCCGGTGCTTGGCCTTGATCAGCTCGCGCGTTTCGTAGCAGTAGAACTCCATGCGGTCGATCTCGCGCAGCAGGTCGTTCGGGAACTCGATGTCGGCCTTGTCGATCTCGTCGATCAGCAGCGCGACCGGCTCGTCGGCGGTGAAGGCCTGCCAGAGCACACCTTTGATGATGTAGTTGTGGATGTCCTTGACCTTCTCGTCACCGAGTTGCGAGTCGCGCAGGCGCGACACCGCGTCGTACTCGTACAGGCCTTGCTGCGCCTTGGTGGTGGACTTGATGTGCCACTGCAGCAGCGGCAGCTTCAGGGCTTCGGCCACTTCCTCGGCCAGCATGGTTTTGCCGGTGCCGGGCTCGCCCTTGACCAGCAGCGGCTTCTTCAGGGTGGCGGAGGCATTGACGGCCAGCATCAGGTCCTGAGTGGCAACGTAATTCTTGGAGCCTTGAAATTTCATGGTGGGCAGCAGCGTTGAGGGGGAAGGCGGGTGAATGTGTCTGGATTCGGCCGGGTGGGCGCCAGCTTGGCAGGCCCAGATATAATCGATGGCTGTTGATATAACGAATCCTCACCTGAATTGTGCGCGAAAAATGAATAAGCTGTTCACCACGATATTCGCTCTGGCTGTCTCTCTTGTGACTGCTGCAGCCCATTCCCAGGACATCAAGGGTGATGTCAAAGCCGGCGAAACCAAAAACGCCATGTGCATTGGTTGCCACGGCATCAAGGGTTACCAGGCCAGCTTCCCCGAGGTCTACAAGGTGCCGATGATTTCAGGCCAAAGCGGCAAGTACATCGCTGCTGCCCTGCAGGCCTACAAAAAGGGTGAACGTAAACACCCCACCATGCGCGGCCTGGCTGAATCGCTGAACGACCAGGACATCGCTGATCTGTCGGCCTATTACGAGCAGCATGGCGTGACCGCCGCCCCGGCCGCACGCACTGCCAAGACGCCAAGCCCTGCTGTGGCGGCCCTGTTGGCCAAGGCCAATTGCGCGTCCTGCCACGGCGCCGACTTCAGCAAGCCGATTGATCCAAGCTACCCCAAGCTCGGCGGCCAGCATGCCGACTACCTGTTTGTGGCGCTCAAGGCCTACAAGGTTGAGAACAACCCCAAGGTCGGCCGCGGCAACGCCATCATGGCCGGCATGGCCAAGCAGTACACCAATGCCGAACTCAAGCAGCTCGCTAACTACATGGCCTCCATCGAGGGCGACCTGAAGGTGGTTCCGCAGAGCAAGTTCCGTTGAACCGCTTCGCTCCGGACGTAAACAATGCCCCGCTCTGCGGGGCTTTGTCCTTGTGGGCAATCTTTTGTCGCGTGATGTTTGGAGCGGCTGCCTTCAAGGTGCCGGGAGTTACACGGAGCGAGCGACGAGGGGCCTAATCTCTCGTGGCGTGCCGTTGCACACAAGCAATATAGGCATCGCCATCGGGCGGGCGGCCTGCGCGCTGGCTTTCCCAGACCATCTGACCCAGGCAGTCCATGGCTTCATGGTGAGCGTCGTGCAGCGAGTTGCGCCGGGCCGCCAGCAATTCCACTGCCTGGCGGATGCCCCGCGGCTGGTCGATGGAGCATTGCTCGCTGATCGACAGGTGCATGGACAGGTGCAAAAAAGGGTTGGTCTTGCCGGCTTCCACCTCGTAGACTTTGGTCAGCGCGGCATCGGTATCGGCAAGATCGGCGTGGTATTCGGGATGGTCTTCCAGCCACTGGCTTGCTATGGTTTCAATAGCTTCCAGCGGTTGTCCGGCGAGGGTTTTGGCGTAAACAGAGCAGAAGAACCGACGAACGTCGGCTTGCGAGGGAGTGAACATCGGGTAAGCGTAGCACGGCTGGTTTTTTCGGTGAAGCTGTGGTGTTTACAGCACGCCGGCCGGGGAAACTGCCCCCCCCCTTGCTGCTACCCGGCGCCCAATGGCTTAAATTAGCGGGATGGCAGCGTGATACCGGCAAGCGCGCCGGTCTATCCAATATCCGGCGAGGAGAACTTCATGAACGCAATGAAAATCACAGGCATCGTCCTGATCGTGCTCGGCCTGGCCGGCTTTTTCACCGGTGGCTTCAGCTTCACCAAAGACACATCCACAGCCAAGCTCGGTCCGCTTGAGCTGGTGGTTAAGGAAAAGGAAACCATCAACTTTCCGCAGTGGCTCAGCATAGGCGCAGTGCTTCTGGGTGCGGTCGTGCTGGTGATGGGTTCGCGGAAATAGTTGCCCCCACGTTCGCTCGCTTCGCGTAGCTCGCTGCCCCCCGAGGGGGCCGCTGCGCCTGCGGGCCGGCAAAGCCGGACCCGCGGCCCCTGCTTGAAAAGAGTGGAGCCCTTACTGGCGCGGGAATCCGTTCGTCCTGAGCCTGTTGAAGGGATGACCCTTTGCGAGCTGGAAAAACTGGTCGGTCTGCCGATTCGGATTTGAATTCATCTATGCTTTCGGGCTGAGCCCAAGCCTTCAAATAACATCCGTTCGCAAGCACTTCGACAGGCTCGGTGTGAACGGACAACAGGAGACTCCTCACATGGATCAAGCCTTCATCTGCGACGCCATTCGTACCCCCTTCGGCCGTTACGGCGGCGCGCTCAGCAGCGTGCGGACCGATGACCTGGCCGCCGTGCCGCTCCAGGCGCTGATGGCGCGCAATCCGAATGTGGACTGGCTGGCCGTGACTGACGTCATCTACGGTTGCGTCAACCAGGCCGGTGAAGACAACCGCAACGTCGCGCACATGGCCACCCTGCTGGCCGGCCTGCCGCTGGAACTGCCCGGCACCACGCTGAACCGCCTGTGCGGCTCCGGCATGGATGCGGTTGGCACGGCGGCGCGCGCTATCAAGGCCGGTGAGGCCCGCATGATGATCGCCGGCGGCGTGGAGAGCATGAGCCGCGCGCCGTTTGTGATGGGCAAGGCCGAAAGCGCCTTCAGCCGCGCAGCACAGATGTACGACACCACCATCGGCTGGCGATTTGTCAACAAACTGATGAAGGAAAAATACGGCACCGACGCCATGCCCGAGACGGCAGAAAACGTCGCGGCCGATTACAAGATCAGCCGCGAAGACCAGGACAAAATGGCGCTGGCGTCGCAACTGAAGGCTGTCGCTGCGCAGAAGGCTGGATTCTTCGATGCCGAAATCACGCCGGTCAGCATCGCGCAGAAAAAGGGAGACCCGGTCGTTGTCAGCAAAGACGAGCATCCGCGCGAAACGTCCATGGAAGCGCTGGCCAAACTCAAGGGTGCGGTGCGGCCCGACGGCAGCGTCACGGCGGGCAATGCCTCGGGCGTCAACGACGGCGCCTGCGCGCTGCTGATCGCCAATGAAGAGGCTGCGAAACAGAACGGGTTGACACCACGCGCGCGCATCGTCGGCATGGCAACTGCCGGTGTGCCGCCGCGCATCATGGGCATAGGCCCGGCGCCGGCGACTGAAAAGGTGCTGACACTGACCGGCCTGAGCCTGGCGCAGATGGATGTGATCGAACTCAACGAAGCTTTTGCGGCCCAAGGCCTGGCGGTGCTGCGCCTGCTGGGCCTGCAGGACGACGATGAGCGCGTCAACCCGAACGGTGGCGCGATTGCGTTGGGCCACCCGCTGGGCGCATCCGGCGCGCGGCTGATCACCACTGCGGTGAACCAGTTGCACCGCACCGGTGGCCGTTACGCCCTGTGCACCATGTGCATCGGTGTGGGGCAGGGGATTGCGGTGGTGATCGAGCGCGTGTGACCGGGTCCGGTGTGCTGCGGATTTATGATCAAAACAGGTTGTAGACCCCGTCACTACTGCATAGTATGCTACTGAAATAGTAGCAAAAAATTGACGTGGCGCCGTGCCAGTCAGCCCGGCTTCTAAAGCGCCATCGACTGCCGCAGCGCCATGGCCGCACGCCAGCGCAGCAGCTCCGGGTGCTGTTCGCCGGGCGTGACCTTGACGATGCGTGCAAAGTCCACCGCCACCACGGCGGTGATGTCGGCGATGCTGAACTGGTCTGCGGCGATGAAGTCACGGCCGTGAAGCCGATCATTGAGCACGGCAAAAAAATTCTGCACTCGCGCCAGCCCGCGTTGGGCCAGCTCCGGGATCTGCGGGTAGTCCACGGGGCCGGGCAGGGCACGGTTGGCCATGGCGGGCGAGCTGTTGCGCAGGCATTCGGCAATCGCCAGCAGGCCTTCAAACTCAATGCGCCACTGCCAGCTGGCAATGTCGGCTTTGTCCAGCGGTGTGCTGCCCAGCAAAGGTGGCTCCGGTTGATACGCTTCGAGCCAGGCCGCAATTGCCGCGTTGTCGGTGAGCATCAAGCCATCCTCCGTGCGCAGGGCCGGCACGGTGCATTGCGGATTGATTGCGCGGTAGGACTCACCCATCTGTTCGCCGACACGCAGGTCGATCTGAACGGTCTCGTGCGCCAAGCCTTTTTCGGCCAGCAGGATGCGGGCGCGTCGCGGGCTGGGGGCGGTGGCGCAGTCGTACAGAGTGATCATGCGCTCAATTTATCCTGGGTGTTGGTGTCAAAGTCGCTGGGCTCGTGACGCTCATGCAGCTGGCTGGACGCCTCGCCCCAGGTGCGGTTGACCATGCGCCCGCGCCGCGCGGCGGGTCGTTTGGCGATTTCGTTGGTCCAGCGCAGCACATGGGTATAGGCCTGCACCTGAAGGAACTCGCCGGCTTCATAGAGCTGGCCCTTGACCAAGGTGCCGTACCAAGGCCAGACCGCCATGTCGGCAATGGTGTAGTCCTCGCCCGCCAGATACGGCACTTCGGCCAGGCGGCGGTCCAGCACGTCGAGCTGGCGCTTGACTTCCATCGCGTAGCGGTCGATGGGGTACTGCATCTTGCTTGGTGCGTAAGCGTAAAAATGGCCGAAGCCGCCGCCCAGGAAGGGCGCACTGCCCATTTGCCAGTTGAGCCAGGACAGGCATTCGGCCCGGGCTGCGCCGCCCGCGGGCAAAAATGAGCCGAACTTCTCGGCCAGGTACTGCAGGATGGCACCGGATTCAAAGACCCGCACGGGAGTGGTGTCGCTGCGGTCGACCAGCACCGGGATCTTGGAGTTGGGATTGGCCGCCACGAAACCGCTGCCAAACTGCTCGCCCTCATGAATGCGGATCAGCCAGGCGTCGTACTCCGCGCCGCCGTGCCCCAGCGCCAGCAGCTCTTCCAGCATCACCGTGACCTTGACGCCATTGGGCGTGCCCAGCGAATACAGCTGCAAGGGGTGTCGGCCGACCGGGAGGTCCTTGTCATGTGTAGCGCCGGCCACTGGCCGGTTGATGTTGGCGAAGCGGCCACCGCTGGATGCCGGCGGCGACCAAACGGCGGGGGGTGTGTAGGGTGGGGTTTCGTTCATGCGGGCCATATTGCCTGAGTTCGAAGAGACGTGCAGAAGACGCTGGTTTTTTGATGGGCATGCTTTCCCCCAGCGGGAACAACTGATTTGCGCAGTGCTTCTTGCTCCGCGGGGGTGGCTGCGGCGTATTCGCTCCGACCGCGCGGTCATGCATATACCCATCGGGACCGAACGTGAGGCGTCGGCGCACCCTTGGCGCTGCGCAACATCGGCATGAAAAAGAGCGGCCTCGACAAGGCCGGCAACATGGCGATGCGGAACCAGTACGGCAACCTGCAGTTGTCGCAACATTCGGCTATCCGGCAACTGCTGCAGGATGCGTTTGAGGGGATGCGGCCGGTTCAGTGATGGGCGCGTGTGGGGGATCAACAGCCCGATTGTGTTTGCACCGGAGGGCAAGGTTTGACTTCAACGGGACCGATGACCCGCATCCATGTTGGCACGGACCACACCCGTGCCCACCTCAGAAGCCGGAGATACGACTGCGGGCGCTTTCCCAACAGCCAGCCGATCGGTCAAATTCTTGCGCTTGTGGGGCGTCCATAAACGAATTGTCAGGCCGCAACTCGCCAAGGTGGATGCTTGCGCTTGTCACCTGCCCAATAGAAACAGATTTCATTGCCCGAAGGGTCAATGAGACGGGCCTCCCGCCATAGCCAGCGCTCGTTGGAGGGGAGCTTGTTGAACTCAAAGCCCTCAGCAACCAGACGCTCAACCCGCGCGTCTAGATCCAAGCACTCGAAATACACAACCATCCCAGCCGTAGAAGTGGGGTCCTCTACCGTGTGAATAGAAAATGTGGAATCACCCTCGGGACACTCAAAGCGTGCGTAGCGAGGTGGCGAGTGAACGATGAGCGTAAAGCCCATAAGGCGATAGAACGCGACCGAGCGGTCAAAATCGGTAACGGGGAGCGTGACTTGGTTTAGGTTCACGGAAATCTCTGCTTGCGGCCTGACGTAGAGTTATCCCACCCGACCGACCCCGTCCAAGGTTTTGCTGCGTCGCACCCTATACGCCCTGAATGCAGCCAAAAACAAGAAAAAGGCCGCAACCCCGAGTCCGATGGAAACGACAGAGTGCTCAGCTCGGAGTGACAGGAGTGCAAGAACAATCGCCCCGACGAGAAAGAAATATAGGTTAAACGACAGTGATACCGTTTTCATACCCTACTGCTCCTCATTACTTTGGTGAGCCCTGTCGCACAAACGCACGTACAGCTCCAGGGCACGCCTTCAGCTGGATAACCTGACATAGCCCGTCGGATATCCTGGAATTTCAGCTGATCCGACTCGATATTCTGAGCGACCGGTTGGAATGTACACCCCGAAAAATCTGCATACCCCGCATGATAGCTTCACGCAGTGGCGCGCGGCCGGATCACTGAATCGCCCCGGGAATTGAGGAGGCTCCAACCTTTGAGAAGATGGAGCCATGAAGAAATCAAACAAGTTTTCCCCCGAAGTACGCGAACGCGCGGTCCGTATGGTGCAGGAGCACCGAGGCGAG
>NZ_JACDDD010000071.1 GCF_013817205.1 Polaromonas sp.
CCAGTTCTGTCCACGGCACCACCAAATTCATCTCATCGAGGAACACGCGCTTGCGCGTCCTCTTGGTGACAAGCTCGTATCCGCTGGCAGCAAGGCTGATTTGTTTCATCGACATATAACGCTTCTCGGAACTCACCGGTTGGCTGAGTTTTGCAGAGATTCCTTAGAGCAGCAGCGCGTTCACCCGCTTCACATAAGCCGCCGGGTCCTCAGGCAAGCCGCCTTCCGCCAGCAGCGCTTGGTCGAACAGGATGTGCGCCAGGTCGTCGAAATGGTCGCTGGCTTCGAGCTTTTTCACCAGCGGGTGCTGGGCATTAACCTCCAGAATCGGCTTGACCTCAGGTGCGGCCTGCCCCGCCTGCTTGAGCATGCGGGCCAGCTGCGTGGACATGTCGCCGTCCTGCACCACCAGGCAGGCCGGTGAATCGACCAGACGCGTGGTGGCGCGCACGTCGGTGGCCTTGTCTTTCAACGCTTCCTTCAGCCTGTCGAGCACGGGCTTGAACTGGGTCTGGGCTTCTTCAGCAGCTTTTTTCTCGTCCTCGTCCTGCAACTTGCCGAGATCGACCGCGCCTTTGGCCACCGACTGCAGCGGCGCACCGTCAAACTCGTGCAGGTAGTTCAGTGCCCATTCATCCACACGGTCGGTCATGAGCAACACCTCGATGCCCTTCTTGCGGAAGATCTCAAGCTGAGGGCTGTTCTTGCCGGCGGCCTGGGTGTCGGCGGTGATGTAGTAAACCGCGTCCTGGCCCTCTTTCATGCGGGCCTTGTAGTCGGCAAAACCGACACTGGTGGTGTCGGTGGTCGAGCTGGCAAAACGCAGCAGCTTGGCCAGGCGCTCGCGGTTGGCGAAGTCTTCGCCCAGGCCTTCTTTGAGCACTGCGCCGAACTCCGCATAAAAACTCGCGAACTTCTCCGGATCGTTGGCGGCCAGGTCTTCGATCATTGAAAGCACACGCTTTGTGCAGCCTTCGCGGATGGCCTTGACGGCGCGGCTTTCCTGCAGCAACTCGCGCGAGACGTTGAGCGGCAGGTCAGACGAATCAACCACGCCCTTGACGAAACGCAGGTAGACCGGCAACAGCGCCTGCGCATCGTCCATGATGAACACACGCTTGACGTAGAGCTTGACACCCGCCGCCTTGTCGCGGTTGAACAAATCCATCGGCGCCTTGGCCGGGATGTACAGCAGCTGCGTGTATTCGGTGGAACCTTCGACACGGTTGTGGGTGCTGGCCAGCGGTGCCTGGCTGTCGTAGCTGATCTGCTTGTAGAACTCGTCGTACTGCTCCTGGGTGATGTCTTTTTTGGCACGCGTCCACAGGGCTGCGGCCTGGTTCACGGTTTCCCACTCGTCGGTGGTGACCATGCCACCGGGCTGATCGTTTTCGCCCTCCTTCCATTCTTCCTTCCTCATCAGGATGGGCAGCGAAATGTGGTCGGAGTACTTGCTGATGATGCTTTTGAGCTTCCAGGTGTTGAGGTACTCGCTGGCGTCGTCCTTCAGGTGCAGGATGACGCTGGTGCCGCGCTCGGCACGGTCTATGGTCTCGACCTCGAAGTCACCGGTGCCGGCGCTGCTCCAGCGCACACCCTCGGCCGCCTGCAGGCCGGCGCGGCGGCTTTCGACCGTGATCTTGTCGGCCACGATGAACCCGGAATAAAAGCCGACGCCGAACTGGCCGATCAGCTGGGCGTCGTTTTTCTGGTCGCCCGAGAGTTTGGACATGAAGTCACGCGTGCCGCTTTTGGCAATCGTGCCCAGGTGCTCAACGGCTTCCTGCTCTGACAAACCAATGCCCTTGTCGGTGATGGTGATGGTTTTGGCGGCCTTGTCAAAGCTCACGCGTACATCGAGATCGGGCGTATCTTCGTAAAGCTCCGGACTGTTCAGCCCTTCAAAACGCAGTTTGTCGCAGGCGTCGGATGCGTTGGAGACCAGTTCGCGCAAAAAAATGTCGGGGTTGGAGTACAGCGAGTGCGTGACCAGCTTGAGCAGCTGGGCAACTTCGGCCTGGAAGGAAAGGGTTTGTTTGTTCATGGTCTGGGTTCTTGAAATTCGGGGAATAGACAAAACGCCTCTGGAATTAGGGGCGTTATCGCTTGTTTCAAGAGCCGATTATCGCGGGTCGGCGAAGGGTGCCTCCTGCAGCTCTCCCAAAAAAAAGCGGCCTCTTGCGAGGCCGCCTGGGGGCATGAGACAGCCCCGGGAACAAATCCCGGGCCGAACCATTACATATTGACAAACCGGTCGCTGTTGTCGCCTGCATTGAGCACCGCGTATTCACCATTGTTGCGGGCGGTTGACAGTTCTGCCTGCACTTCAGCGCGAGTCTTGGTCGATGGTGCAACTTGCGAAGCGAAGGCATCGCGGTAGTCGCCGCCCACTATCAGGACCGAGTATTCGCCGCTGACACGTGCAGCAGCCAGTTCTGCGCGGACCTGATCGCGCGACTTGATCGATTTGCCGGGGTGGGCAACAACGACATCACCGTAGTTGACGCCGGACTGTACCGCATACGCGCCGCTGGACTGAGCGAATGCGCTGCCTGCAGCGAGGGTGGCCAGGGTAAGGACGACTGCGAAAGAAGAAGACTTGTTCATGATGATGACCTTTTAAGTGAATGGTTTAAAACCGGAAGTTCGGCTGGGGCCTGGCTCTTTCAGGCTCAAACTTCAACCGTGATCTCACTGTATTTGGCGCAAATTAGGCCGTCATGAGCTAAGTCTTAGCTGACGATGAGCAAGGCGCTGAAACCATTTCGACGCGCGCGATCAGGCCGCTGCGGTCGTCGCGGTTGCGCAGCGTGATGCGCATGTCGCAACGCTGCGCGGCCGCCTGTGCTATCGCCAGACCCAGCCCGCTGCCGCGCGCGTCGCCGCCGGGCACGCGGAAGAAGCGGTCGAACACGCGTTGCAGCAACTCTGGAGGAATGCCCGGCCCGGTATCCACCACCTCGATGGCCAGTTTGCCGTGATCGATCAGCACGCGTACATCAACGACCCCGCCTTGCGGCGAATAACGCAGGGCGTTTTCGATCATGTTGTCGACGACGCTGCGCAGATCGGCGCTGGAGCAGGTCAAGGTGGCAGCTTCCGGCGCCACGCTGGAAGCTTCCAGGCCCAAGTCGATGCCGCGCTGGTCGGCCAGCGCGATCAGCGTGTTGATGCTCTCGTGCAGCACCTGGTGGACGTTGACCGGGCTGCGTGTGGCCTGCGGCGCAGACTCCTGGCGCGACAGCCGCAGCAGCTGGTCCACCAGCCGCTGGGCCCGCAACACGCCGGCTTCGAGCTGAGCGAACCGCTGAGCTGGTGCGCCGGCTGAAAAATCGCCACGCAGGTTCTCCAGCTGCAGGCTCACCGCCGTGATCGGGGTGCGCAACTCGTGCGCGGCGTCCTGCACAAAACGGCGTTGTGTCGCAAAAGCATCACGCAGTCGCGTCAACAGGCTGTTGAAGGACTGCACCAGTGGCGCAATTTCTTGCGGCACGCGGTCCAGCGGCAACTCGGCAATGCTGTGTTCGTCCTGCGCCGCCGCCTGGCGCGCGATGTCGGCGATGGCCACCGACATCATGGCGGCCACGCACCAGAGGATGAATGCGGACAGTGGCAGCAGCAAAAGCACCGGCAGGGTGGCCACACCCACCCGCTCAGCCGCCAGGTGCCGCCGGAACTCTCCGCTTTGCAGCACCTGGACGCGGCGCGACCCGTTCGCCTCGCTCAGACCCGTGGTGTAAACGCGCCAGGGCGTGCCATCGGCCCGGACATTGTGAAAGCCTTCGCCCGCTTGCAGCTGCGCGGTCATCCCGGGCCAGGAGTTTGATCGCACCTGGCCGGTGGCATCGAACACCTGCACCACATAGCTGCCCCACTTGTGCACCCGTTCGCCTGTCAGGGGCGGCAGCATGAGGTCGTGATCCTGCGTCACGATGGATTCGCCCAGCAACTGCATCTGGTCGTCCATGAAGGTGTTGACCATGCGGTTGTAGCTCCAGTAGGCGAAGCCGGCCGATGCCGCGCCCACCAGCAAAAACACCGGCAGCAACCACAGCAGCAGCGCCCGGCGCAGCGAGCACAAACGGCCTGCGGGAAAAACATGAATCATCATTCGCCGGCTCCAGTCGAGGGTGTGGGCTCGGGAGTCGTGGCGGTGATGCGCCAGCCGAGGCCGCGTACATTGCGGATCACATCGGCGCCAAGTTTTTTGCGCATGCCGTGAATCAGCACGTCCACTGCATTGCTCATGACTTCCTCGCCCCAGCCGTAGATGCGGTTTTCCAGCTGGTCGCGCGACAGGATGGCGCCGGGCCGCTCCAGCAGCGCATGCAGCAGAGCGTATTCGCGCGCCGACAGCGCCGAGGTTTCACCGTTGACCTGCACCTCGCGCGTGGTCAGGTCCAGCTTGACCACCTCGTTGCCGATCACCGAATGTGCGCTGCCGTCGCGCCGGCGGATGATGGCCCGCATGCGCGCCAGCAGCTCGCCGAATTCATAGGGCTTGACCAGGTAGTCGTCGGCCCCCAGGTCCAGCCCGCCTATGCGGTCCTGCAGCCCGTCGCGCGCAGTGAGAACCAGCACCGGCGTGGCGTCGCCGCGCGTGCGGGCCTGGCGCAACACCTCCATGCCGTCGCGCTTGGGCAGGCCCAGATCCAGCAGCACACAGGCATAGTTACCGTCGGCCAGCGCGCTTTGCGCCAGCATGCCGTCGCGCACCCAGTCGACCGACCAGCCATTGGTCTCCAGCGCCTGCTGCAGACTGCGGCCAATCATGTCGTCGTCCTCGACCAGCAGCACGCGCATCAGGGGCTCCGCTGCTGCGGCTGCAGGCCATCCCAGCGGGCCTGTTGCCGGGCCGCTGCCACCAGCAGCGCGCCGGCGCAGAGCAGCGCTGTCATACCGGCCAGGTTCAGGTACAGGGCAGTGGTTGCGCCAAAGTCCGGCGTGGCCAGCGCGATGCCCACGAAGCCGGCCTGACTCAGCAGTCCCGCAATCACCACCGCCGGGCGAATCCCGCGGAACAGGGCCGCGCCCAGCAGCGCGGCGGCCAGCACGGCAATCAGAAACTGATGGTGCAGCAACAGGGCGCCGTCGGCAGGCGGCAGCGCCCACAACACCAGGGCCGCGATCAGGCCGACGGCGAACAAAATGGCGCGGGCAAGGTGTTCAGGCAGTGTGTCCATGGCAGGCGGGGATGAGGTGATGGAAACTGTATCTTCGTCCTGCCGAATTAGCCCCGGATTAGGCCCGCATTCAGGCCAGCCAGCGCAGCACTTGCGCCGCCACCTGCGGGCTGTGCATCAGCGCGATATGGCCGGTATCCACCGCGATCGACTGCCGGTCGGCCGCAAAGGCCAGGCTGCGCGCGGCATCGGCGTGCTGGCCCAGCGCGCTGGACAGTGGCACCAGGCCGTCGCCCAGCGCCGCGTTCAGCTTCGAACGGCCACCCGCGGCAGGCTCGGCGCCTAGCGTTGCCGCGACCGCGAAACAGGCCACGCCCTGGGGCAGCGGCAGGGGCAGCCGCCCGTCCGGACCGGCGGCGAAGCGGTCCGCGTCCTGCCAGTCGCCGGGCAGCACATGGCCGTAACGCAGGTCGGTGATGCCGGCGCTGCGCAGCTGACCAATCGCCGCGAAAGGACGCGTGACCACGTTGCCGCCGAGTGCCGTATCCACCCAGTTGCCAAGTTTTTCCAGTGGCGCGCCGTGGTGCGGCGTGCCCAGGAACACCAGATTTTTCAGCTCTTGCGGCCAGCGCAGTCCAGTGGCGGCGGCGCTGTGACAGGCAGCGCGGGCTACCAGGCCGCCCATGCTGTGGGTCAACAGGCTCAGCTCCTGCACCGGCTGTGGCCAGGCCTGCAGCAAGTGCTCGAGCAGCGTGGCCAGTTGCCCGCCGTTGACGGAGGTGTGCAGGCCGGTGTTGTAGTGCAGGTAAACCGGCGTGTAGCCCAGTGCCTGTGCCAGCTGCTCGCCAAGATCGGACTGGCCCGGCGCGGGTCGCCACTGCAGGTCGTTCATGCACAGCCCGTGCACCAGCAACAGGATTTTTCCGGTGGTCGCAGGCAGGCGCTGCGCCAGCGCTGCCTTCTCCAGCGGCAGGCTCAGGCCGTCCCGCCGCAAACTCATGGTGATGGCCAGCGGATTGGTGCTGTCCTCCAGCTGGTCCCCCAGCACCCCATTCAGGACAGACAACATGGCTTCGCGTTGCGGCGACGAGGTTTTGGCTGCGATGCGCGACGCGGTGCGCGCGAGCACGCTGTCCACAGCGCCGCCAGCCAGGCGCGTCACACCCCGGATGCCACCATAGACCAGCCCGGTAATGCCGGCTTTTTTGACGCCGGAGGAACCCGCCTCGCGGTTCACAAACTGCTGCCCGGCCCGGCCGAAGGGCGCGGCGACCGCCTTGTAAACATTGCCCTGGACTTTTTCAGCAATGTCCGTGACGCCCAAGGTGCCGCGGGTGGCGAGCTGCGCCAGCCCCTGGATGTCGGACAGGTGCAGCCAGCCGGGCAGGTTCAGGCGAATGCGAGGCGGGAGCCCGGTGGCGGGCGAGGGTTGTGTAGAGGGCATGGGCTGATTGTGGCGCGATTGCGGCAGCCATTGTCGTTGGGGCCACCATCACCGGTGACTATTGATAAAATCCGCATCCAGCCCTTGTAGGACATGCGCAGACAGCTATCAATTCAATAGCAACCGGTGCCTGAGGTGGCAGCTAGAAGCGCTCGTGCGGCGCCAGATAACGCCACTGGCCCACGGGCAGATGGCCAAGGTTGACCATGCCGATGCGCACACGTTTGAGCCCGGTCACAAACAGGCCGACCTGCTCGCACATGCGGCGAATCTGGCGTTTTTTGCCTTCCTTGAGCACAAACCGCAGCTGCTCGGGGTTTTGCCACTCAACACGCGCCGGCCGCAGCGGCTCGCCATCCAGGCTCAGGCCATGACACAGCAGGGCGAGCTTTTCCGGGGGAAAGGACGCCTGCACATTGGCAGTCTCGGCGCCATAACTGACACGCACCAAGTATTCCTTCTCCACCTGCGAGTCTTCGCCGATCAGGTGGCGCGCCACCCGGCCGTCCTGCGTCAGCACCAGCAGGCCGATGGAATCGATGTCCAGCCGGCCCGCCGGCGCCAGGCCGCGCAATTGTTCATGGCCCCAGCGCATGCGGCTGTTGCACTCGCGCCAGCGGTTTTGCGGCTGCACCAGCACCACGGCCGGTTCGTGGCCGTCTTCGGCCTGGCCGCTGACATAACCGACCGGCTTGTTGATCAGGATGGTGACCTGCTGGCGCTGCTGCTGCTCGGCTTCACGCGCCACGTCGATGCGGGCGTTGAGCGCCACGGGCTGGCCTATCACGGCAGGTGCGCCGTCGACGCGTACCCAGCCGCGCGCGATCCAGTCGTCAGCCTCGCGGCGCGAACACAGGCCGAGTTCGGCCATGCGTTTGTTGAGACGAACCGTCGCGCTGGTCGGGGCCGCTGCCGCGCGAACACGTACTGCGCCGCTGGTCGGGGGTTTGGGGGGAGGGTGTTCAGACATGGGATAGCGGCATTTTATGGCCGCGTCATGCGGCAAGCAGCGGGGGCAGCTTTTCCAGCAGCAAGTCCACCACGACACGGGTTTTCAAGGGCAGATAACGTGTGTGCGGCCACACCACATGAAGCTCATAGCCAAAGGGGAAGGGCTCGTCAAACAGCTGCACCAGCGTGCCCTCGCGCAGCGCGTCTGCCACCAGCCACACCGGCAGGCGGGTCAGGCCTACGCCGGCGTGCGCTGCGCTGGCCATCATCTGCAGATCGTCAAAACAAAACCGCGAGCCAACCGCAACTTCGACACGCTGGCCGCGTGTATCGTTGAATTCCCAGGGTTTGACCCGCCCGCCACGCCCGTAGACGATGGCTTGGTGCCCGGCCAGCTCGTCCACGCTGCGCGGCCAGCCCTGCTCTGCAAGGTAAGCAGGCGCAGCACACACCACCATGCGCTGCATACCCACGCGCCGCGCGACGTGCGTGGCGCTGTCGCGCAACGGCCCGCTGCGCAGCACCAGGTCCAGCCCCTCGTCCACCAGGTCGCTATAACGGTCGGAGAACGAAGCCTCCAGAGCCAGCTGGGGGTGCAGCCGCGCCAGCTCCAGCAACAGCGGCCCCACACACATGCGGCCAAACAGCACCGGCATGCTCAGCCGCACACGCCCTGCTGGCGTCTGCCGTGCAGCGTCCATGCTCGCATCGGCCGCGTCCAGTTCGGCAAACACACGCTGGCAACGCTCGTAATAGGCCTGACCGTCCTCGGTCAGGCTCTGGCTGCGTGTGGTGCGCAGAAACAGCCTCACCCCCAGGCGTGCCTCCAGCCGGGCAATGCTTTTTGCCACAGCAGAACGCGTCAGTTGCCGGCGCCGCGCCGCGAGCGCGAAACTGCCCGCGTCCACGGCCGCTACAAAGTCTTCAATGCCGCTCAGTCGGTCTGGTTTGGGATTCATGATTGGATCAGTAGATTCAACATTCTGATGACTAATTTACTCCACTGGAGATACTCAGGATTCAATAGCATTGTGTTGTCTCTCGCACGTCATCGCAACTCCCTAAGCAAACGAAAGCAAGCTCATGCAAAACACCCTCAAACGCTGGCAACTGAGCCGCTTCGGCACCGATCAGCTCAGCCTGGAAGAACATCCTCTGCCGACACCGGGGCCAGGGGAGATACTGGTCCGGGTGGAAGCCGCTGCTTTGAACTACCGGGACAAGCTCATGATCGACAACGGCATGGGCATGGCGCTGGCGATGCCCTTCAGCCCAGGCTCCGACATGTGCGGTACGGTGGTTTCCTGCGGTCCCGGCACCAGCCGCTGGCGTGCAGGAAAGCGCGTGATCAGCACTTTCTGGGCAGGCTGGACCGATGGCGTGTTTCCCGCGCAGGCGATTCCGCTCGGTGGCCCCGGCCCCGGCATGCTGGCCAGCCATGTCGTGATCAACGAGCGGTGGGCCGTGGCGGCACCGAAGTCACTTTCTCCCGTGCAGGCCAGCACTCTGCCTTGCGCCGGACTGACCGCCTGGTTTGCGCTGGTCGAAACCGGCGCGCTGCGCGCCGGCCAGACCGTGCTGATTCACGGCACCGGCGGTGTGGCGCTGTTCGGGCTGCAAATTGCCCGAGCCCACGGCGCCAGCGCCATCGTGCTCTCCGGCAGCGACGAAAAGCTGGCAAAAGCACTGGCTCTGGGCGCCAGCCACGGCATCAACCGCCACACCGAGGCCGACTGGAGCGCGGCCGTGCGCGCACTGACCAGCGGGCGCGGCGTCGACCATGTACTGGAATTGGTGGGGGGCGCCAACTTGGGTCGCTCGCTGCAGGCCACGGCCCAGGCCGGCCGCGTATCCGTTATTGGCGTCCTGGAGGGAACCGAGGTCAGCAGCTCGGTATTTCCGTTCCTCGGTGCGCGCGCCATAGTGCAGGGAATTGGCGTGGGACATCGCCGGGCACTGGAAGATCTGGTGCGCGCCGTCGACACCACTGGCTTGCAGCCGGTCATTGCAGCAGAATATCCCCACACGGCATTGCCCGAAGCACTGGCCCATCTGGCACGTGGCCCGTTTGGCAAGGTGGTGGTCACCTTCTGAGGCCGGATTCCTGGTGCCGCTATCTGGCAGACACGCTGGAGCGCAGTGCCGCCAGGTCAAGCACGCGCAGCCCACCGTATTCGATACGGATGATGCCCTGCGCCTGCAGATGGGCCAAGGCCTCGTTCACACGTTGGCGCGACAAACCGACCAGGTAAGCCATCTCCTGCTGGGTAATGCGCAGGATTTCACCAACCCCCGGATACAACACCGGGTTGAACAGTGCCGCCAGGCTGCGCGCCACCCGCAGATCGGGGTTGTTCATGCGATCAATCTCGCGGGCGGCAATGAACTGGCCGAGCCGCTCGTTGAGCTGGTTCATCACAAAGCGGTTAAAGCCGATGGAGTGGTCAAGCAGCCAGTGGAAGGTGTCCACCGGCAGACCAGCCACCACGCTTTTACGCAGCGCCTGAATGTTGTAACGGTAGGGCTCGCGCTTGAGGGCCGTGCCCTCGCCGAACCAGCCGCCTGGCGGCAAACCGGCGAAGGTCATGGTCGCGCCCTGCGCGTTGTCGCTGCTCATTTTGAGCAGGCCCTCCACCACGCCAAACCAGTAGGTCACGGGCCGCCCGATCCGGCACACATGGTCACCCGGCAAAGCGTCACCCACCTGCAACTCGGTGAGCGCTCGCTCCCGCTCTGCGGGCAGCAACAAATGCAACCACGGAATGCCGGCAAGTTCATCGGCAGTGGGGATGCGACGGCGCTGACGCAGGGACAAATCACTGGACATAAGTTTAGAAATTTTTTCCGAGTTGACTCGGGAAAGTCCGGACAGGGAGCACCCTTGGATTGTCGTTGGATGGACATTTCGCCGCCAATTGAAAGCATAGCATCGCCACCTTCATACACCAAGCCTCATGTCTCCACCCGTTTGAAAGACCGCCATGAAAACAGAACGCAAGCTTCCCGCTTTCGCGCCCCTGGCTTGCGCCAGTCACCCAAACCTGGGTCGCCGCAAGGTACTCGGCGCCTTGGCCACACTGCCTGCGCTCGTGCATTCGTCGCTGCATGCGCAAGACAATGGGATCATCAAGATCGGCCAGTCCATCGCACTAAGCGGGCCACTGGGCGAATTGGGACAAGCCATGCACCAGGGAGCCAAAGCCTGCTTTGCAGCAGTCAACGCCCAGGGCGGCATTGCGGGACGAAAGATCGAACTCAGCGCGCTGGACGATGGTTATGACGTCAAACGCGCGTTGGCCAATCTCGACACCTTCCTGGCCGACAAGGCCACCTTCGCCCTGTTCAACTGCATGGGCACGCCGATGATCGAAGCCATGCTGCCCAAGGTGGTGGAAACGGGTATTCCGTTCTTTGCGCCGTTCACCGGCGCCTTGCTGGCTCGTCCAGGCAAAGTGCGCAATATTTTCAACATCCGCGCCAGCTACCCCGAGGAAGCCGAACAATTGGTACAACATCTGTCCACCATCGGCATCAAACGCATTGCCATCGTCTACCAGAACAACTCCTTCGGCAAAGAGGTCTATGAAGGTGCCAGGCTGGCGATGGAAAAGCACAAGCTCACCGGGTCAGCTGTGGTCACGGTTGAGGACAACGCTTCGGATGCGGGCAGCGCCGCGACCAAATTGGCCGAATCCAACCCCGAGGCCGTGCTCGTCGGTCTGGCCGGCAAGCCAACCATCGAATTCGTCAAGGCCATCCGCTCTCTGCGCAAGGGCTTGCCGCTTTATGCGCTGTCCATCATGGGCTCATCCGCCACCATCAAGTCGCTGGGCGACGATGCAACCGGTATCGCCATCTCGCAGGTCATGCCCTTGCCGACCAACACGACGGTGCCCGTGGTGCGTGAATTCCAAGAAGCCTGGAAAGCGACGGGCGCACAGCAGGGGGCCTCGCATCTGGCGCTGGAAGGCTATGTCAACGCGCGGGTGTTCGTCGAAGTACTGCGCCGTGCGGGACGCGGCTTGACGCGTTCCAGCTTTATCGAAAACGCATGGGGCCTCAAACGCTACGACCTCGGTGGCTTCGAGATCGGATTCAGCGAACCGGGCAAAAACGCATCCCGTTTTGTGGAGCTCACGCTGGTCGGGCGCGACGGCAGGTTCATTCGTTAGGGGCTCGCCTGAGTGCTCGGGGACATCCCAATAGGACTTACCCGCAAATTGTCGTTGCAATGACAACACAACGTCAAACCCGGTCTTACTATTCTTTTCATACACCGACTCTGCGTCACGAGAAACCGCCGAAAAACTGGAGACAAGTTCCGAATGCAGACCACCTTCCCCCGACTGCTGTTGAAACACGCTGCCGAACGCCCCACGGCGCCCGCCATGCGCGAGAAGGAATACGGCATCTGGCAGGCCCACAGCTGGGCCAGCATGGCCACGCTGGTGGAACACATCGCCTGCGGCCTGCACCAGGCAGGGCTGCAACGCGGCGAACACATGGTGGTTATCGGCGCTAACCGTCCCCGGCTTTATGCCACCATGCTGGCAGCGCAGTCTGTGGGTGCCATTGCGGTGCCGCTGTACCAGGACGCGGTCGGCGCCGAATGCGTCTTCCCCATCACCAACGCCGACGTGCGGTTTGCCATGGTCGAGAACCAGGAGCAGGTCGACAAGTTGCTGGAGATCCGCAGCCAGTGCCCGCAATTGACCCACATTATCTTTGACGACCCGCGCGGCCTGCGCAACTACCAGGAGACTGGCCTGGTTGCGCTGGACGCGCTGATCGCTTCCGGTCAGGCCCTGGCCGGACAACAGCCGGGCTTCTTCAAGGCTGAAGTCGAAAAGGCCCAGCCCGATGATGTGGCGGCGATGTTTTTCACATCCGGCACCACCGGCAACCCCAAGGGCGTGGTGCACACCCACCAGACCCTGCTGGACCGTGCCCAGGCAGGTGCCGAGTTCGACAAACTGGCCAGCAGCGAAGAAGTGCTGGCTTATCTTCCGCCCGCGTGGATTGGACAGAACATCTTTTCGTATGCGCAATGGCTGGCCTGTGGTTATGTGGTCAATTGCCCCGAAAACGCCAGCACAGTCACCATCGACCTCAAAGAAGTCGGCCCCACCTATTACTTTGCGCCGCCGCGCGTGTTTGAAGGCCTGCTGACCAGCGTGATGATCCGCATGGAAGACGCGGGTGCGATCAAGCGCCGGATGTTCCACTTTTTCATGGACGTGGCCAAACGGGTCGGACCGGCGCTGATGGACGGACAGCCGGTTAGCGGCGGCGATCGGCTGCTCTACGCGCTGGGACAAGTGATGGTTTACGGCCCGCTGCGCAACAACCTCGGTTTTTCGCGGGTGCGCGTGGCCTACACCGCCGGCGAAGCCATCGGCCCGGACCTATTCACCTTTTACCGATCCATCGGCGTCAATCTCAAGCAGCTCTACGGCTCGACTGAAACGGCCGTGTTTGTTTGCCTGCAACCCGACAACCAGGCACGCGCCGACACCGTGGGCATACCGATCAAAGGGGTGGAGATCAAGGTGGCCGACAACGGCGAGATCCTGGTCAAATCAGCCGGCTTGCTCAAGTCTTATTACAAGAACCCCCAAGCCACCGCCGAAGTACTGACCGCCGACGGCTGGTACCACACCAGCGATGCCGGCTTCCTGGACGCCGCCGGTCACCTGAAGATCATCGACCGCGTGAAAGACGTGGGCCGCATCAAGGGCGGCGCCAACGACGGCGCGATGTTTGCGCCCAAATATGTGGAGAACAAGCTCAAGTTTTTTCCGCACATCAAGGAAGTGGTGGCCTACGGCGATGGCCGCGAAAAAGTCTGTGTCATGCTCAACATCGACTTTGATGCGGTGGGCAACTGGGCGGAGCGCCGCAACCTGCCCTACGCCGGCTACACCGACTTGGCGCAAAAGCCCGAGGTCTACCAGCTCATCAAGGAGTGTGTGGAAAAGGTCAACGCCGACCTGAGCGTGGACACCCTGCTCGCAGGCTCGCAGATCAGCCGCTTCCTGGTGTTGCACAAGGAGCTTGACGCCGACGACGGTGAGCTCACGCGCACCAACAAGGTTCGCCGCGGTTTTATCGCTGACAAATACCAGCCCCTGGTCGATGCGCTTTACAGCGGCAAGACCGAGCAGTTTATTGAAACCGTGGTGAAGTTTGAAGACGGCCGCAGCGGCAGCGTGAGCGCCACGTTGAAGATTTCCGATGCACAGACCTTTGCACCGGTGAAGGCGGCAGCATGAAAAAGATCGGCGACGTCATCCTCGACGTGAACAACATCAGCCTGAGTTTTGGCGGGGTCAAGGCCTTGGCGGACATTTCCTTCAACGTGAAGGAGCATGAAATCCGCGCCATCATCGGCCCCAACGGTGCCGGCAAAAGCTCCATGCTCAACTGCATCAACGGTGTCTACACGCCGCAGCACGGCAGCATCACCTTTCGCGGTCAGACCTTCAAGCATATGAACAGCCACCAGGTGGCTGCGATGGGCGTCGCGCGCACCTTCCAGAACCTGGCGCTGTTCAAGGGCATGAGTGTCCTCGACAACATCATGGCTGGGCGCAATCTGAAGATCAAAAGCAACCTGCTGCTTCAGGCACTGCGCATTGGCCCGGCTCAGAGGGAAGAGTTCCAGCACCGCGAAGCGGTCGAAAAAATCATTGACTTCCTGGAGATCCAGGCCTACCGAAAAATGCCGGTTGGGCAACTGCCGTACGGCCTGCAAAAACGCGTGGACCTGGGCCGCGCGCTGGCCATGGAACCACAGGTGCTGCTGCTCGACGAACCCATGGCCGGCATGAATGTCGAGGAAAAGCAGGACATGTGTCGCTTCGTGCTCGATGTCAACGACGAATTCGGCACCACCGTGGTGCTGATCGAACACGACATGGGCGTGGTGATGGACATCTCCGACCGAGTCGTGGTGCTGGACTACGGCAAAAAAATCGGCGATGGCACACCGGACGAAGTGCGTAACAACCCGGATGTGATCAAGGCCTATCTCGGAACAACCCACTGAATATGTACAACAACCAACGCACGCGCACTTTCTTTTCCAGCAGCCGCGATGGAACCGGCTTTGCCGGGCCGTATGCGGCGTCCCCTGGAAGGGGAGAGGCGGCTACGCGCAGCGAGCCCGCAACAGGGGTGAGGTAAATTCCGATGGCATTTTTTCTCGAAACCCTTCTTGGTGGCCTCATGGCCGGCATGCTGTACTCCCTGGTGGCGCTGGGCTTTGTGCTGATCTTCAAGGCCTCGGGCGTCTTCAATTTCGCACAGGGCGCGATGGTCTTGTTTGCGGCGCTGGCCATGGCGCGATTTGCAGAGTGGATTCCACAGTGGACAGGTGTTGAAAACAAAATTGCAGCCAACCTGATCGCGTTTGCAATTGCCGGCGTCATCATGTTTGCTGTCGCCTGGCTGGTGGAGCGCCTGGTGCTACGCCATCTGGTCAACCAGGAGGGCACGACTTTGCTGATGGCGACGCTAGGTATCGGGTATTTTCTCGATGGCCTCGGGCAGTCGCTGTTTGGCAGCGCGATTTACAAAATAGATATCGGCATGCCAAAAGAGCCGGTTTTTGCCTTCAGTTCGGTATTTGAAGGCGGCTTGCTGATCAACAAGGAGGACCTCTACGCCGCCATGATCGCCGCCGTGCTGGTGGCGCTGCTCAGCGTATTTTTTCAGAAAACCTCGACCGGCCGGGCTTTGCGTGCAGTGGCCGACGATCACCAGGCAGCGCAGAGCATAGGCATACCCTTGAATCGCATCTGGGTGATTGTCTGGTGCGTGGCTGGCGTGGTGGCACTCGTGGCCGGCATGATCTGGGGCAGCAAGCTCGGTGTTCAATTTTCCCTGACAACCGTGGCCTTGCGCGCGCTGCCTGTCGTGATCCTGGGCGGGCTGACGTCGGTCCCCGGGGCCATCATCGGCGGACTGATCATCGGTGTCGGTGAAAAATTGTCTGAAGTTTTTCTGGGCCCCTATGTCGGCGGCGGTATTGAAATCTGGTTCGCCTATGTGCTGGCTCTGGTCTTTTTGATGTTTCGCCCTCAAGGCTTGTTCGGCGAGAAGATCATCGATCGCGTATAGATATGAAGCCCCCACGTTTGTCACTTCGTGTACTGCACTGCCCCCCGAGGGGGCCGCTGCGCCTGCGGCCCGGCAAAGCCGGTTCCACGGCCCCTGCTGAGCGGGGCACCGTCCCGCGCAGATATTCCTCCATCGCGATCTAACGGCGTACCCACATGTTCTACAGAGAAAACGGTCAATTCAAAACCAGTTATCGGGCGGACAGCCAGATCTTTCCAATCACGCAGGACCGGTTGGGCATGCTGGTGCTGTTTGTCATAGCTATTGTGGCCATCCCGCTGCTTGCCGATGAGTACTTGCTGCGGGCGATTTTTATTCCTTTTGTCATCCTGTCGCTGGCCGCGCTCGGTGTGAATATTCTGGTGGGTTACTGCGGCCAGATCTCGCTGGGATCGGGCGCCTTCATGGCGGTGGGTGCGTATGCGGCTTACAACTGTTACGTGCGTATTGACGGCATGCCGCTGATCGCCGCCCTGCTGCTCGGGGGCTTCTTCGCCACCTTGCTGGGCCTGTTTTTCGGGGTGCCCAGCCTGCGCGTGAAAGGGCTTTATCTGGCGGTCACCACACTGGCGGCACAGTTCTTCTGCGACTGGGCCTTTTTGCGGGTCAGCTGGTTCACCAACAACAGCTCGTCCGGCTCGGTGGCGGTGTCTAACCTCAGCCTGATGGGCTGGCCCATCGCCTCGCCCGCCAGCAAGTACCTCTTCTGCCTGGGCTTTTTGATCGTCTTCGGGCTGATGGCGAAAAATCTGGTGCGCGGCGCTGTAGGGCGTGAATGGATGGCGATCCGCGACATGGATGTGGCCGCTGCAGTCATAGGCATCCGGCCCATGTATGCCAAATTGAGCGCCTTTGCAGTCAGCTCTTTCATTGTGGGCGTTGCCGGCGGCCTGTGGGGGTTTGTACATCTGGGCTCGTGGGAGCCTGCGGCGTTTTCGATCGACCGGTCATTTCAACTGCTGTTCATGGTGATCATCGGCGGCATGGGCTCCATCATGGGCAGTTTTTTCGGCGCGGCCTTTATTGTGATCTTGCCGATTTTTCTGAACCAATTTTTGCCAGCTCTTGGCAATCTGGTGGGGATTGATATTTCAACGGCTGCCGTGGCGCACGCTGAAATCATGATTTTCGGCGCCCTCATCATCTGGTTCCTCATTGTCGAGCCCCACGGTCTGGCCAAGCTGTGGAGCGTGGGCAAACAAAAGATGCGCCTATGGCCTTTTCCACATTGACATATTGCTCACCATCGATCCCGCTGATTTTTTCGTTCGTTAAACCATGGCATCTCCGATGCCGCATTAAGGAGACAGGCATGAAAGTTCGTAACCTTGTTTTGGCCAGCATGCTGGCCACCCTTGGGACCGGGGCGTTTGCCCAGGCCAAGGAGCAGTTTTTCCCGGTCTTGACCGGTCGCACCGGCCCGGTGGCACCCAATGCCACGCCCTGGGCCAACGGGCATAACGATTACATGAAGCTGGTCAATGCGCGCGGCGGCATCAACGGCGTCAAAACACTGGTGGAAGAATGTGAAACCGCCTACGCCACCGACCGCGGCGTGGAGTGTTATGAGCGGCTCAAGGGTAAACACGGCGGCGCAACCGTCTTCCAGCCGCTGTCCACCGGCATCACCTTTGCCCTGACCGAAAAAGTTCCCGCCGACAAAATCCCCATGATCACCTCCGGCTACGGCCGCAGCGACTCTGCCGACGGTGGTATTTTCAAATGGAACTTTCCGCTGATTGGCCACTATTGGGTGGCTGGCGACACGGTGCTGCAACACATCGGCAAACAGGCCGGCGGCATGGACAAGCTAAAGGGCAAGAAAATTGGCGTCGGTTACCACGACAGCCCGTTCGGCAAAGAGCTGCTGCCCATCCTGCAGGAGCGCGCAGCACAGTACGGCTTCACGCTGCAACTGCTGCCGATCGCCGCGCCTGGCGTGGAACAAAAGGCCACCTGGCTGCAGGTACGAAGAGATCAGCCCGACTACGTGATTCTGCAAACCTGGGGCGTGATGACACCCACCGCGATCAAGGAAGCCCAGGCCGTTGGTTATCCGCGTGAAAAAATGTTCGGTACCTGGTGGTCCGGCGCAGAGCCCGATCTGAAAGACATCGGCCAGGGCGCCAAGGGTTACAGCGCGGTGATGATGCAGCACGGCGCAGAGCCGCAATCTGCTGTGGTCAAGGAAATTCTCGAAAAAGTCCATGCCAAAGGCCAGGGAACCGGTCCCAAAGACGAAGTGGGCAGCGTGCTGTACATGCGCGGCGTGCTCGGCGCATTGCTGGCCACCGAAGGTGTTCGTGCAGCGCAGGATCGCTTCGGCAAAGGCAAGGTTGTCACCGGCGAGCAGGCGCGTTGGGGTTATGAAAACCTGAACCTGACCCAGGCCAAACTGGACGCCCTCGGCTTCAAAAACGTCATGCGCCCGGTTTCGACCAACTGCGTGGACCACATGGGCTCTGCCTGGGCGCGTGTGCACCAGTGGGATGGCAGCAAGTTTGTCTGGACCTCGGACTGGCTGCAAGCGGACGAACAAGTCATTCGTCCCCTGGTGAAAAATTCTGCCGAAAAATACGCCGCAGAGAAAAAACTGACACGACGTGCCGCTGCGGACTGCCAGTCCTGATCTGATGGCATGAGGCTTCAAGCCCTCCTGCGGCGCAGGAGGGCAGCGGCTCAGGCGAGCCGCCAAATGTGAGCGCTTCAAACCTGTTGCAGCGCTGACATTTGGCCCCCACAAGCAAGAACATTCCATGGAACAACCCAAAATGACCAGCGATATTGTCCTCAACGTCAATGGCATCGAAGTCATTTACAACCACGTGATCCTGGTGCTCAAAGGGGTATCGCTGCAGGTGCCACAAGGTCGCATCGTGGCCATCCTGGGCGGCAACGGCGCGGGCAAGACCACCACCTTGCGCGCCGTCTCCAACCTGCTCAAGGGAGAGCGCGGGCAAGTGACCAAGGGCTCCATTGAGCTGCGCGGCGAACGCATCGAAAACCTGTCGCCTTCTGACTTGGTTCAACGCGGTGTGGTCCAGGTGATGGAGGGCCGCCACTGCTTTGCCCATCTGACGATTGAAGAAAACCTGCTGGCCGGCGCGTACACCCGAAAAAGCAAGGTTGAGATCGCTGCCAATCTGGAAAAGGTCTACAACTATTTTCCGCGTCTGAAGACGCGGCGCACGTCCCAGGCCGCCTACACCTCGGGTGGCGAGCAGCAAATGTGCGCCATCGGCCGCGCGCTGATGGCCAGTCCCACCATGGTCCTGCTGGACGAGCCCTCGATGGGTCTGGCACCGCAGATCGTCGAGGAGGTGTTTGAAATTGTCAAAGACCTCAACCAGAAGGAAAAGGTGACCTTTTTGCTGGCCGAGCAAAACACCAACATGGCGCTCAAATACGCCGACTACGGCTACATCATGGAAAGCGGCCGGGTCGTGATGGACGGCGCTGCGGCTGATCTGGCCAGCAACGAGGACGTCAAGGAGTTCTATCTTGGCATGGGCGGCGGTGAGCGCAAAAGCTTCAAGGACGTCAAGAGTTACAAGCGCCGCAAGCGCTGGCTGGCCTGAAGGAATGGCATGAAAGAATTTTTCGACGAACTCGAAACCCGCGACCCCGGCGTGCGCGAAGCGGCGCTGATGGCGGCACTGCCTGCGCAGGTGGCACATGCGCAAAAGTCGTCGTCGGCATTTGCTGCCATTCTGGACGAGGTTGAGGCAACATCCGTGCACTCGCGCGAGGCGCTGGCTCGCTTGCCTGTTACCCGCAAGCATGAGCTTCTGCAAAGGCAGCAGGCCAGCCGGGCGACAGACCCGCTGGGCGGTTTCTCCACGTTGGTGCGCGGTCCGGCCATGCCCAGGGTGTTCGCATCGCCCGGCCCCATTTATGAACCGGAGGGAAGCACCCCGGATTACTGGCGCGCCGCGCGGGCCGTTTTCGCAGCTGGCTTCCGGGCGGGCGATCTGGCACACAACGCTTTCAGCTACCACATGACCCCCGGTGCCTTCATCATGGAATCGGGCGCGCACGCGGTCGGTTGCACGGTTTTTCCTGCCGGCACCGGTCAGACCGAGCAGCAACTTCAGGCGATTGCCGAACTCCGGCCAGCCGGCTATCTGGGCACGCCCAGTTTTCTTCGCATTCTGGTGGAAAAAGCATTGGAAAGTGGCAGCAACATCTCGAGCCTGCGAAAGGGCCTGACCGGCGGGGAGGCGTTGCCGCCCAGCCTGCGCGACTGGTTTGCCGGCCACGGGCTGGCGGTCTACCAGAGCTATGCCACAGCCGACCTGGGCCTGATCGCCTATGAAACGCCAGCGCGCGAGGGGCTTGTGCTGGACGAGGGCGTGATTCTCGAGATTGTCCGGCCGGGCACCGGTGATCCCGTGGCGGAAGGCGAGGTCGGCGAGGTGGTGGTGACCGCGCTGAATCCGGGCTACCCGCTGATCCGCTTCGGCACTGGCGACCTGTCCGCGATGTTGCCCGGCCCCTGCCCCACGGGCCGGACCAACCAGCGCATCAGGGGCTGGATGGGGCGCGCCGACCAGACCACCAAGATCCGAGGCATGTTTGTCCATCCCGGGCAGGTGGCCGACATCGCCAGGCGTTTCCCGGAGGTGCTCAAGGCCCGCCTGGTGGTGAGCGGCGAGATGGCCAGCGACAGCATGACGCTGCAGGTCGAGACCGCCTCCGTACCGCAGGGCCTGGAAAGCCGGATCAGCGAAGCCATCCGGGACATCACCAAGCTGCGCGGCGATGTCGAACTGATGGCCCCGGGAAGCCTGCCCAACGACGGCAAGGTGATTGAGGACGCCCGCAGTTACAAGTAGAGCCCCACGGTCGTTCACTGCGTGTAACTCCCGGCCCCCCCGAGGGGGCCGCTGCGCCTGCGGGCCGGCAAAGCCGGTTCCGCGGCCCCTGCTTGAACTTAAGAGTGCGGGCTGTAGCGCTCCGAAGCGTGCGCGGAGGGCCAAGCGACGCCCTCGCGGACCTGCGTGCTTGCCCTTACGTAGTTCCCGCGATGGACAGTACCCGGTCCGTTTGTAGACTGGCTATGTAAATAAATCACCGGAGACTATTCATGAAACGCCTGCTCGTACTTGAATCGCCCCGGGTTTCATGGAGGCTGTTTGGTTTAAGTCATGCCTCCACCGTGGAGGCTTGACTGGCGAGTTGCCGGTAGTAGTTTGCCTCAGCTTCTGCCGGAGGTATATATCCGATAGGG
>NZ_JACDDD010000072.1 GCF_013817205.1 Polaromonas sp.
GGTTTGGGCCCGCGCGGGTCCGCGCGCGACTCAGAGCGGCCGACTGCGCTGGTCAGGGCGAAGATGTCACGCTCGTCGAGCTCCACAAAAGCGCCCCGCTTGAGACCGCGCGGCAGCACCACGGCGCCATAACGGATGCGGATCAGACGGCTGACGGCGTGGCCGACAGCCTCAAACATACGGCGGACCTCGCGGTTGCGCCCTTCGGAAATGGTGACCCGATACCAGCAATTGGCGCCCTCGCCACCGCCGGCCTCGATGGTGCCGAACTGGGCCAGGCCGTCGTCGAGCTGCACGCCGTCGAGCAGGCGCTTCTTTTCTTCGTTGTTCAGGGCGCCCAGCACCCGGACCGCATATTCGCGCTCGAGGCCGAAGCGCGGATGCATCAGCTTGTTGGCGAGTTCACCCGAGCTCGTCAGCAGCAGCAACCCTTCGGTGTTCAAGTCCAGCCGTCCGACCGACTGCCATTTGCCCTGGAACAGCTTGGGCAGCTTGCGAAACACCGTCGGGCGGTTCTGCGGGTCGTCGTGCGATACCACCTCACCAGAGGGTTTGTGATAAGCGATCACACGCGGCGGCGGCGGGTCGATCCGGACCCGGATCGGTTTGCCGTTGACCTTGACCGTGTCGCCGAACTGGATGCGCTGGCCGATGTGCGCCGGCTCGGCATTGACCGAAATCCGCCCCTCCAGAATCAATTGCTCCATCTCGAGCCGCGACCCCAGGCCGGCCTGGGCCAGCACCTTGTGCAATTTGGGGGTTTCGGGCTGCGGCAACAGGACACGTTTGGCCAGTTCCACCGCGACGTCTTCCTCGTCAGCATCGAATTGACCCGTGACAACATCCTCGAAGCAGATAGCCGGCGCACTGGACGGCGTCTGGCGAGGTGGCGAATATTCCGCGGCAGCCGTCGGTGGGTCCTGATTCGCTATCAAATCAGGAGCTACTGGCGCTTGCTGGTCGGTGGCTGGAGCCTTGTTTGACTCTTCAATCTGGGGGGCCGGTGCGGCCGGAGCCGGATTGTCATTGGGGTTCATGCGGTGGTCGCTCAGGCTTGGGTATCAGGAGATGCCTGGCCGCCGGCCCGGGCTTCCTGCGAACTGTCGAAGTCTGCCGGATCGGCAGGGCTGGCTGCGGCCAACGCCGCCTCGGAATCAGTTTGTACTTCAGATCCTGGATGGTCATCACCGGCGGGCTGCGCTGGCGTCTCCAGCGTAAGGCCGTCTTCGCTGGTCGGCGCGCTTGCCAGACCAAATTCGATCTGTTCCAGCATCGACGCCTGGGCGGTGCTGTTGTCCAGGGCAGGCAGCTGATCCAGTGATTCGACGCCGAGATCGTCCAGAAATTGCCGCGTTGTCGCGTAAAGGCCAGGCCGGCCCACGGTTTCGCGGTGGCCGATCACCTCCACCCAGCCGCGGTCCTCCAGTTGCTTGAGGATCATGCTGTTGATGGTCACCCCGCGGATGTCTTCCATGTCGCCGCGCGTCACCGGCTGCCGATAGGCAATGATGGCCAAGGTTTCCAGCGTGGCGCGGGTGTAGCGCGGTGGCTTCTCAGGATGCAGCCGATCAAGGAATTCCCGCATGTCGGGGCGACTCTGGAAACGCCAGCCGGTGGCCACGCGGACCAGTTCCACGCCGCGCCCGGACCAGTCGTTCTGCAGGTCTTCGAGCAGCAACTTGAGGGTGTCGGTCGTGAGCGCCCCGTTGAACAAAACTCCCATGTCGCGTACAGGCAGCGGCTGCTGCGCGCAAATGAGTGCCGTTTCGAGGACGCGCTTCGCATCCGTCGTATTCATGGTCTGGTTCCGAAAGTAATCGAGGATCAAGGCGCCTGGCAGCGCAGTTCACATTCATGCGCAAACACTTTATCTGGGCGCGCCATGTGCTGGTAGCAGAAAACTACTGGTCTTGATTGTATCCCAGCCCTACCCCTACCCCGGCCACGGCCGCCGCCAGATCAGGCGGCAGGGGAGACAGGAACTCCAATGGCGCATGGGTCACGGGATGTTCGAAGGCCAGCCGGCACGCATGCAGGGCCTGACGCGTGAGATCGGCTGCGGTCCGGCCGCCATACACCTCGTCGGCCACCAGCGGATGACCGATGGACGCCATGTGCACCCGGATCTGGTGGGTTCGGCCGGTTTGTAATTTGCAGCGGACCAGGCAAAACCCGCCTGCGCTGGCCAGCCGGAAGATGCCGGTGGATGCGCTCTTGCCGGAATGCCTCTCAAGATCCACCACCGCCATGCGCAGGCGGTTGCGGGGATCACGACCTATCGGCGCCTCCACCTGACGCGCTGCCGGCCCCAGCCAGTCGCCATGGGCCAGCGCCAGGTACTCGCGGCTGACCGTTCGGGCCGCAATCATGCCCACCAGTTGCTCCATGACCTGGCGCTTGCGCGCCACGACCATCAGCCCGCTGGTGTCCTTGTCCAGCCGGTGAACAATGCCGGCCCGCGGCAACAGTCCGGCTTCCGGGTCACGACCCAGCAGGCCGTTGAGCAGCGTCCCGCTCCAATTACCAGGTGCCGGGTGCACCACCAATCCCGCCGGCTTGTTGACCACCAGCAAATGCTCATCCTGGAAAACAATCTCCAACGCCATGCTTTCGGGCTTGAAGGCCTGGCTTTGCGGTGTGGGCCTGAGCTCGATCTGCAGTGTGTTGCCGGCCTTCACGCGCCCAGACGACTTGCTGAAGACCATGCCGTTGAGTTGCACGGCCCCTGCTTCTATCAGTTGCTGCAGATAACTGCGGGAAAACTCCGGCACCGCCAGCGCCAGCGTGCGGTCCAGCCGCTCAGCGTGACTACCGGCAGGCACCACCACCTGGCGCAGCTCGAAGGCGGCGCCAGTGTCCAGTTCGTCCGAGACCTCGTCCGACAACTCCGCCTCGGCGCTGGCGCTCGATATAATCAATTTGCTTTGTACAGAATCAGTCATTAACAGGATCAATTGCGATGTTTTCCACCAAATTATCGGTTGTTCCCGCCACATCCCCCATCACGGCGGCCCTGCTGGCCGGCGTGGTCCTGCTGTCTGCCTGTTCCTCGACAGCCGTCAAGGACCCTACCGCCGCCTGGAGTCCCAACAAGATCTATGCGGAAGCCCGCGACGAAGCGAGCTCCGGCGCTTACGACAAGGCGATTCCGCTGTTTGAAAAGCTGGAAGGCCGGGCTGCCGGCACACCGCTGGCCCAGCAAGCCCAGCTCGAAAAAGCCTACGCGCAGTACAAGGGCGGCGAACAGGCGCAAGCCCAGGCCACGCTGGACCGGTTCATGAAGCTGCACCCGTCCAGTCCGGCGATCGACTACGCCCTGTACCTCAAGGGCCTGGTGACCTTCAACGACAACCTCGGCCTGTTCAGGTTCCTGTACAAGCAGGATTTGTCGGAACGTGACCAGAAAGCCGCCAAGGAGTCATTCGAAGCTTTCAGGGAACTGGTCAACCGCTTTCCCGAATCGAAGTACTCGGCAGATGCCCGCTTGCGGATGACCTATATCGTCAACTCGCTGGCACAGTATGAAGTTCATGTGGCGCGCTACTACTACACCCGCGGCGCCTACATTTCGGCTATCAACCGCGCTCAGACCGCCCTGGCCGAATACCGCGACGTGCCGGTACTGGAAGACGCGCTGTTCATCCTGTACAAGTCCTACGACGCGCTGGGCATGACTCAGTTGCGTGACGACGCCAAACGCGTGATGGAAAGATCCTATCCGCAGAGCGAGTACCTGACCAAAGGCTTCAGGTCGGTTGAGACGCCGTGGTACCGCTTCTGGTAAGCAGGTCCAGGCGTTCGTTCAACTCGCCTTCTGATGCCAGTCGCTGCATGGGTGGCAGTGCCCGCAGCAGGCGCTTGCCATAGCCCATGACGACCAGCCGGCTGTCACAAATCACCAGCACGCCCTGATCAGTCTCGCGGCGGATCAGCCTGCCGGCTCCCTGCTTCAGCGCCACAGCGGCTTCGGGCAGGAAATAGTCGTTGAACGCGCTTTTTCCATCAGCTTCCAGCGCCCTCGATTTGGCTTCCACCATGGGATCGTTGGGCGGCGGAAAAGGCAGCTTGTCGATGACCACCAGTTGCAGCGCGTCGCCCGGCACATCGATGCCCTCCCAGAACGAGGCAGACGCGACCAGCACGCACGGTCGCCCCCCATCCCCATCCCCCCGGCGAAAGCGTTCGATCAGCACGCGTTTGGGCAACGCTCCCTGCACCAGCACCTCGAAGTCATTGGCGCCATCAAAAGCTGTCTGCAGGGCGTCGCCGATGGCGCGCAAGGCGCGCAGTGTGGTGGTCAGCACCATGGTGCGCCCGCCCAGCCGGCGTGCCCATTGCGCCGCGGAAGCCGCCACTGCCGGAGCATGTGCCGGGTCACCCGGTTTGGGGAAGTGGCGTGGCACATAAAAAGCGGCCTGACGTGCGTAGTCGAAGGGACTGCCGATACGCAGCACCGTGGCATCCGTCAACCCGCAGGGACCGGTGAACCAGCTCAGCCTATCATCATCGCCCAGCGTGGCAGAAGTGAAGATCCAGGTCTTTGCCGCCGCCGAGTTGTCGGCAAACACCCTTGCATGAATAGCCTTGGCGATGTCCAGCGGCGACTCGACAAGGCGCAGCTGTGTGCCCACATCCAGCCAGCGCACACCGCCTGGCTCAGCCGGTGCCGAGAAGGCCTGTGTGCGCTCTGCCAGTTCCAGGGCCCGCTCATGAAGGCGGGTGAAGTCAGGCGCAATCTCCGTCACCGTGTTCAGAGCCTCGCAGGCCGCCTGCAGTGAGCTGCCGAGCGCGACCAGTGCAACTGTCCAATCGTCGGCATCCAGCCCTTCCGGAACCGTCTCATTCCATCGCAATTTGCTGCCCGGATAAGCCTTACCCACGGACAGGCGCAAATCGCGTGCCGCGTGCTCGGTAGCGCCCGACAGGGCTTGCCAATCCGCCAGGCCGCGCGCCAGCTGGAGCCCGGTGGCCAGCATGTCGCGCGAAAAATCGAGCAACTGACCGGTAGACAGGTTTTTCCCCAGAAACTGCACTCCGGTTTCGTTGAGCTGGTGAGCCTCGTCAAAAATCGCGACGCGCACTGTGGGGAGCAGCTCGGCCATGCCCGATTCGCGCACCGTCAGGTCGGCAAAAAACAGGTGGTGGTTGATAACCACCACGTCGGCGGCCATGGCTTCGCGGCGTGCCTGGTTGACATGGCAGGCCCGAAAGCGGGGGCATTGGGACCCCAGACAGTTTTCACGCGTGGAGGTCACCCAGGGGATCACCGGGGAACGTTCATCAAGACCCGGCAATTCAGCCAGATCGCCGGTGGCCGTGCCTTGGGCCCACTTCTCCACCTTGGAAAGCGCGCTCAACGAGCTGCGCTCGGGAAAGGCCGGGTCATGGCGGGCCATCTCCATGCGGTGCAGACACAAGTAACTCCCGCGCCCCTTGAGCAAAGCGGTGCTGAGGGGCACCCCCAACGCCCTGACGAGGGCCGGCAAGTCTCGCCCGAACAATTGGTCTTGCAGCGCCTTGGTGGCAGTCGACAGCAACACGCGCTCCCCGCTGAGCAGCGCCGGCACCAGATAGGCAAAGGTCTTGCCGACCCCGGTGCTGGCCTCGACAACCAGCGGATAAGCGCCTTCAATGGCCTGCGCCACGGCCAGCGCCATCTCGGTCTGTCCAGTGCGGGAAACAAAGTGATCAGTAGCGCGGGACAACACCCCGTCAGCGGCGAAGGCCGCCAGAACTTGCGACGCCAAGTTCATCACGCAGGCTCGGGAGGGTCGAGCGACACCGCCAGTTGGGCGATCTGGTCTCGCAACAAAAGGCGACGCTTTTTCAGGCGCCTTAGCGTCAGCTCGTCGATCGGGACGGCATGCGACGTGATGTCAACCAAGGCATCGAGGTCCGCGTGCTCGATCTGGAGTTCAATCAGCCGTCGCTCCGGGGAGTGTAAATTCAGGTCCAAGGTTTTTTTGTCCGCGCGGGCTGCTTCATCTGATAATACGTTGAATACGGAGATATATCGAGTCCACATGACTCGATCCATGCCAAGATGTCCAAAGGTTATCGAATTACAGCGTCCACCGGTATCCACAAGGGAGACCGTGACTATCAACAGGACCAAGTTGCCTTGATCAGCCATCCGCGCATTGCGGGCTGCATGCTTGGCATCGTCGCCGACGGCATGGGCGGACGCAGCGGCGGGCGCAAGGCCTCGGACCAGGTGATGATGACCGCCAGGCAGCTGTTCGAGCGTTATGCGCCGGCCAGTGACGACGCCCCTGCCATGCTCAGGCAGCTGGTCGAGGAAGCCCACACCGTCATCAGGCTGACGGCTATTTCCGCCGAACAAGAGCCGCACAGCACCCTGGCTGCGTTTTTAATCAATCCGAGCGGCGATTGCCATTGGGTGCATGCGGGCGATTCACGCGTCTATCACTTTCACGGTGCCAAGCTGGTGAAGCGGACCGTCGACCACTCCTACGTCCAGACGCTTGTCGACAAGGGGGAGATCACGGACGACGAGGCCAATGTTCACCCGCAGTCCAACATCCTGATGGGCTGCCTGGGCACTGAGGAAGGACCGCCCGTCACCCCTCACTTCATACCGCAGTTGCGCCCCGGCGACTCGCTGATCGCCTGTAGCGACGGCGTGTGGCACTACTTCAGTCCGAGTGAAATGGGGTCGGCGCTGTCCATGCTATCACCGCGGGAAGCCACCGAGTTCCTGATTCAGAAAGCCCGCTCGCGTGCCCATGGTGGCGGCGACAACCTGTCCCTGGTCATCGTCAAGCTCGAAGCCCTGGAGTAAGACCTCTATTGGGGCGTGGGCAACGGCTTGGCCGGCGCTTTGGTTTGCTCGCGCCGCTCTTTTTCGCGGCTTGCCTTGCGCTCCCTGACTTCCTGCTGCTTGTCATTGTATTTTTTGACTTCGTCGGCAGTCGTGGCACTTTGCTGCACGCGCGCTTGCGCCCTCTCCTGCGAACCTTGCGCCTTTTTCGCGGTCTCTGCGGCGCTGGATGCTTCGTTTTGCTTCAGGGTCGCCCGCTCGTCTGCCTTTTCTTGCGACCGCTTGATGCGGTCGCGCGTTTCCTGCAATGCCTGCTGACGGCGCTCGGCGGCCTGCTGCAGGGCTTCCTCAGACGATTTTTCTTCCGTTTTCTGAATCTGGGCGGCGGCCGCTTCCTTGCGCTCCCGGTCATTCAAGGCAACCTCCTGTTGACGCAACAGGGCCAGCGCTTCCCGCCGCCGAGACTGGACTTCCTTGAGACAGCGGTTAGTGAAAAACTTCTTGTAGCAAGCAGCATCTTCCACGTCGAAACCGGTCTCCAGGGCCAGCCGTTCGGTATTGATGCGTTCGCGCTCATTTTGCGCAGCCGCAGGGAAGAGGTCTTCCCTCGGCTGCGCCATAGCCATGGGAATGGCAATCAGGGCGAGCAGCAACAAAAGTGTTTTTTTCATGTCAAGGTGGTATCCACGTCACGCCGTTCAGTAGCAAGAAATTCTGCGGATTGCATCTCGTTGAGCCTGGAAACAGTTCTGGGGAACTCGTGGGCCAAGGGGCCCTCGGTGTACAACGCTTCTGGAGCCACCTCCGCCGACATGATCAGTTTGACACGTCGGTCGTAAAGCACGTCTATCAGCCAGGTAAAGCGCCTTGCCTCCGAAGCCATACGCACCGGCATGTAGGGTACATCGCTGAGCAACACAGTGTGGAACTGGGTGGCAATTTCCAGGTAATCGTTTTGCGACCTTGGCCCGCCACACAGGGTCTTGAAGTCGAACCACACAACCCCCCCAGCCTTGCGCCTGGCCTCGATCTGGCGGGACTCGATCTGCAACACAGGGGATTCGTCCTGGGACTCGGCCACACGCTCAAAAGTTTCCTTCATTTCGGCGTCTGCCGCCGGGCCAAGCGGCGTGTGATACAGCCGGACCTGTTCGAGTGTGCGCCGGCGGTAGTCGGTGCCGTTGTCCACGCTCAGCACTTCAAGATTGTCCTTGAGCACGTCGATCGCCGGCAGGATGCGCTCCCTGTGCATGCCGTTCGGGTACAGACCGTCGGGATGGAAATTGGACGTGGTGACAAAGCCCACCCCGTTGTCGAACAAGGCGGTCAGCAGGCGGTGCAGAATCATCGCATCGGTGATGTCAGCGACGTGAAATTCGTCGAAACAAATCAGCCTGTAACGCTTGGCAATCCGCCTCCCCAATTCGTCCAGTGGATTGGCGATTCCCTGCAGGTCCCGCAACTCACGGTGCACTTCCCGCATGAACTCGTGAAAGTGCAAGCGCGTCTTGCGCTTGAGTGGAACTGCGTTGTAAAAGCAGTCCATCAAAAAACTCTTGCCGCGCCCGACGCCGCCGTGCATATAGACACCCCGCGGAATGTCCGGCCGGTTGATCAGCTTTTTGAGGGGGTTGGAGCGCTGTTCCTTGAAGGCGGCCCACTCGGTGGCGCAGCGCTCCAGTTCGGCAACCGCGCGCAACTGCGCCGGGTCGCTGACATAACCCCTTGTCTTCAGCTCACGCGCGTACTCCGAAGTGACGGACATCGTGACCCTGGCCAGCGCGCTCAGAAATTCAGCGTGCGTTTGTCAACGGCCAGGGCGGCTTCTTTGGTTGCCTCACTGAGCGAAGGATGGGCGTGGCAGATTCTGGCGATGTCTTCCGAGCTGGCGCGGAACTCCATGGCGACCACACATTCGGCAATCAGTTCGCTGGCCATGGGCCCGACGATGTGCACGCCCAGAATCTCGTCCGTCGCTGCATCGGCCAGCATCTTGACCATGCCTGTGGTGTCGCCTAGCGCGCGCGCGCGGCCGTTGGCCATGAACGGGAAGGTGCCGGCCTTGTAAGCGCGGCCAGCGGCCTTGAGTTGTTCCTCGGTTTGACCCACCCACGCGATCTCGGGGTTTGTGTAAATCACCCACGGAATGGTGTTGAAGTTGACGTGGCCGTGCTGGCCGGCGATGCGCTCGGCAACAGCCACGCCCTCTTCCTCGGCCTTGTGCGCGAGCATGGGGCCGCGCACCACATCGCCGATGGCCCAGACATTGGGCAGGCTGGCCCTGCACTCATCATCGACCACCACCGCACCGCGCTCATCGAGCTTCAGGCCCACGGCCTCGGGATTCAGGCCTTGGGTGTTGGCAACACGGCCGATAGAGATGATCAGTTTGTCCACGTCCAGGGTCTGGGCTTCACCTTTGGCATCGGTGTAGGCGATGTTGACGCCCTTCTTGCTGCTCTTGACTTCGCCGACCTTCACGCCGAGTGCGATTTTCAGACCCTGCTTGTCGAAGGCCTTTTTGGCCTCCTTGGCGATCTGCTGGTCCACCGCACCGAGGAAAGTTGGCAGGCCCTCCAGCACCGTGACTTCGGCGCCCAGGCGGCGCCAGACCGAGCCCATCTCCAAGCCAATCACGCCAGAGCCTATCAGGCCCAGCTTTTTTGGCACGCCACCAATGCGCAGCGCGCCATCATTGGAAAGAATGTTTTCCTCATCAAAAGGCGCACCCGGCAAAGCACGCGCACTGGAGCCGGTGGCCACGATGATGTGTTTGCCGGAAATGGCTTCTTCGGCAGCGCCAGCGACCTGGATGTCGTACAGGCCCTCTCTGGCAGCGGCAAAGGAGCCACGGCCGTGGAAGAAGGTCACCTTGTTCTTTTTGAACAGGTAGACGATGCCATCATTGTTCTGTTTGACGACATTGTCCTTGCGCGCCAGCATCTTCGCCACATCCAGGCCCAGGCCCTTGACCTCAATGCCATGCTCGGCGAAGTGGTGGCTGGCTTGGTCGAAATGTTCCGATGACTGCAGCAGCGCCTTGGAGGGAATGCAGCCAACATTGGTGCAGGTGCCGCCCAGCGCCGGGCCGCCCTTGGCGTTTTTCCACTCGTCGATACAGGCGACATTGAAACCCAGCTGAGCTGCGCGAATGGCGGCAATATAGCCACCGGGGCCGCCGCCGATGACGATGACGTCGAATTGTTTACTCATGCAAAACTCCTTTGTCCCACTTGAAGGGATTTTTCGGGAGACACCGCGGAACCGGCTTTGCCGGGCAGCTGGTGTCGCACCTTTGAGGGGGAGGCGACCGAAGGCCGCCTCGGGGGTGTATCAAATATCGAACAGCAGGCGAGCCGGATCTTCCAGCGCTTCCTTCATCGCCACAAGGCCGAGCACGGCTTCGCGGCCGTCCACGATGCGGTGGTCATAGCTCATCGCCAGGTAGTTCATCGGGCGCACCACGATCTGGTCGTTTTCAACCACCGCTCGGTCCTTGGTTGCATGCACGCCAAGAATGGCCGATTGCGGCGGGTTGATGATGGGGGTGGACAGCATCGAGCCGAACACGCCGCCATTGGAAATCGAGAAGGTGCCACCGGTCATCTCTTCGATGCCCAGCTTGCCGTCACGCGCCTTGGCACCGTACTCGGCGATTTTCTTTTCGATGTCGGCAAAACTCATCTGGTCGGCATTGCGCAGGATGGGCACCACCAGACCGCGCGGCGAACCAACAGCGATACCGATGTCGAAATAGCCGTGGTAGACGATGTCGTTGCCGTCTACCGAGGCATTGAGCACCGGGTATTTCTTGAGGGCATGCACCGCTGCCTTGACGAAAAAGCTCATGAAACCGATCTTGGTGCCGTGCTCTTTTTCGAACTTTTCCTGGAAACGTTTGCGCATCTCCATGACTGGGGCCATGTTGACCTCGTTGAAGGTGGTCAGGATGGCGTTGGTCGATTGCGACTGCAGCAGGCGTTCGGCAATCCGTGCGCGCAGGCGGCTCATGGGCACGCGCTGCTCGGGGCGGTCGCCGAGGTCGTCGACCTTAGATGGTGCCGAAACTTGGGGCAATAAAGTGGTCGGAGCCCCCGTGGGTATTGCGCTGAAAGCTACTGATTTAGGAGCAGATGCAGCACCGCCGGCCACCGCACCCAGCACATCACCCTTGGTGACTCGCCCGTCCTTGCCGGTGCCGGCCACTGAGCCGAAAGCCAGCTGGTTGTCGGCCATCAGCTTGGCGGCAGCGGGCATGGCCACCCCCGCCATGTTGCCGCCACTCGCAGCTGGAGCAGGTGCTGGCGCAGCAGCGGTGGCCGGCGCAGGGCTTGCAGCAGCAGCCGAAGGCGCCGCAGCAGCGACTTTGCCTTCGGTATCGATGCGGGCAATCAGCTGCTCGGCTGCAACCGTGCCGCCATCGGCCACCAGGATTTCCGACAACACGCCGGCGGCCGGTGCCGGCACTTCCAGTACCACCTTGTCGGTTTCGATTTCGATCAGGATTTCATCGATGGCGATGGCATCGCCGACTTTTTTCTTCCACTGCAGCATCGTCGCTTCGGCAACGGACTCGGACAGCTGGGGGACTTTGACTTCTACGGTAGCCATGTGAATTCTTTCGGTATGTGGAAGATAGGCCAGTCACGCGCCACGGGGGCGCGTGCGGCTGGTTCTTATTTGGTCAGGATGAAGCCCTTGAGCTTGCCAAAGGCGCCGTCCACCAGCGCCTTTTGCTGTTCCTGGTGCAGGTGCGAATAACCGACGGCTGGCGAAGCAGAAGCCGCACGGCCCGAGTAAGCCAGCTTCTGGCCTTCCGACATGTTCTCGTGGATGTAGTGCTGCACGAAGAACCACGCGCCCTGATTTTGCGGCTCGTCCTGGCACCACACCACCTCGGTGAGGTTGGGGTACTTCCGGAGTTCGCTCGCGAACGCCTTGTGCGGGAAAGGGTAGAGCTGCTCGACGCGAATGATAGCCACGTCGTCAGCGCCTTTTTCCTCGCGCTTTTTGGCCAGATCGTAGTAAACCTTGCCGGAACAGGCAATCACGCGTTTGACCTTGTCGGCCTTGAGCTCGTGGTTGTCCGGGATCACGGTCTGGAAACTGCCCTTGGTGAACTCGCTCAGCGGTGAGGTCGCATCCTTGTTGCGCAGCAGCGACTTGGGCGTCATGATGATCAACGGCTTGCGCAGGTTGCGCACCATCTGGCGGCGCAATACGTGGAAAATCTGCGCCGCCGTCGTTGGCTGCACCACCTGCATGTTGGTGTCGGCCGACAACTGCATGAAACGCTCGAGCCGGGCCGAGCTGTGCTCCGGGCCCTGGCCTTCGTAGCCGTGCGGCAGCATCAGCGTGATGCCGTTGACGCGGCCCCACTTCACTTCACCGGAGGCGATGAACTGGTCGATCACGACCTGCGCGCCGTTGACGAAATCGCCAAACTGAGCTTCCCAGATCACCAGCGTGTTGGGGTCGTTGGACGCATAGCCGTACTCGAAAGCCAGCACGGCTTCCTCGGACAGGATGGAGTCGATCACCACAAATGGCGCCTGGTTGTCGGCGACGTTCTGCAACGGAACATACGTGCCGGTATCCCACTTTTCGCGGCTCTGATCGTGGATCACCGCATGCCTGTGCGTGAACGTGCCGCGGCCGCAATCCTCACCCGACAGGCGCACCGGGTAGCCACTGGCCACCAGCGACGCGAACGCCATGTGTTCGCCCATGCCCCAATCCACGGGAATATCGCCCCGGCCCATGGCTGCGCGGTCGTCGTACACCTTCTTGACCAGCTGATGCGCCGTCACGGTCGCGGGGATGGTGCTGACTCTTTCCGCCAGGCGCCGCCATTCCGCCATCGGAATGGCGGTATCGCCGGCATCCGTCCACTTCTTGCCGAGATAAGGTGTCCAGTCGACCGCGTAGTTGCTCTTGAAGTTGGTCACCACCGGGTCAAACGTGCTCTTTCCGGCATCAAGCGCGGCGCGCACGGCCTTGACCATGTCGTCACCGAGCGTCTCGCCCATGCCCTGGGCCGACAGCTTGTCGGCGTAGAGCCTGCGCGTGCCCGGGTGTTGGGCGATCTTCTTGTACATCAGCGGCTGGGTCAGCGCAGGCGTATCCTGCTCGTTGTGGCCCAGCTTGCGGAAGCAGATGATGTCGACCACGACGTCTTTCTGGAATTCCATGCGGAACTCGAGCGCAAGTTGCGTGGCCAGCACCACGGCTTCCGGGTCGTCGCCGTTGACGTGCAGCACGGGTGCATCAATCATCTTGACGACGTCGGTGCAGTACAGCGTGGAGCGGCTGTCGCGCGGATCGCTGGTGGTAAAGCCGATCTGATTGTTGATCACGATGTGCACCGTGCCACCGGTGGAGTAACCGCGCGTCTCGGCCAGCGCCAGCGTTTCCATCACGACGCCCTGCCCTGCAAAAGCGGCATCGCCATGGACCAGCACCGGCAGCACTTGCAGGCCCTTGGGGTCAGCGCGGCGATCCATGCGTGCGCGCACCGAGCCTTCGACCACCGGGTTGACGATCTCAAGGTGGGAAGGGTTGAACGCCAGACTCAGGTGCACCGGGCCGCCGGGTGTGGTCACGTCCGAGCTGAAACCCTGGTGGTACTTGACGTCGCCGCTGGGAAGGTCTTCCGGCGCGGTGTGGTCAAACTCGGCAAACAGGTTGGCCGGCACCTTGCCCAGCGAATTGACCAGCACATTGAGGCGGCCGCGGTGGGCCATGCCGATCACGATTTCCTTGATGCCAATACTGCCGCTGCGCTGGATCAACTCGTCCATGCTGGCGATGAAACTTTCACCGCCCTCCAGCGAGAAACGCTTCTGGCCGACGTATTTGGTGTGCAGAAAACGCTCCAGGCCCTCGGCCGCGCTGAGGCGGTCCAGGATGTGAAGCTTTTTTTCCTTGGTGAAATTGGGTTTGCTGCGGATGCTTTCGAGCTTTTGCTGCCACCAGCGCTTCTGGTTCTGATCCGTCATGTACATGTACTCGGCGCCTATGGTGCCGCAGTAAGTCTCGCGCAGCGCATTGAGCAGCTCGCGCAGGCTCATGGTCTCCTTGCCGAAGAAGGTGTTGCTGGTGTTGAACACCGTTTCCTGGTCAGCATCGCTGAAACCGTAGAAAGACGGATCAAGCTCGGGAATGTGGTCGCGTTCGGTGCGCTTGAGCGGGTCCAGGTCGGCCCAGCGGGCGCCGACGTTGCGGTAGGCGGCGATCAGCTGCTGGACGGCGGTACGCTTGCGGCCCATTTCGGAGTCGGCGCCGCTGGCGACCACCACCTTGGTCTGCCCCTGTTTGGCGCGTTCGGCAAACGCATTGACGACCGGCAAGTGCGGAACGTCCTTGGCATTGCTGCCGTCGACTGCGGGAACGTTTTGCAGGGCGTCGAAGTACTCGCGCCAGTTGTCGGGCACGCTGCCGGGGTTGGCGAGGTAGTTTTCGTACATCTCTTCGACATAGGGCGCATTGCCGCCGAAGAGATAGGTGTTGCCCTGATAGGCCGAATAGACGGACGATGCCGCCGGGATTGAACTCATTACGCTGACCTCCGTTTCCCTTGGGGAAACATTAGCTGGCCACAACGGGATGTGGCTGGTTGATTAACCTTCCGCGAGCACGGCTTGACCGATTAGCGGATGCGACTGTGGCAAGGAAGGGCCTTCAGAAACAATGTCAATTGTGCCACTGATCAATCAGGCGGATATCTGGTGCCCTTTGCCAACAGCGGGTTTCATGCGAATGTCACGGTCACGGACGATTCTTCGGGGCTCTGCAAGGCGTCTCAGGGGCTGGAGATTTCACGCCAGGTCATGCGTTTGTAGGTCTCCAGGAGCTTGTCGCCCTCCTGGCGTTCTAGCGACATCGCCAGCCGCATGGTCGCTTCGCCCAGTTGCCAGATCAGAAAGGCAGATGAGGCAATTTTTGCTGCGTCTGCCGCCGGGCTGACACGCTGGATCGCTGCTGCCAGCAGCGCCCCACAGGCACGGCTTTCTTCAAGTTCCAGGGCCATCAGGGTTTTATCGGCCTGCATGGCCGACCAGATGTCCCGCATCACCGGTTCGGCCAGCAGCAAATCGTAATACTGGTCCAGCAGTCCTTCGAAGGCCACGCGCAAGCCGGCGAAATCGCGCACCGACGTCAGCGCTTCTTCGATGTATCCGCGGCATTCAGCGCTGTATTGCGCGGCCAGCGTCTGAATCACCGCACTTTTCTCCGGAAAGTACTGGTAGAGCGAACCGATCGAAATTTCGGCAAGCGCAGCGATCTCACTCATCTTCACCCGGTCGCTTCCCTTCTCGACGATCAGCACACGCGCCGCCGTGAGGATGCGATCGAGCCGCTCAAGGCTGCGCTGCTGGGTGGGCAGGCGCCTGGCGCCCGCGCCCGGCGGTTGTTTAAGTTCCATCACGGGCTTGACATTAAAATGTGAGTGTTTATCATATTGCCAATATGAGAAGTCCTCATATATTAACATTTAAAGGTGGAAGCATGACAAATCAACATTCATCACAAGCCATGACGCTGGTTCTGGGCGGTACTGGCAAAACCGGCCGCCGGGTGGCTGAGCGGCTGGCTGAGGCCGGTTATCGCACGCGCGTCGGATCGCGCAGCGCCCAGCCGGCCTTCGATTGGGAAGACCAGGCCAGCTGGGCACCCGCGCTTGAGGGTTGCAGCAGCGCCTACATTGCCTTTCAGCCCGACCTGGCCGTGCCGGGTGCGCTGGCGACGGTCCAGGCGTTTTTTAAGGTGGCCGTGGACGCCGGCGTTCACAAACTGGTTCTTCTTTCTGGTCGCGGCGAAGTCGAGGCAGCGGCCGCCGAGGAGGCATTGCAGAAAACCGGCGCCGACTGGACCATCCTGCGCTCGAGCTGGTTTTGCCAGAACTTCAGTGAAAGTTACTTCCACGGGCAAATCCTCGCTGGCGAGGTGGCCGTGCCATTAGGGCTGGCCGCCGAACCTTTTGTTGACGTGGACGACATTGCAGAAATCGCTTTCGAAGCACTGACCGGCAGCCGCCACACCCGTCAGCTCTACGACATCACAGGTCCCCGGGCCGTTGGTTTTGCCGAAGCGATTGGCAGCATTGCCAGCGCCGCAGGCCGGCCGGTCGGCTTCATCGAAGTATCCGCTGCTGACTACCGCGCTGCGCTGGTTCAGCAACAGGTTCCGCCTGAGTACATAGATCTGATCATGTACCTGTTCGCCACCGTGCTCGACGGCCGCAACACCCCTTTGGGCGATGGTGTGCAGCGTGCCCTGGGACGCCCTCCCCGGAGCTTCGAGGACTATGTGCGGCGCACTGCGGCCTCAGGCGTGTGGGGCGGCGACCATGCGTGAGGGGGCCGTCTTTGCGCTGCTCGCAGCGGCAGCTTTAGGCAGCGGCGTGGTGGCAGGCATCTTCTTCGCGTTTTCATCCTTTGTGATGTCTGCATTGGGCCGGCTTCCGCCTGCGCAAGGGGTGGCAGCCATGCAGTCCATCAACGAGACCGTCATTAACCCGGGTTTTCTGCTGGTGTTTTTTGGCACTGGCCTGGCGTGTCTGGCGCTGGCCGGGGGAGCCTACTTCTGGTGGGGCGAAACCAGCGCGAAGCTCATGGCCGAGGCGGCACGGTTTACCTGGTCGGCTGCCTGGGCGTGACCGTAGCCTGCAATGTCCCTCTGAACAACGCGCTGGCCGCGCTGCAGGCAGGCTCGCCGGAAGCGGCGGCCCTGTGGGCGCGCTACCTGCGCGAGTGGACCATGTGGAACACGGTGCGCACGGTGGCACCCTTGCTATCAGCCGCATTGTTCGCTGCGGCGCTGTGGCACGCCCGAAGCCCCCGATTGTGAGAGCGTGCCCCTGCGGACAAGGCTTTGACGGCTTGGCTCGCGCCAACCGTCAAGCCAGGCCCGGGTTGCCGGCCGTGCCAATCAGCCTGGGCGTGTTGAGTTTGGGGGGCTTGAGGAGCTTGTGCGCCTGCAGATAGGTCTCGACCACCTCCCACACCGGTGGGCCGGCATTTTTGCTGGCTTCCTGAACCGGCGCCCAGCCAGCCACTTTGTAATTTTTGCCGGCCTCGACTGGTTTGCCGTTGAGGCGCATGTCCTGAATGCGTTCGCCCATTTTCGCCCCCGGCTCGCAGCGGTAACTCAGACCACCCACCCGCACCATGTCGCCGCCTTGCTGGTAATAGGGGTCGGGGTTGAAGAGGTTGTCGCCAACATCTTCCAGAATGGTTTTGATCGTCTCACCACGCATGTCGGTCAGGGTTGTCCATGGATAGGTGATGGCGGTCTGGTCCATCACGTGTTCGCGCGTGATGGCCTGCCCCGGCAACAGCGAGGTGCCCCAGCGAAAGCCTGGTGAGAACGCGATCTCGGCGCCGCGCACTTCCATCAGTGCATCGAGGATCAACTGGTCAAACGTGCCGTTGAAGTTTCCGCGGCGGAACAGCGTGCCCTCTGTCACCGCAAGTTTTTCAGCCAGTTTGGCTTCATAAGGCGCGCGAATGCCGGCGATGAGCTGGCTCATGGCCGGGTCGGCCGCCAACAGCTCTGAAAACACCGGCAGCAATCGGTACTTGAAACCAACAACCTTCTTGTTCCTGACGTCGAGGTCCAGCACACCGAGGAATTTACCGTTGCTGCCGGCGTTGGTAACAATGGTCTGGCCGCCGGGGTTTTTGACGATCACAGGCACCGGCACGCCGTCGTGCGTGTGCCCGCCCAGGATGGCATCGATGCCGGTGACGCGCGAGGCCATCTTGAGGTCCACATCCATGCCGTTGTGGCTCAGCAGCACCACCGCTTGCGCACCCTTGGCGCGCGCTTCGTTGACGGTTTCCTGCATCTCGCTTTCGCGGATGCCAAAACTCCAGTTCGGCGTGAGCCAAGCCGGATTGGCAATCGGTGTGTAGGGAAAGGCTTGGCCGACGATGGCCACGGCCACGCCATTCATCTCCTTGATGACATAGGGCTTGAACACCGGGTCGCCAAAGTCGCTGGTTTTGACGTTTTGCGCGAGAAAATCAACTTTTCCGGCGAAGTCCTTCTCGACGATGGTCTTGATCCGCTCCTCGCCATAGGTGAAGTCCCAGTGGCCGGTCATGACGTCTACGCCCAGCAGCTTGGCAGCATCGACCATGTCCTGGCCCTGCGTCCACAGCGCCGTGGCGCTGCCCTGCCAGGTGTCGCCGCCGTCCAGCAGCAAGGCGCCGGGCCGGCCGGCCTTGAGCTGTTTGACGAGCGTCGCCAGATGCGCAAAACCGCCGACCTTGCCATATTGCTGCGCCGCACGCTCGAAGTTCAGGTAAGTAAAAGCATGCGCCTCGGGCGTGTTGGCCTTGAGGTGCGCGGCCTTCAGCAGATGCTCGCCGACCAGGTGCGGCAGTTGGCCCCGCATCGCGCCCACACCGAGGTTGACCGAGGGTTCGCGGAAGTACACCGGCAGTAGTTGCGCGTGGCAGTCGGTCATGTGCAGCAGGTGCACATTGCCCGAGCGCGGCACGTTGTAGGCGGCGCCGGCCTGCGCGGCGCCGGCGTCACGATGTAAGGGAAAACCGGCGGCCAGCGCAGCGGCCATGACACTTGAAAACTCGCGGCGGGACAGATTCATGGCGTTGGTCATCCTGCCTGTCAAGCCAGGCCTGTGAGAAAGTTACTATAAATTTGATAGCTGCCCACGCCCGTCGCACAAGGGCTAGAGGCAGATTTGAGCACTAAGCCCGGGGGGGGGAAATCACTTGTTCACAGGCGATTGCGGGTCCAGCAGCAGCGCCATCACATGGCGCATCTGGGCTTCGTTCAGGATGCCGGCGTGGCCAAAGCGAGGCATGCCGGAACAGGCGTTGTAGGCCTTGGCATTCCAGAGCTTGCCCCAGGTGTAGTCGACGATGGGCTTGCTCTCTGCGGCAGCGGGGTTGCTGACGCCGCGCAGTTTGCCAAAGTTGTAGAGGCTGGGGCCGATGGAGCCGAAGGACAGCTCTTCCTTGCTGATCTGGTGGCAGTTGTAGCAGCTGCCGCCGTTGGCCGAGCCGGCTGCGTCGCTCCAGGTCATGCCGCGACCGTTTTGGGCAATTTTTTCACCCTCTTTCCAGTCGCCGATGAACTTGCCGTCCGAAGGCATCTTCACGTTCTTCATGTTGGCCTCCTCGATGGCTTTGGCCAGCTTGTCGTCGAGCGCCGCGCCCTGGGCTTCAGAGCAGGCCTTGTTGGAGGCGTCCTGGTCTAGCCAGCTGGTTTTGGCAATGCCCTGGTCGCGAAACGAGGACTTCAGCATCTTCTGCGTCGCTGCAGCCACATCTTGAGGAGATGGGGCACTGGCACAGCTGGCCAGCAACACGGTCGCGGCAGCCAGGACGACTTGTTTTTGGATTTTTTTCATCATGCTTCCTGTTCTATTCAACGCTTGAGTGCCGGTGCGGTGGAAACACCACCTTTGCCGTTGACACCCATATAAACGCCGAGTGCGATGGTCACATCGGACGCATAACCCGGGAAGGGGAAGCGCTGCTGGCGGTAGCAATCGTTGAGTCGGCGCTGCATGCTCCACAGGTCGCCGCTGGACACCCGGTAGGCCGGCCAGGCACCAAATCCATCACCGGCGCCTGGATTTTTGGTCAGGTTGGGCAGGTCCTGCAGGCGCACACGTTTGTTGTCTTCGCCGTGGCAGGACGCGCAGGAAAAGTCGTAAGGTCCGCCGCGCTGGTAAAACACCTGCTTGCCCACCGCATACATCAGCTTTTCCTGGGTATGCGCCTGCGGCAGATTGAACTTCATGCCGCGTGACTCACCCGAAATATAGGCCACGAGCGATTCGATGTTTTTCTGCTCGTCACGGCCAAACGGCGTTTTGGCGATGGCGTCAGCACTGAAACCCTGCAGGGTCTCCATGCAGGTCAGCAGGCGTGACTCCAGATCCTGCACCCGCGCCGTATCGGCAAAGTAGCGCGGCAGCTCGACAAACGCACCCTTCACGACGCCCGGCCCCTTGCCGAGGTTGCATTGCGCGAGACTGGCGTTTTTGGGTCCGCGCGCCTGCTTCCACAGCGCTTCGCCCCTGGCCTCAAAAAGTTCGGCCGGGTTGCCGTCAGCCAGCATGGCGCGGTATTCCGCAATGCCTTCGGCCGTGGTTTTTTGCGCTGCCGCCAGTATGGGAAGCAGGCTCAGGGCAAACAGTCCCGCCAGTTTCAATTTCATCGTGCGCTCCTCGTGGATTTTTTGTTTGTGGCTGCCGGGAAATTTCAGGAAATCACGGCCTCGTCGCTGCGTTTTTCGCCCTTGTTGTCGGTCCAGTTGACGATGACTTTCTCGCCGGCCTTGCCGCCCTTGAAGGCGAACTGCATGAACGGGTTTTTCGACACCGCCGGGCCCCACTGGGCGCTCATGACGGTCTTGCCATTGTGGACGGCGGTGATGCTCTGGATAAACCAGGCTGGCACGGTTTTACCCGATGCGTCCTTGCGCTGGCCGCTTTCCATTTCGTGGCTGACCAGCACACGGACGGTGGTTTTGTCGCCTTGGGCTTGGGCTCGGATTCTCATTGGATCTGACATGTCGTATTCCTTTCAAACTTGATCTGGGAGTGCGGCCGGCTTAACCGCCGCAGCCGCCAAGAGTTACCTTGACTTCCTTGACGGAATAGAAGAACTTGTCGCCGGCCTTGGCCAGCGCATACACATTGGACGATTGCCCCATCTTGACGTTGGTCGACACATTGGCGTCGGTACCAGTGGGAATGTCGAACAG
>NZ_JACDDD010000073.1 GCF_013817205.1 Polaromonas sp.
CTGCTGGCAGGTCTGCTTGCGATGTTGGTCGCTGTCACGGTGCGGCGCGGTGCGGTTTCTGCCGCCGCCCTGTCCTGGCAGGCCATGGCCCGGGACGCCGGGGTAACGATCAGGGCGGGCGCTCCGCTGCTGCTGGCCGCTGCGTTTGCGGTTTATACCTTTCAGTTCTTTGCAGTGTTCAGCTTCCTGCCCGTCCTGCTGGTGGAGCGTATGGAAGTATCCGTCGCCGCTGCGGGCGTCCTGAGCGCTGTTGCCATCGTCGCCAATATTCTGGGCAACCTTATAGCGGGTATGTTGCTGGCGCGGGGCACTTCGCGCTGGGTGCTGATCGCCGTCGCGAGTGTCGTCATGGGCCTTGCCGGCATCGCCATCTTCCTGCCGGTCACACCCGCCCTTTGGGTGTTTTTGCTGTGTGTGGTTTTTTCGGGCGTCGGTGGCCTGCTGCCTGCCACCGTGCTGGGCGGCGCGCCGCAGCTGGCGCCCGCGCCGCACCTCGCGCCCATCTCCGTCGGCCTCGTGATCCACGGCAACAACCTGGGCCAGCTGATGGGCCCCGTCGCGGTAGGCGTCATCGTCGACGCGGCCGGCTGGTCTGCCGCGGCCATCCCTGCCGCAGTGGCAAGCGCACTGGGCGTGGTGATTGCATTTGCCCTCAGGCGGTCGCTGCGGCCCCGATCAGGCAAGCCGACGCCAAGGTCCGGTAATAAACCCGTCATGTGACTGAAGGGGAGTCGGCGCGCGGTGGGTTGATGCCGACCAAGCCGTGGCCTGCTGTCCAGTGGCTGCGCCCTCAAGGCTGCACAGCCATGAACCCGGGGAGCTCCGGCAAACGCGCTGCCAAAAAATCAAGCAGCGCACGTGTTCGGCTTGGCAGGTGGCGGCGCGATGGGTACAGCAGCCAGGCGCGTTGCACGCCGCCGTGATAACGCGGCAATACGCGCACCAATTTGCCGGTGCTGATCAGGTCATCAACCAGCCAGGCGGGTGTCATGCCCACACCAGCGCCGGCCAACAAGGCCTCGCGTATCACCATGGAGCTGTTCACGCGGTAGCGGCCATCCACTTTTACGTCTTCCTTGCCGTGGTCGTCAGTGAGTGTGATCAGCCCCGGTGTTGCAGCCCAGGCAAACTCCAGGTACTCGTGTCCGGACAGGTCTTTGGGGCGCCTGATGGACGGATACGCCTTGAGGTATGAAGGCGCGCAACACAAATACCGGGTGGAAGTGGCGACCTCTCGCGCAATCACGTTCGGCGGCAAAGTGTCGCTTTGGCGCACGGCGACGTCGACGCCTTCTTCGGTCAGATCAACCAGGCGGTCGTTCAGAATCATCTCGACACGAATCGCCGGGTAACGCTGCAGAAACTCCAGCATCAGGGAATTGAGCCGCAGCTCGCCGAGTGCCAGTGGTGCATTCAGGCGCAGCGTGCCCGTTGGCTGCGCCACGGTTTCGCGCGCTTCAGCCAATGCCTCTTCATAGTCTTCAAGCATGCGTTGGGCTCGCTCGTAGAAGCGTCGGCCTTCCTGTGTGGCCTCAAGGCCGCGGGCGCTGCGCACAAACAGGCGGGCTCCCAGGTCCCGCTCAAGGGCTGCCACCACCTTGCTCACGTTCGGCTGGGTGCTGTCCATTTCGCGTGCCACGGCAGACAGGCTGCCAAGATCAACAGCGCGCACAAAGAGGTGCAGGGCTTTCAATGTGTCCAAGATATTCCAATTTTGAATGGCAACTATGCAATTTTAGGTCGTTCCATTCTCGGGTGGAAGATCCTATGGTTGCGACTTCCATCTGCATCAACCTGAGAAAACGATGAACCTGAACCTGAACCACATTCTGGCCGTCCTGGCTACATCCATCGCACTGAGCGTCACACCCGCGCAGGCCTCCGATCCTCATGCAGGCCGCTGGGTCCCCAGCTGGCAGGCCAGCCAGCAGCCACTGTGGTCAGGCGATTTCTTTTTGCCGGTCAATGTGCCGTTCAACCTGGCAGACCAGACTTTGCGGCAGGTGGCGCGGGTGAGTGTGGGCGGGTCACGGGCGCGCGTGGTGCTGAGCAACGAGTACGGCAACAAGCCCATGCTTATTGGCGCGGCAAGTTTGGCACTGGCGGGCGCGAAGCAAGAAGTCAAGCCGGCTTCGAACAGGCCGCTGAGCTTCAGCGGCCGCGCCAGCGTACGCATCCCACCGGGTGGCCAGGCCATCAGTGATCCCGTGTTGCTACCGCTGGAAGCCCTGGCGCAGGTTGCGGTGTCGCTCTACCTGCCCCAGCCGACGGCGCTCTCAACCTTCCACTGGGACGCCAGACAAACGGCGTATGTGGGTGCCGGCAACTTGGTGTCTGAACGCGGCTTCGAGCCGGTAGCGACGCTGACCAGTCGCGCTATCGTCAGCGGCATCCTCGTGGACTCGCCGCAAGACGCAGGCGTGGTGGTGGCCTTTGGCGATTCAATCACCGACGGTAATGGCTCGACCATGGATACCAACCGGCGCTGGCCGGATTTTCTGGCCGCGCGTCTTGCCAAGTCCCGTGTCGCAGTGCTTAACGCCGGCATATCCGGCGCCCGTGTGCTCAGTGACGGGATGGGCACCAACGCCTCGGCGCGCTGGACGCGCGACGTCCTTGCGCAACCCGGCGTCCGGACGGTGGTTGTCATGCTGGGCATCAATGACATCGCCTGGCCGGGCAGCCCGTTGGGCTCCAGCGATAGGGCCGTTGATACCGAGCAATTGATAGACGGGTATCTTCAGCTGATCGCGCGCGCCAGTGCCCAGGGCGTGCGTGTTGTGGGCGCCACGCTGACACCATTTGAAGGCGCCCTGCAGGGCACTCCGTTGGCGGGATACTTCACCCCTGAAAAAGATGCGCAGCGCCGAGTTGTCAACGAATGGATACGAAGCAGTGGCGCATTCGATGCCGTCGCCGACTTTGATGCCCTGCTGCGCGATCCAAAACACCCCGCACGCCTTCTGCCGGCTTGGGACTCGGGCGACCACCTGCATCCGGGGGACGCCGGTTATCAGGCCATGGCCGCCGCACTGACTGATGCTGTGCTGTTCGGCAAAGGTGTGGGGCCCGGCCTAGCAAGCTTGCCCGCGGGGCGCATTCAGGCAAAGTGATCGAAGGAGGCGGCCTTGAATTGCAGCGTCCTGCCTTGGTCGTCCACCACTCGCAGGCCGGGCTCGGCCTCCACCTGTCCGATGCGGGTAATGGGCGTCTGCGTTTGGTGGGATGCCAGCTGCACCGCATCCCGCGCCGCCACAGGCGCTGTGAAGGCCAACTCGTAGTCGTCCCCGCCGGCCAGGACACATTGCAGCAACTTTTCATGAGAAAAAAGCCCGTTTGCCCAGGTGGAATGGGCGCGAACAGCTATCAAATTCATAGCAATTGAAGCATCGACTGTAGCCCCCACACCCGAGGCTTTGAGAAGATGGCCGAGGTCGCCGGTGAGGCCATCGCTGATGTCGATAGCCGCGCTGGCGACGCCGCGTAGAGCCAAGCCCAGCGCAACACGCGGCGTGGGTTGCTCCAGGCGGTGCCGCAGGTCCTGCAGCAGCTCGGCCGGCAGTGCAAGGTCTGCGCGAATCGCGTCCAGGGCCAGTCTTGCGTCGCCCAGGGTGCCGCTGACGTAGATGTCGTCACCCGCGCCTGCGCCGGAGCGAAGCAAGGCTTGGCCCTGCGGTACTTCGCCGAACACGGTGATGCAAATGTTCAAGGGACCTTGCGTGGTGTCACCACCAACAAGCTCACAGCCGTGCGAGTCGGCCAGTGCCAGCAAGCCGCGTGAAAACGGCGCAAGCCAGATTTCATCAACGCGTGGAAGCGCCAATGCCAGCGTAAAAGCCAGTGGCCTGGCGCCGCAAGCTGCGAGATCGCTGAGGTTAACGGCCAGGGCCTTGTGCCCCAGGGTGGAGGGATCAACGTCGGCGAAAAAATGCCGACCTTCGACCAGCATGTCGCTGGAGATCGCTAGCTGCATGCCGGCGGTGGGTTGCAGCAGCGCACAGTCGTCGCCCACGCCCAACACGGCGCGTGTTGTGGGGCGCTTGAAGTAGCGATCTATCAGTTCGAATTCACCCATGGTGGGAGCATAACGGCTCAGGGTTGAGCTTGTCGCAGCTTGTGCACGCTTGTGCCCCGGTGGGTCTTCCAACAAGCCGGGGGTTTTGCGCCTCGCGGCGCATCCCGCGAAGCTCCGCCGCGCATGGCGCTAGTCAGGCAGCGCCTTCCTGAGGGTTGGGAGAGGGGAGTTCCAACTACCGACCCAGAGATGCCCGGCGCGCAGTGTGATGCATCAGACTGTGGAAGTTGAGAGCCAAATCGGCCTCCAGCCCTTGTGCAGCCAGCGCGAGCAGCTACTATTTTTATAGCAATTTTATCAAGGACCGAACAATCACCTGCGCATACAAACTAGCCACATCCCGCACAAATACCGAAAAATCCACGTGGGCCGTGTCGTCCGCGCGATCCGAAATCGTCCGGACAGCTGCAAATGGAATGTCGTAGTCGAAGCACACTTGCGCCACCGCCGCGCCTTCCATCTCCACCGCCAGCGCTTCATGGCCACCGTGCCTGAGCGCCGAGCTCAAGGTACGCGCTTCGGCGGCGCCAGAGACAAAACGGTCCCCGCTGGCGATCAGGCCGTGATGCAACAAGGTCTTCGCGGGCAAGGCCAGGCTATCGATGCCCATGCGGGCGGCCCGCAGCAATTGCGCGGTCAGGACCTTGTCGCAGATGAAGCGGGCTTGGCCGTAGAGCGGCACCTCGTAGCGTGGGAAAAGCGGCGAGACGTCCAGGTCATGCTGCACAAAGCTGTCGGCAATCACCACGTCGCCGACATGCACGCCATCGCCCAGGCCACCGGCCACACCGGTGAACACGATGCGGCTGACCTTGAAGCGCTCGATCAGCGCCACGCTGGTCGTCGTGGCCGACACCTTGCCGATGCGCGACAGCGCCAGAACAACCGGCTGGCCATGCAGCCGGCCCTGCCAGAAATCGCGCCCGGCATGGCTGGTTTTATGCGGCTGCTGCAGTAGGTCGAGCAGGCCCTGCTGCTCTTCGGCCAGCGCGCTGAGGATGGCGGTTGTGGTCATGGCTGTGAGTTGGCACCAAAAAAAGAAGGCGGCCTGAGCCGCCTTTGCCGGAGTGCGGAGCTCCGCCTTATTTCTTGTCGCGCAGCTCGCGCCGCAGGATCTTGCCCACCGGTGTTTTCGGCAGCTCGCTACGGAATTCAATCGCCTTGGGCTGCTTGTAGCCGGTCAGGTTGGTCTTGCAGAACTCGCGCACCTGGGCTTCGGTGAGGTCGGGGCTCTTCTTGACAATCACGAGCTTGACGGCCTCGCCGGACTTGTCGTCGGCCACACCGACGCACGCACATTCCATCACGCCCTCCATGCCGGAGACCACATCTTCCACTTCGTTCGGGTAGACGTTGAAACCGCTGACCAGGATCATGTCTTTCTTGCGGTCCACAATCTTGAAGAAGCCGCGTTCGTCGACGGTGCCGATGTCGCCGGACTTGAAGTAACCGTCTGGCGTCATGACCTTGGCGGTTTCGTCGGGGCGCTGCCAGTAGCCGGCCATGACCTGCGGGCCCTTGATGGCGATCTCGCCGGGCTGGCCCGCCGGCACTTCATTGCCGTCGTCGTCAAGCAGCTTGAACCAGGTGCCCGGAATCGGCACACCGATGGTGCCGGTAAACGACTTGCTGTTGGTCGGATTGCAACTGGCCGACGGCGAGGTCTCCGACAGGCCGTAACCTTCGCAAATCGGGCAGCCGGTTTTCTCAAGCCAGAGCTTGGCTACCGCGCTGGTGACGGCCATGCCGCCGCCCAGTGACACTTTAAGGTGCGACCAGTCCACCGTGTTGAAGTCGGGGTGATTGGCCAGGCCATTGAACAGCGTGTTGACCGCCGGAAAGCTGTTGATCTTGTGCTTGGCCAGTTCCTTGAGCACCGCGGGCAGGTCGCGCGGGTTGGGGATCAGGATGTTTTTGCCGCCGGTGCGCATGCCCAGCATCATGTTCACGGTGAACGCAAAGATGTGATACAGCGGCAGTGCGCAGACATAGGTCGGCTGCACGCCACTTTCCATGCTCGCCATGGCCGGGCCGTTCCAGGCTTCGGACTGCAGCACGTTAGCGATCACATTGCGGTGCAGAAGCACCGCACCCTTGGAGACACCGGTGGTTCCGCCGGTATATTGCAGAACGGCCACATCGTTGGGCTGTATGTCGGGACGTTTGAGCGTGCCGCGTGTGCCTTGCGCCACCGCGTCATTGAAACGCACCGCGCCCGGCAAATTGAAAGCGGGCACCATTTTCTTGACATTGCGCACCACATAGTTAACCAGCGCGCCCTTGAGCATGCCGAGCTGGTCGCCCATGGCGCTCAGCACCACATGTTTGACCGGGGTGTTGGCGATGCATTGCTCCAGCGTGTTGGCGAAGTTTTCGATGATGACAATCGCCTTGCTGCCCGAGTCCTTGAGCTGGTGCTCGAGCTCACGCGGGGTGTACAGCGGGTTGACGTTGACCACCACAAAGCCGGCACGCAAGATCGCGGCCACGGTGACGGGGTACTGCGGCACATTCGGCATCATGATGGCCACGCGGTCACCTTTGGTCAGACCCAGGCCCTGCAGGTAGGCCGCGAAAGCCTGAGACAGGCTGTCGGTTTGGCCGAAGGTCACCTCTTTGCCCATGAAGCTGTAAGCCACGGCGTTCGCGTTTTTCTTGAAACTCTCTTCCATCAGCGCGACCAGCGAGGCGTACTGAGACGCATCGATGTCGGCTGGCACGCCAGCGGGGTAGGCGCTCAGCCAGGGACGGTCAGCGGTGGATGCATTCATGCTTGTCTTCTCCAGATTACGATTGAACAACAGCCACGAATTTTCATGGCGCCACCCTCTGCGGGGCTATTGCGTTTTCCCTAGGAAACTCATAAATCAGGAGGGTATTTCCTCTAATTCAGCGTTTTCGCACGGCAACAAGTGTTATCTGTCTGCAAATCACTCAATGGCCTTGCCCATGTCTTCGATCACCTTTTTCGCGTCGCCGAACACCATCATGGTTTTGTCCATGTAAAACAACTCGTTGTCCAGGCCGGCATAACCAGCCGCCATCGAGCGCTTGTTGACGATGACGGTCTTGGCCTTGTAAGCCTCCAGAATCGGCATGCCGTAAATGGCGCTCCCTTTGACGTGCGCTGCCGGGTTGACCACGTCATTGGCGCCCAGGATGATGGCCACGTCGGCCTGCCCGAACTCGGCGTTGATGTCTTCCATCTCGTGCACCTGGTCGTAGGGCACTTCGGCCTCGGCCAGCAGCACATTCATGTGGCCGGGCATACGGCCTGCCACCGGATGGATCGCGTACTTGACGTTGACACCCCGGTCCGTCAGTTTCTGCGCCAGTTCCTTGACCGAGTGCTGGGCGCGTGCGACTGCCAGACCGTAGCCCGGCACGATGATCACGGTTTCGGCATTGCCAAGAATGAAAGCCGCATCGTCTGCCGAGCCTGACTTGACGGGTCGTTGCTCTTTGGCGCCTGCCGCTGCTGTGCCCGCTTCGCCGCCAAAGCCGCCGAGGATCACGTTGAAGAAGGAGCGGTTCATCGCCTTGCACATGATGTACGAGAGGATGGCGCCCGACGAGCCAACCAGCGAGCCGGCCACGATCAGCATGGCGTTGTTCAGCGAAAAGCCGATACCCGCTGCGGCCCAGCCCGAATAGCTGTTGAGCATGGACACCACCACCGGCATGTCAGCGCCGCCTATCGGGATGATGATGAGCACGCCCAGCACAAAGGACAGGGCCAACATCGCAAAAAACGCGGTCCAGTTGCCGGTGAACATGAACACCAGGCCCAGCGCCAGCGTGGCGATGCCCAGCGCCAGGTTGAGCATGTGCTGGCCGGAGAAGGTGACCGGTGCGCCCTGGAACAGGCGGAACTTGTACTTGCCGCTGAGCTTGCCGAACGCAATCACCGAGCCGCTGAAAGTGATGGCACCAATGGCTGCACCCAGGAAGAGCTCGAGCCGGTTGCCGGCCGGAATCGCTGCCGTAGGCAGGCCCGCAGCGACGATGCCGAAGGCATCGGGCTCTGCCATGGCCGCGACGGCAATAAACACCGCCGCCAGACCGATCATGCTGTGCATGAAAGCCACCAGCTCGGGCATCTTGGTCATCTCGACACGTTGGGCCATGATCGTGCCGGCGGTGCCGCCGACCAGCAGGGCGCCCAGCACATAAACCATGCCGAGGGCCTTGCCGCCTGAGAGTTCAACAATCAGCGCACCGGTGGTCAGGATGGCAATCGCCATGCCGACCATGCCGAACAGGTTGCCGCGAATCGAGGTGGTGGGGTGCGACAGGCCCTTGAGCGCCTGAATAAAACAGACAGAAGCCACCAGGTAGAGCAGCGTGACCAGATTCATGCTCATTTTGCGGCTCCTGCATCAGCGACAGGCGTAGCTATCTTCTTTTCCTTCTTGCGGAACATCTCCAGCATGCGGCGCGTGACCAGAAAGCCACCGAACACATTGACGGCAGCCAGCGCCACGGCCAGCACGCCCATGGTTTTCCCTAGCGGCGTGACCGTCAGCGCAGCGGCCAGCATGGCACCGACGATGACAATCGCCGAAATCGCGTTGGTCACCGCCATCAGCGGCGTGTGCAGCGCAGGCGTGACGGTCCAGACCACGTGGTAACCCACGTAAATCGCCAGCACGAAGATGATGAGGTTGATGATGGTGGGCGACACGGCATCCATGGTCTTTTCTCCTGGTCGGGCGGCGCGCGGCCGTCCCTGAAATGGTTATTTCTTCTTGACTTCGCCGGACTGCGTCATCAGGCAGGCGGCCACGATGTCGTCTTCGAGGTCGATGTTAAGCGTGCCTTCCTTGCTGATGATCAGCTTGAGGAAGTCCAGCAGATTGCGCGCATACAGCGCGCTGGCATCCGCCGCCACCAGCGCCGGTACATTGGTCTCACCGATCAGCGTGACGCCGTGTTTGACCACGGTTTTGCCGGCCTCGGTCAGCGGGCAGTTGCCGCCTTGTGGTGCGGCCAGGTCAACAATCACGCTGCCTGGCTTCATGGCCTTGACCATGTCTTCGGTCACCAGTACCGGTGCGGCGCGGCCGGGAATCAGCGCGGTGGTGATCACGATATCGGCCAGGGCCACCCGTTTGGCGACCTCGGCTTTTTGCCGCTCCAGCCAGCTCGGCGGCATCGGCTTGGCATAGCCGCCGACGCCCACAGCCGCTTCGCGCTCTTCATCTGTCTCGTAAGGCACATCGATGAACTTGCCACCCAGCGACTCGACCTGCTCCTTGACGCTGGGACGCACGTCGCTGGCTTCGATCACCGCACCCAGGCGCTTGGCGGTGGCAATCGCCTGCAGACCGGCTACGCCGACACCCAGGATCACCACGCGCGCCGCCTTGACGGTGCCGGCAGCGGTCATCAGCATCGGAAAGAAGCGCTGGTAGGCATTGGCAGCCATCATCACGGCCTTGTAGCCGGCGATGTTGGCCTGCGACGAAAGGACGTCCATGCTTTGCGCGCGGCTGGTGCGCGGCGCGGCTTCCAGCGCAAACGCCGTCAGTTGCGCCGCAGCCAGGCGCTGCAGGCCGGTGGCATCAAATGGATTGAGCATGCCGACCAGCACCGTGCCGGCTTTCGCCAGGCCGATTTCGCTGTCCAGCGGGCAACGCACCTTGAGCACGATGTCGGACGCATAGGCGCTGGCGGCATCGGTGATCTCGGCACCCGCAGCGACATAAGCCTCATCGGGAACACTGGCGGCGACGCCGGCACCCGACTGGATAACGACCGTGTGGCCCTGGGCCTTGAGTTTTTTGGCTGTCTCCGGTGTGACGGCGACGCGTGTTTCCCCCGCCGTGGTTTCGGCCGGTACCCCGATTCGCATGGGTGTCTCCTCGTTGCGTGTACGTAGTTCTACGTGATTTCTGAAGCTGTCGGCTAGCTTACATGACTTTCATGTGATTTTTGCCACACGCTAAGCGGTCAGGTACAAGCCGCGGGCTGCGATACGCGCGCGGATAATGCGCGCATGAATTCACGATGGAAACCCAGTGTCACCGTTGCCGCCATCATCGAGCGCGAGGGCAAGTTCCTGCTGGTCGAGGAACACACGCAGGACGGCCTGCGCCTGAACAACCCGGCCGGCCACCTCGATCAGGGGGAAAGCACCTTCCAGGCTTGCGTCCGGGAAACGCTGGAGGAAACCGCCTTTCACTTCACGCCAGATGCCCTTGTGGGCATCTACATGTCGCGCTTCGAGAAGGCTGTGCCCGGCAAGAACCAGGCGCTGGACATCACCTATCTGCGCTTTGCCTTCTGCGGAAAGCTTGGGGAGGAGGTGGCGGGACAGGCGCTGGACGAAGGCATTGTGCGTACCCTGTGGCTCAGCCCCGACGAGATCCGCGCCTGTGTGCCCTTGCACCGCAGCCCGCTGCTGCTGACCTGTATGGAAGATTATCTGGCTGGCAAACGCTATCCGCTGGCACTGGTGACCACTGACCCCAGCGTCTACGACCCAAAACCCTGACGGTGTGCATTTAAAGTTGCCCACCTAAAATCGGGCGATGCAAAAACAACGCATTGTGGTCGGTTTGAGCGGAGGCGTGGACTCCGCGGTCACCGCACACCTGCTCAAACAGCAGGGCCACGAGGTTATCGGCATCTTCATGAAGAACTGGGAAGATGACGACGACAGCGCGTTCTGCTCGTCCAACATTGACTTCGTGGATGCGGCGGCCGTCGCCGACGTGATCGGCATTGAAATCGAACACGTCAACTTTGCCGCTGACTACAAGGACCGGGTGTTTGCCGAGTTCCTGCGCGAGTACCAGGCCGGCCGCACGCCCAACCCGGACATCCTGTGCAATGCCGAGATCAAGTTCAAGGCTTTTCTGGACCACGCGATGCGACTGGGGGCTGAAAAAATCGCCACCGGACACTATGCGCGTGTGCGCCTGAACGAGGCCACCGGTTTGCACGAACTGCTCAAGGGCCTGGACCCGGCGAAAGACCAGAGCTACTTTCTGCACCGCCTGAATCAGGCTCAGCTGGGCAAAACGCTGTTCCCGGTCGGGGAGCTGAAAAAGACCGAAGTGCGGCGCATTGCCGACGAGATCGGCCTGCCGAACGCGAAGAAAAAGGACTCAACCGGCATCTGTTTCATCGGCGAGCGGCCGTTTCGCGACTTCCTGAACCGCTACATCGCCAAAGCGCCCGGCCCCATCAAAAACGACCAGGGCCGCGTGCTCGGTGAACACGTGGGTCTGAGTTTTTACACCCTGGGCCAGCGCCAGGGTCTGGGCATAGGCGGCGTGAAGGCGCGCGGCGCCGAACTCAGGGCCTTGCAGGCGCAGGGCCAGCGCGGCGCCGGTGAACACGAACCCTGGTTTGTGGCGCGCAAGGACATGGACAGCAACACCTTGTGGGTGGTGCAGGGCCACGACCACCCCTGGCTGCTGTCCACCGAGTTGCAAGTGCAGGACTGCAGCTGGGTCGCGGGCCCACCGCCGACCGTGTGGACCATGGCCGCCAAGACACGCTACCGGCAGGCGGATGCCGCCTGCGAGCTCATGCAAGCCTCTGCCACTCAGGCCAAACTGCACTTTGATCAGCCACAGTGGGCGGTGACGCCGGGCCAGTCGGCCGTGCTCTACCAGGGCGAGGTCTGCCTGGGCGGCGGCGTCATTGCATCGAGCAACGTGCAGAACCTGGGTTGAAGACTTGTCCTGCTCCCTCGCCCTCTGGGAGTGTGTGGGTAAGGACGTCTACGACCGCAGCATCTGTTTTCAAGCCAAATCGGTCTTCAGCCCCCGCTGATATTGAGCAATCAGCTATTAAGTTTGTAGCAATTGGAGCTACAGCGCCGTCTCGACGTAGGTATAGATGTAGTTCGACCCGCCGTTGACATTGCCGAACAGGCGTGAGGCGCCGAAGATACCCGAGCGGTGCGACACACCAAAGCCGAGGTAGGTGTCTTTCAGCCGGGGACGGCCGATCAGGTCACCCAGGCTGAAGTCGATGCTCGGGTCCAGGTAGTTGAGCAGCCGCGATGTCGCCCGCCCGCGCCCTGCCTGGCTGCTGGATTCAACGTAGGGCACACGTTGCGCCAACGAGACGCCGATGCCCAGGCCGAGCCGGGTCTTGACGCGTTCGCTCCACGGGAAGCCGTAGTAATAGGCCTTCATGAAAGCATCGAGTTGCAGGCCGTTGGGCGCCAGCCCGCGGTCGTCGTGCTGCAGCAGACCGACGTAACCAACGATGTCCACCGGCCAGCCGTTGAGTTGCTCAATAAAAGGTTTGCCGATTTGCACACCGGCAATACGGGTCGAGTTGACCTTGGCGGTCGAGGCGCAGCGCAGCGTGATGATTTTCGCCAGATGGCAACCGTCTTCGGTTGATTTGCCATAGAGCAGCTTGAAGTAGGTCGGCGAGGTCTCCTGCGTCCAGCTCCCCTTGTAGGTGCCGAAGTCATAGGCGGCGCCGACGAACACCCCCGTCTGCGCCGACTTGCCAATGATGGGGCTGGCCTTGACCTTGCTGTCCAGAAGGGTGTGGGTCACGCCGCCTAGCAGGCGCCAGCCTTCGCTCAATTCATAGGTGGCAAACATGCCCAAGGTGGTATTGATGCCGCTGCCGGGCTCGTAAGCTGGCCGGGTTGCGGTGGCTTCGCCTGGCCGCACGCCGTAGTAATAGTTGTTGAGCTTGGCGCTGCGCGCTGCCACCGTCAGGCTGGGGCGCAGTGCGAGCCGGCCGGCGCGCCAGTCGTAGGCGTAGGACAGGCGCATCTCGCTGCCTTTGGAAAAGCTGGAGGCATCCTGCAGAAACTCGGCCTGCAGCGTGCCCCAGGGCTGGCGATAGCGGTAAGACACACCAGCGTCCAGGCCCGAGCCGCGTTCGGCCATGCCGGCCAATGCCGGCGGAATCCGGTCACCGGAATAGCCTTCGAAGCGCTGGTCCAGAAAAACATCGACGCGCTGGTTGCCATCGTCCAGCAGCTTGAGCCCGGCGCGGCTGCCATGCAGAAACACCCGTTTGCCTTCGTACAGGTACAGCGGCTGCAGGTCATAACGGGTGCCGCCGCCAACATAGGGCGATTGCTCGGCGCGCACGCCCAGGCCGAGTCCGGCACTGCCGGGTACGCTGAGCAGGTCGCTCAGAGGGTCGGTGTTGGCATGGGCCAAGCCGGCCGCCGCCACCAGGGCGGCGCCCAGCCAAGCGCCCAGCAAGCCGGGTCGCAGGGCTGGGATGTGGTCGTGGTTCGGGCGCATGGCTGGCCTCTTGGGTTATCCGGACGATGGAGGATTGATCCTAGCAAAAAAAAGCGCTGACCCCGGCGGGTGTAGAGGGAAAAATGAGGCCCGCGCCTACACGGCTCTGGGGCGACCGGCGACAAAAAGCGTTGTCTGAAAAATGCATCTGCCCGGCCTGCGCAGTGCGCAGGCCGGGCAGATGCGATGGGAACGGGCGAATCAGAACGGGATGTCGTCGTCCATGTCGTCAAAGCCGCTGGCGGCCTTGGTGGGTGCCGGCGGGCGCGGGGCCGCAGCGGCCGGCGCCCGCGGGGCGGCTGCCGGCGGACGGGAATACGGGCGCTCGCCGCCCTCATCACCACTGTCGTTTCCGCCCGGGCCACCCATGCCTTCGCGGCTGCCCAGCATCTGCATCTCGCTGGCGATGATGTCGGTGGCGTATTTCTCGACGCCGTCCTTGTCGGTGTACTTGCGGGTTTTCAGGCGCCCTTCGATGTAAACCGAGCGGCCCTTCTTCAGGTATTCACCGACGATTTCAGCCTGGCGGCCGAAAAAGCTGATGCGGTGCCATTCGGTCTCCTCGACCATTTCACCGGCCTTGTTCTTGTACTTGCTGCTGGTAGCCAACGCGATATTGGCCACGGCGTCGCCGCTGGGCATGTAGCGCACTTCGGGGTCGCGGCCCAGGTTGCCGACGAGAATGACTTTATTGACGGATGCCATGGCATGTTCTCCTAATTTTTCACAGTTTAACTGGCTGTGCGGCCAGTCCGGCACCGGAGGCGCCCTCATGCCTTCCCGGCGCCTTCATTGGCCAGGCGACTGCGAGCCACAGCAGCATCAGGCCGCCACAGGCGGCAAACAAGGCCTGCGCGCTGGCGGTTTTGGCCAGCCAGCCGCCCAGTGCGCCACCGGCAAAAAAGCCCAGCGACTGCAGGGTGTTGTAGACCCCGAGCGCCGCGCCGCGCGAATGGGCCGGCGCCACGCGCGACGCCAGGCTGGGCTGGGAGGCTTCGAGGATGTTGAAGCCGCAGAAAAACAGGAACAGCAGCGCCCCGAGCGCTGCCAGCGAGGGGGCGACCTGCAGCGAGGCCGCCATCAGGCCGAACTGCACCAGCGCAATCAGGCCCACCGCCGCGAGAAAGACTTCCCGCAAGCGGCCCCGCTTTTCCATCGGAAACAGGGTCAAGCCCATGACCAGGAAAGACGCTAGCACCGCTGGCAGGTAAACCTTCCAGTGGCTGGCGCTGGCGAGTCCCGCCTGCACCAGCAGGGCTGGAATCGCTACCCACATGGCCAGTTGCACCGCATGCAGGATGAACACCCCGGCATTCAGCCGCAGCAGCGCTGGGTGCCTCAAAACCTCGGCCAGGCTGCCGCGCGGGCGATTGACGTGCTGCGCTGGCTCGGGCGGCACCCACCAGATGGTCACCGCGATGCCCGCCAGCGCCAACGCGCCGGTCAATGCAAATAGCCCGCTCAGACCGACGTGTGCGGTCAGCAGAGGCGCCAGCACCAGCGACAGCGCAAACATCAACCCGATGCTGGCGCCGACCAGCGCCATGGCCTTGGTCCGCACCTCGTCACGCGTGGTGTCGGCCAGCAAGGCCGTCACCGCCGCCGAAATCGCGCCGGCGCCCTGCAGCGAGCGGCCGACGATGAGCCAGGTGAGGTCCGGCGCCCAGGCCGCCACGAAGCTGCCCAGCGCAAACACTACCAGGCCCGCCACGATCACCTTCTTTCGCCCCAGCCAGTCCGAGGCCATGCCAAAAGGGATTTGCAGAATGCCCTGCGTCAGACCGTAAATGCCCATGGCCATGCCGATGCGCGCCGGGTCATCGCCGCCCGGGTAGCGCGCTGCCTCCAGCGCAAACACCGGCAGCACCAGAAACAGCCCCAGCATGCGCAGCGCAAAAATCGAGGCCAGCGAGGCGCTGGCGCGCCGCTCGGTGGCGGTCATGGGGTAGGACGGGGCTGGAGACACAGTCGGGATGTCAGTCTTGTTGGAGCGGGAACGGGGCAGCGGCCTATTGTCTTTGAATTGCTGGGGCTTTTTTCGGGTGCTGGGCTTCAAGCAGGAAACGCGCCGGGGGTGCCGACACCGGGCGCCACTGTCCTGTGCCATAAGCCGCCGGGCTGCCAAAAAACCCGTACGCGTCTATGATGGAGGGTTTTGCGGCGCCCTTACACGTGAACTCTCCCAACGACGGCAAATACCTTGCTCCCGCAGCTGCTGCCCCGGTAGCGGCCGAGCCCGACAGCAGCAGCTACCTGGCAGGACGCAGCGAAGGGCCGCCCCGAGCAAGTCCAGCCCCCTCGGGGGGCAGTGAAGTACACGCAGTGACGAGCGTGGGGGCCCACAACCATTTGGCCATGCAGCGCATCAGCATCCGCGGGGCGCGCACGCACAACCTCAAGAACATCGACCTCGACATCCCGCGCAACCAGCTGGTGGTGATCACCGGGCTGAGCGGCTCGGGCAAATCCTCACTGGCCTTTGACACCCTGTACGCCGAGGGCCAGCGCCGTTATGTCGAAAGCCTGAGCACTTACGCGCGCCAGTTCCTTCAGTTGATGGACAAGCCCGATGTCGACATGATCGAAGGCCTGTCGCCGGCGATCTCCATCGAGCAGAAGGCCACCAGCCACAACCCGCGCTCCACCGTGGGCACCGTCACCGAGATCCACGACTACCTGCGCCTGCTGTTTGCCCGCGCCGGCACACCTTTCTGCCCGGACCACGAGCTGCCGCTGCAGGCGCAAAGCGTCAGCGAGATGGTTGACCACGTCCTGGCCCTGCCGGAAGACACCAAGCTGATGATCCTGGCGCCCGTCGCGCGCGAACGCAAGGGCGAGTTCATCGACGTGTTCGCAGAGATGCAGGCGCATGGTTATGTGCGCTTCCGCGTGGACGGCACGGCGTATGAATTCGACGAGCTGCCCAAGCTCAAGAAGGCTGAAAAACACAATATCGACGTGGTGATCGACCGGCTCAAGGTGCGGCCCGACATGCAGCAGCGGCTGGCTGAAAGTTTTGAAGCCGCGCTTCGGCTGGCCGACGGCAAGGCTATCGCGATGGAAATGGACTCCGGCAAGGAACACCTGTTCAGCGCAAAGTTTTCCTGCCCGGTATGCAGCTATTCGCTCAGCGAGATGGAGCCGCGGCTGTTTTCCTTCAACTCGCCAGTCGGCGCCTGCCCCAGCTGCGACGGCCTGGGGCACATGGAGTTTTTCGACCCGGCGCGGGTGGTGGCTTTCCCGTCGCTGAGCCTGGCCAGTGGCGCCGTCAAGGGCTGGGACAGGCGCAACGGCTATTACTTCTCGATGCTGGAAAGCCTGGCCAGACACTACAAGTTCGACCTTGACACGGCCTTTGAAAACCTGCCTGTCGAGGTGCAGCAGGTCGTGTTGCATGGCTCGGGCGAAGAAGAAATCAAGTTCAGCTACGTGATGGACTCCGGCAATTTTGCCGGCAAGAAGATCAACAAAAAACACCCCTTCGAGGGGGTGATTACCAACTTCGAGCGACGCTACCGCGAGACCGACTCGGCCGCCGTGCGTGAAGAGCTCGCGCGATACCGCAGCCTGCAGCCCTGCCCCGAATGCGAGGGCACACGGCTGCGCCGCGAGGCCCGGCACGTCTACCTGGTGGGCGCCGCCGGGCGTAAGGCGATCTTCGAGATCAGCCGCGCCACGCTGCGCGAAAGTTTTGATTACTTCAACAGCCTGACCATGGAAGGCGCTAAGGCCGAGATTGCCGGCAAGGTGGTGCGTGAGATTGGCCTGCGCCTGAAATTCCTCAACGACGTGGGCCTGAATTACCTGAGCCTGGACCGCAGCGCCGAAACCCTGTCGGGCGGCGAATCGCAGCGCATTCGCCTGGCCTCACAGATCGGCTCGGGCCTGACCGGCGTGATGTATGTGCTGGACGAGCCCAGCATCGGCCTGCACCAGCGCGACAACGACCGCCTGATCGGCACGCTCAAACATCTGCGCGACATCGGCAACAGCGTGCTGGTGGTTGAACATGACGAAGACATGATCCGCGCCGCTGACCACGTGATCGACATGGGGCCGGGCGCCGGTATCCACGGCGGGCGCGTGATGGCCCAGGGCACCTATGCCCAAGTGCTGGCCAACCCGGATTCGCTGACCGGCAAATATTTGTCGCAGGTGCTCAAGATCGCCGTGCCCACACGCCGCACGCCCTGGCTGCCGACGGTGGAAAAAGCGCCTTACCGCGACCCGAAGAAACCTTCGAAATTTGCGCCCAGTGCGGCAGGCATCAAACGAGCCGCGCGTGAGGCTGAACACCTGCGGACCCAGGGTGACATGCAGGCGATCCGCGTGATCAAGGCCAGCGGCCACAACCTGAAAGACGTCAGCGTCGACTTCCCGGTCGGGCTGCTGACCTGCGTGACCGGTGTCTCCGGCTCCGGCAAATCGACCCTGGTCAACGACACGCTGTACGCCGCCGTCGCGCGCACGCTGTACCGCGCGCATGAGGAGCCGGCGCCGCACGAAAGCATCGAGGGCATCGAACATTTCGACAAGGTCATCAACGTCGACCAATCGCCGATCGGCCGCACGCCACGCAGCAACCCGGCCACCTACACCGGCCTGTTCACGCCTATCCGCGAACTGATGGCCGAGATGAACACCGCGCGTGAACGCGGCTACGGCGCCGGTCGCTTCAGCTTCAACGTAGCCGGCGGACGCTGCGAGGCCTGCCAGGGCGACGGCGTGGTCAAGGTCGAGATGCACTTTCTGCCTGATGTCTACGTGCCTTGCGATGTTTGCAAGGGGATGCGTTACAACCGCGAAACGCTGGAAGTGCAGTACAAGGGTAAAAACATTGCGCAGGTGCTGGATCTGACGGTCGAGGACGCGGCTGAGTTCTTCAAGGCGGTGCCGGTGATTGCGCGCAAGCTGCACACCCTGCTCGACGTTGGCCTGAGTTACATCAAGCTCGGTCAGGCCGCGACCACGCTGTCGGGGGGTGAGGCGCAGCGTGTCAAACTGGCGCTGGAACTCTCCAAGCGCGACACCGGCCGCACGCTGTACATCCTCGACGAGCCCACCACCGGGCTGCATTTTGCCGACATCGCCTTGCTGCTCAAGGTGTTGCACCAGTTGCGCGACGCGGGCAACACCATCGTCGTGATCGAGCACAACTTGGACGTTATCAAAACCGCCGACTGGCTGATCGACATGGGCCCCGAGGGCGGCGCCGGTGGCGGCACGGTGGTCGGTGTAGGAACGCCCGAGGACATTGCAGCCAACCCCGCCAGCCACACCGGGCGCTACCTGCAGCGTTTGCTCTGAAGAAGCCCCCGCACGGGCCTTTCAGGGGGGCGATTCACGACCTTTTTGGTGTCTTGCCCTTCATCAGCAAAGAAAGTTTGCTATGTATTTGGTAGCATCCAGGGCCAGCGATGCAAATCCGCCTCACCTCCGCACTCCCCAAAAAAAATTTGCCCGCACGGGCGCGACGTGAGAAAGTCCCCCATGCGCTTGTCTGACCTGCGATTCCTTCTGGCGTGGCTGCTGCCGCTGCTGACCATCGTTGGCATTTATGCGCACCCCGCCCAGTCCGCCATCTGGACTCTGGCGGTGTGGTGGGGCATTGCGCTGCTGGATGCTGTTGCGCCGGCGGCTCAGCGCTCGCCTCCTCCCACGGCCCCAGGCGTCAGCCTGGGGTATTTTCAAACGGTGCTGCGTCTGTACGTGCTGCTGCAGATGGCGCTGATCGCAGCGGGCGCTTATGCCGCTGTGCACGGCGACTGGCTCACCGCGTTGGGCGTGGCGTTCAGCGTGGGGTTTGTCACCGGCTCGCAGGGCATCACGTTTGCGCACGAGCTGGGCCACAGCAAATCAAGGGTCGACCGCTTTTGCGGCTGGCTGCTGATGAGCAGCGTTTGTTACGGCCATTTCATGGTGGAGCATTACAGGGGCCACCACCCGCGCGCCGCCACGCAGGACGACCCGGCTTCGGCGCGGTTTGGGGAAAGCCTGTACCGGTTTTTGCCGCGCAGCCTGTGGGGCAGCCTGGCCAGCGGCTGGAAGCTGGAAGCCCAGCGCATCGCCCAGTTCAAATCCAGCTGGCTGCGCAGCCCGTTGGTCTGGAGCACGGCTGCATCCTTGATGCCTTTCATGCTTCCCGCCCTTGTTCTGCCTGCGTCATCAGCTATCAAATTCATAGCATATTTCGCCTTGCAATCAGTGGTCGCTTTTCTGCTGCTGGAAATTGTCAATTACATCGAGCACTACGGCCTGCGCCGTACCAGCGAAGGCGGGCGTCGCGAGGCCTTTGGTGTGATGCATGCCTGGAATGCCGACCATGTTGTCAGCAACTCGCTGCTGGCCAATCTGCAGCGCCACTCTGACCACCACATGCATGCGTGGAAACCTTATCCAACATTGGCGGCCCTGCCCGGGCCGCAACTCCCCACAGGTTATGCGGGCTGCCTGATGCTGGCCATGCTGCCCCCGCTGTGGTTTTTCCTGATGCACAAGCGCATTGCCGCTCTGCAGAGCGCTCCCGCTCCCCTCGCGGTTAATCCCTGACGCCCCTGCCCTGAAAACCTTGCGCAATTTGCCTCAGGTGGCAAGCGGGCAAACTTGCCCCAATCGCATGGCGAGAGTGGCTGCCGGTATCAGACGACGCACGCTCCTAAAGTCCGGATAATGGGGGGACTTCTCTCTTCAGGCGATTCCTATGTCCTCCATCACCCTGCGTTTTTTGGCCGAACCCAGCACCGTCAACT
>NZ_JACDDD010000074.1 GCF_013817205.1 Polaromonas sp.
TTTTTCGGCCCCGACACCTACCGTTTTCTGAACCTGATCCGCGACCAGATGCCGGCAGCTTTCCCGGACACCACCCTGCGGATCGCGGATGTAGGCTGCGGCAGCGGTGCCGGCGGCATCATCGCGGCCCGGCTACGGGTGGGCGCGCATATCGTCCTCAACGACATCAACCCGTTGGCCCTGCGGTATGCCCGCATCAATGCAGAGGCAGCCGGCATGGAGGTGGAAACCGTGCTCGGCGATACGCTCGGATCGACTGCCGGTGATTTTCACGTCATCTTGTCCAATCCGCCCTACCTCGAGGATGAAACCGCACGCACTTACCGTCATGGCGGAGGCGACCTGGGCCGGGCGCTGAGTGTAAAGATTGGCGCCCAGGCGCTGCAGCGTCTGCTGCCCGGAGGCTGCCTGATCCTGTACACGGGTGTCGCCATCGTCGACGGCGCCGACCATTTCATCCGCGAGATGGAGCCCTTCCTAGGCCAGTCCGCTTGCACCTATACCTATGGCGAGATTGATCCCGACGTGTTCGGGGAAGAACTCGAACGCCCGGTCTATCGCCACGCCGACCGCGTTGCGGCGGTGGGCCTGGTTGCAGTGAAAGCCTGAAAAAACCCTTAACCACAACCCAAGGAGCCTTATGCACGAGTCATCGGATTCCCACAAGGAAATCAAACACATCCACAAGACGGTTAACACCGGTCCACAGGGGAACCCTGCACCTGCCTCAGGCATCAAGGCGTGGCCCTTCGCACCCGGTTCACAACTGGGCCAGCAAGTCGCCAGGCCCTGGGCGCCCAAACCGACCTACCGCTTCAATCAGCGTTAAGGGCCGGTGTTGGCCCTGGATTTCCACGCCCTGTTCGGGCTCTCGCTCAATCCGCTCGAGCTGGTGCTGCGCGGCAGCATCATGTACTGGTTGCTGTTTCTTCTGTTCAGGTTTGTGTTGCGGCGAGATGTGGGCGCCCTCGGCATCGCCGACGTTCTTCTTCTGGTGCTGATTGCCGATGCGTCACAGAATGCCATGGCTGGCGGCTATGAATCCATTACCGATGGCTGCGTGCTGGTGCTGACAATTGCCGGTTGGAACTACGTGATGGACTGGGGCAGTTTCCACCTGCCGTGGGTGCGCAAACTGGTGGAGTCGCCGCCCGTACTGCTCATCAAGAACGGACGCCTGCACCGCAGAAACATGCGCCACGAGCTGATCACTACCGAGGAATTGTGGGGCAAGTTGCGCCTGCAGGGCGTGAAGGACCTGTCCGAGGTTCAGTCCGCTTTTATAGAGAGTGATGGAGAAATCAGCGTGCTCAAGGCGCAAGCGTCGCATGATGGCGCGCCACATGCGCGCAAGTTCCTCTAGTGGCCCTGTATCGCGCGGGCAGCGACTTCCGGTTTCAGCATTACAGCTCACTCATGGCCGGCCCCGCTTCCAGCAAATGGCGGTCTGAGTCCAGCGCCATGACATAGCATGAACACAGGATCCCCTGGGGCCGCTGTGCGGTGCCGAGCCAGCGGCCCGGCACGCCTAAACTCGGGGCCACAAAAAGGGTTTTATGCCGTCAACAGTAAAAAATGGCAGGAGTTCAGAGTTGCAGCGTTCGCTAAAGGTTTTCATCATTGAAGACGATGTGGCGCTGCGCAACATCATCGTGGACGCCTTGCGCGACATTCCCTCGGTGGACGTCCTGTTTTATGCGGACAACGAAATCTCGGCGACCAACTGGTTGTCGTCCAATGACGGTGCCTGGGACCTGGCGGTGGTAGACCTGCACCTGCGGCAGGGCAGTGGCGTGGGTGCGCTGAACTGGTGCACCACGCGCCGCCCCAATCAGCGTGTGGTCGTGCTCAGTGGCGAGCTCAGTGAGGAAATGCGCCAAAAATGCCTGGCGCTGCGCGCCGACGCAGTGTTTGACAAGGGCACCGACATGGACGCGTTCCTCCGCTACTGCCAGGCGCTGACCGTCTCACCTGAACGCGACATCGCCTAAACTTCGCGCATGCACAGGGACATGACTGCTTTATTTCGTGACGAGTTGATCGGCGCGAGCGGACTGCGGCACGCTGAAGGTGCGCCGGGCGTACGCGCTACCGTGGCGTCATGACGCCCGCCGACCGCAGGCCTTCCGCACTTGCGCTGCTCAACCTCAGGGCGCGCGACTGGCTGCTGGGCTGGTGGCGGCTCATTTACCTGGGCGCGATGATTCTGGTGCTGACACTTTCGCCTTCCAGTTACGGGCGCCCCAACCGTCGTGTGTTGGCCGAACACATTTACCGCAACACCGCACCCAACCTGCTCGGCTTCACACTGATGTGTGCGCTGATCACCGTGGTCATCACCCGCATCGTCATCGTCACCGCCATCAGTTATGGCCTGTCGCAGTACGCGCTGCAGGTGGTGATCCGGGTGCTGGTGCTGGAGTTGATTCCGCTGACCGCGGCCATGTTTGTGGCACTGCGATCAGCGATTGCCAGCGGTGTGGAACTCGCGCAACTGCGCGGCAGCGGCGCGCTGGAGGCGATGCAGCAGCGTGGCCTGGACCCGGTGCGCCACGAAGTGCTGCCACGCGTGACAGCGGGCATTTTTTCGACCATTACCCTGGCCGCCCTCAGCTGCGTGGTGGCGCTGGTGATGGCCTACCTGGCGGTGTACGGCTTTACGCTGGCCGGTGTGGCGGTATATACGCGTCTGTTCGGGCAGGTGTTCAACCCGGAAGTCACGCTGATCTTCCTGCTCAAGACTCTGTTTTTCAGCCTGGCGGTGTCGCTGATTCCCATGGCCTCGGCCCTTTACGACTCTCCGGAACTCCGCCTGCGCGCCAGCACCGAGCTGCGCATGCTGGTACGTATGTTTGCCGTCATCTTGCTGATCGAGGTGTTGTCCCTGGTTGGCAACTATTATTGAAGTCGCTGAACCCACCATGAAAAAATTCACACCATGAGCGATCCCAAGGACCCCTCCCCGGACACCGCCAGGCCGCCGCCCACGGTGGACGAGGTGGTGCAGTTGCCACCGGTAGCCAACCTCGAATTCAAGGCGGTGCTGCTGCTGGTCTTCATGGCCGCCCTGGTGATTGGCTCGGCGCTGTACGTGCTGTATGCGCGCGGCCTGTTTGAAAGCACGCAGAAGCTGGTGCTGGTGTCGGATGACTCCGAGGGCGTGGTGGTCGGCATGGACCTGACGTTCTCGGGCTTTCCCATCGGCCGTGTGCGCCGCATCGAGCTGGCCGATGACGGCAAGGCGCGCATCATCGTCGACGTGCCGACCCGCGATGCCCACTGGCTGCGCACCTCCAGCGTGTTCACCCTGGTACGCGGTCTCGTGGGCAGCACCAACATCCGTGCCTACAGCGGCCTGCTCAAGGACCCGCCGCTGCCCGATGGCGCGGTGCGTGAGGTGTTGCGCGGCGACACCGGCGCCGAAATCCCCAAGCTGATGGCCGCTGCCAAGGAACTGCTTGAAAACCTCAATGGCCTGACCGCCGGTGAAGGCGCGGTGGCGGCGAGCATGGGCAATCTGCAGAAGCTGACCGAGCGGCTCAACGGGCCGGGAGGTGTGCTCGGTGTATTGCTGGGCAATGAGGCAGAGGCTAAAAAGCTCATCGCGACGCTGGACCGCACCAATGCCTTGCTGACCAAACTCGACAGCCTCGCCGCCAAGACCGACACCCAGGTCTTCGGTGCCAAGGGCGTGATGCCCGAGACGCGGGCCACCGTGGTACAGCTCAACACGCTGCTCGGCGAAGCCAGGAGCAGCCTGAAACAAGTCGACGCGGTGCTGGTCGAGGCCCAGGCCGTGGGCGCCAATGCGCGCGCTGCCACCGATGACCTCGGCACGCTGCGTGGTGAGGTCGAGTCCAGTCTGCGCAAGGTGGACAGCCTGATCAACGAGGTCAACCGAAAATGGCCGTTTGCCCGCGACACGGAGATCAAGCTGCCATGAACCTTCATGCCAACACCCTGATGGCTGCCACATTGCTGGCGCTCGCCGCCTGCAGCAGCGGCCCCAAAACGCCCGACTGGCAGCTTGAAGCCAAAACCGCGAGCGAGCGCGCCATTTCTGCTTACATGGAAGGCAACACACGTGTCGAAGCCGTGGAGTTTGGCCGTGCGCTCAGCGAAGTCTCCAGCACCGGCCGTGTGGACCTGACGGCGCGTGTGGAACTGCTGCGCTGCGCCACCCGTACCGCCAGCCTGGTGATTGAGCCCTGCGCCGGCTTTGAGCGAATGCGCGCTGATGCGCCAGCCGCCGAGCGTGCCTATGCGGACTACCTTGCCGGGCGCCTGCAGCCGCAGGACCTGGCCTTGCTGCCAGCCACCCAGCGCGCCGCAGCCAGTGGTGATGCGGCGGCCGTGAAAGCCATCGCCGACCCGCTGTCGCAACTGGTGGCGGCGGCCGTGCTGTTCCAGCGCGGGCAGGCCAGCCCGGCGGTGCTGCAGCTGGCGGTGGACACCGCCTCAACCCAGGGCTGGCGCCGGCCGTTGCTGGCCTGGCTGGGTGTGCAGGCGCAGTTGGCCGAGAAGTCCGGGGACGCGGAGCAGGCGGCGCGCCTGCGCCGCCGCATGGCGCTGGTGGAGCCGGCCAAAACCGGCGCCGCAGGATCACGGCCTTGAGCGAATTGAGCCAGGAGCCCGGCCGTTGGGCCATCGCCATCGCTGGTCTGTTGTCGCTGGCAACAGCCATGGGCATAGGGCGTTTTGCCTTCACGCCGCTGTTGCCCATGATGCTCAGCGACGGCGTGATCGACCTGCCGGCGGCCAGCTGGCTGGCCAGCGCGAACTATTTCGGTTACCTGGTCGGCGCCTTGTTGTGCACCTTCCAGCCCTGGATCTGGAGGCGCTTGCCTTTTCTGCCACAGGTCGCCGCACCCGTCTGGGTGCGCACCGGCCTCGTCGGCACCACGCTGCTGACCCTGGGCATGGCCCTGCACGTGCCGGTGCTGTGGCCGCTGCTGCGTTTTGCCGCCGGTGTGGCCAGTGCGCTGGTGTTCGTCTATACCTCGGGCTGGTGCCTGGCCCAGCTGGCGCGGCGCAACGCGCCCATGATGGGGGGTGTGATTTACGCCGGCCCCGGCGCTGGCATTGCGTTGAGCGGTCTGTTCGCCAGCGGCATGGTGGCGCTGCAGTGGCGGGCGGCGGCGGGCTGGCTGATTTTTGGCGGATTGGCCGCGCTGCTGACAGGGTGGGTCTGGCGCACTTTCCGCGAGCGGGACGGGCAGGGCGCGGTCAGTGCAGGCGCGCCGCCCGCGCCGCTGCGCACGGACGCGCCGGCCGGTCGCAAGCAGATGGTGTGGCTGGCCGCCGCTTACGGTCTGGCCGGTTTTGGCTACATCATCACCGCAACATTCTTGCCAGTGATCGCGCGCGAAGCCATGCCGGGCTCGGTCTGGATTGATTTTTTCTGGCCCATCTTCGGATTTGGCGTGATCACCGGCGCACTGCTGGCCACACGCATTCCGGCCACCGGTGACTACCGCCACTTGCTGGCCGGCTGTTATTTTGTGCAGGCACTGGGCATTGCGGCGAGCATCTTCAGCCCGACGCTGGCCGGTTTTGCCATCGGCAGCCTGCTGCTGGGCGTTCCCTTCACCGCCATCACCTTTTTTGCGATGCAGGAGGTGCGGCGTCTGCGGCCGGCTGCGGCAGCCAGTTATATGGGTCTGCTGACAGCGATGTATGGCATCGGGCAGATCGCCGGCCCGCCCATGGTGGCGCTGCTGCTGCGACACAGCCGCAGCGTCGGTGAGGGCTTCACCTTGTCGCTGGAGATTGCCGCCGCCAGCCTGGTGGCCGGCGCGCTGATGTACCTGTGGATGGCCAGCGCTTACCCGGTGGCGGGGCGGGTCCGGGCGGCTACCCCCCGGTTATAGGCTAAATCTGGCTCCAGCCCACGTCTATTGGGCGTGTCCAGCTATCAAAACAGGAGCGTCAGGCGGCCGGCTTGCCAGTCAACACCGGCCTGAGCAATTGCGCCAGCTCGGTGCCCTGGATCACGCGGATCTGGTGCTCGGCGGCGAAGCTGCGGGCCTTGTCGGTGACCTCACCGATGGTTACGCAAATGCAGCTGCTGGCGTCGCGGGTGTTGCGCGCTACCTCCAGGCTCTGCAGCACCTCCAGCCCCAGGCGTGCGGCCTTCCAGCGCTTGCCGCTCAGCAGCAAGGTGCGCCCGCCCTTGATCAGCTCGAAGTCGGCGCTCGCCAGATCCAGCCGGCGCACCTCAAAACCATCACGCACCATGGCCTGCGCCAGCGCTGCAGAAAACTCCCGCCAGGGCATGGCGTTGATCTGCGCCAGCGTGGCTTCCACATGGGCCGTGCTGGGCGCGCGCAGCTGGCGCCACAGCCTGATCATGGCAATCGCCAGAAACGGCAACCCACCCATGGCGCCGAAAAAGAAGTACTCCGGCGGCAACAGGGCTTTGGACACCAGTGCAAACGCTAGCGCCAACGACAGGCTGATCCACCATGATGAGCGCAGCAGCACGGCGAACAGCGACTTTTCAGCCATTTTGAATTTCAAGGGATTCCTTATTCCGGGACAAAAGCAGCGCTGTTTGTATCACGCCCCGTTGCGGGCCGGCCAGCAGCCGGTGCGGCAAGCTGGCATGCTTCAAAAATGATAGCTACTTGCGCCTGTATCCATTGGGCTGGAGGGCTTTTTTATTCAAAAATCATGCCGGTCTGTGCGCGCATCGCCCCGCTGATGTATCTGATGCCGCCGGTGGCCGGGCTGGTGGCATGGCTGTTTGCCGGTGAGCAGTACACCGGGATCAAGCTAGGAGCCTGCGCGGCTCTGACCTTGCCGCGGGCAGGGCAAAATGATTCATTCATACTGCATGCCCAACCACTTGCCGGCCTGTCCCGGCCTGACCGCTTTCCATGACCAAACCTTCGCTCGACAAAAACAAACTCAAATTTCTGCTTCTGGAAGGCATTCATCCCTCAGCCATCGCCGTGCTGCGCGATGCCGGCTACAGCCAGATCGAGAACCTGCCCGGCGCACTTGAAGGTGACGAGCTCAAGGCCAAAATCGCCGACGCGCATTTTGTCGGCATCCGCTCCCGCACGCAGCTCAGCGCCGATGTGTTGGCCCATGCGAGCAAGCTCGCTGCCGTCGGCTGCTTTTGCATTGGCACCAACCAAGTGGATTTGAACGCGGCACGCGAGCGCGGCATCGCGGTGTTCAACGCGCCGTTTTCCAACACGCGCTCGGTGGCTGAGCTGGTGCTGGCCGAGGCGATTTTGCTACTGCGCGGTGTGCCCGAAAAAAGCGCGGCGGCGCACCGCGGTGGCTGGCTCAAGTCGGCCGACAACGCCTTCGAGATTCGCGGCAAGACGCTGGGCATCGTTGGTTACGGCTCCATCGGCACCCAGCTCTCGGTGCTGGCCGAAGGTCTGGGCATGCAGGTGGTGTTTTTCGACGTGACGACCAAGCTACCCCTGGGCAATGCACGCCAGGTCGGCAAGCTGCACGACCTCTTGGGCCAGTCCGACGTCGTGAGCCTGCATGTGCCTGAGACCCAGGCCACGCAGTGGATGATAGGCGCCGCAGAAATCGCCGCCATCAAGCCCGGCGCAGTCTTCATCAATGCCTCGCGCGGCACGGTGGTGGAGATTGAACCGCTGGCCGAGGCGCTGCGCAGCAAGAAGTTGCTGGGCGCGGCGATTGACGTGTTTCCAGTCGAACCGAAAAGCAACAAGGACGTGTTCGAGTCGCCGCTGCGCGGTCTCGACAACGTGATCCTGACGCCGCATGTGGGCGGCTCCACCATGGAGGCGCAGGCCAACATTGGCATCGAGGTGGCGGAAAAACTGGTCAAGTACAGCGACAACGGCACCTCGACCTCGTCGGTCAACTTCCCCGAGGTGGCGCTGCCGGCGCACCCCGGCAAACACCGGCTGCTGCACATTCACCGCAACGTGCCGGGTGTGCTGGCCGAGATCAACCAGGTGTTTGCCGGCAACGGCATCAACATTGCTTCGCAGTTTTTACAGACCAACGAGGCCATCGGTTATGTGGTGATCGACATCGACGCCGCGCGCTCGGACATGGCGCTGGCGAAGCTGGCACAGGTGTCCGGCACCATCCGCAGCCGCGTGTTGTTCTGAGCGTCTACGCTATCAAATCAGGAGCTGATCACGCCCGAGAATAAAGGGCTGGAGTCCGATTTGATGAGCCATCATGGCGTAGGAACTTTCAGGCCCAACAGCCCGGCGAGCGCCGCGGTCGACATGGCGCCTTCCCGGGTGACGAGGGCGCCGGTCTCTGCATGGTTGCCGATGATGGTCGGGATCGAGGCGAAGCCGAAACGTGTCAGCAACGCGGTGTTTTTGGCGACGTCGGCCTTTTGCGCATCAATGTCGCTTGCGGCAGCGATGCCGCCGCCCTTGGCTGTCATCGAGGCCTCATGTTCATCCATCGCCGCGACCGGGTCCTTGGCAGCCAGCAGGGTCGCGCCCTGGGCCGTGCTGGATGCATTGAGCAGACCAACCGGAATCCAGACAAAACGTGCCTGCGACTTGAGCGGTTTGGCGGCTTCCCACAACGCCGTGCAGTGCGGACACTGGGCGTCGAAAAACACGTAAACGGTGCGCGCATTCATGGCCGAGCCGACGCTGAAACCCTTGGCCTCCGCCGCGACGGCGGCGACCGACACCGGCGTGGACGCAGCCGCGGCGGCCGGTTTGCTGGCATCGGAGGCGTCCTTGCAGCCGGCCAGCAGCAGGCTGGCGGCGATGAGGGTTGCGGGGAAAATGCTTCGGAAAAATCGGGTCATGGGCACACCTGCGGTTGGAGCCCGCAAGCATAGCGCAGCAGGAATGGCTGTCTCTCCGTGCCATGGATTTGCCCCCGGTTTCTGTGGGCCACCCTGTGGATAAGCCCGTGGAAAAGCCACGAGAGGCTTGCCTGTCGTGGCTTGCAGCAGATTGCCTGCTGATTGAGCGGAGATGCTCTGGTTGCGGTACTAGCCCTTGTTGGCCATGCCCAGGCGCTCGATGGTCGCTTTCTCGGCGATAAAGGTTTCGCGCGCAAAACGGGTGTACTGCGCGGTGTTCATGTAGATCACCGACTGGTCGTACTTGTCAAAGGTGGCCAGCACTGCCGGGTCATTGAGCGTGCGGCGGAAGGCATCGTGCAGGGTTTCCACAACGGCGCGATCCATGCCTTTGGGGCCGCAGACACCAAACGGCGAGTCGGAAACGGTTTTGTAGCCCAGTTCGTCGAGCGTGGGCACATTTGGCCAGCGCTTGGTGCGCTTGCTGCCATAGGTGGCCAGCAGCCGCAGCTTGCCCGACTCGACGTGGGGGCCCCAGCCGGTCGCGTCGCTGGCCCCCATCACGTGACCACCGAGGATGGCCTGCATGTTGTCGGCATTGCCCTTGAAGGGTACATGCGTGAGCTTGATGCCGGCGCGCTGGGCAAATTCTTCAACCGCCAGGTGCGGGCTGGTGCCGGTGCCGGTCGAGCCGTAGGTGAACTTCTCCGGGTTGGCCTTGGCGTAGGCCACCAGGTCCTTGATGCTTTTGATCGGTGAATCTGCCGGCACGACCAGACCGAAGGTGTAGCCGGTCAGGCAGGCGATCCAGGTGAAGTCTTTTAGCGGGTCGTACTGCACCTTTTGCATGTGCGGGATGCGGAAGACGCCATGCGGCAACTGCGTGAGCGTGTAGCCGTCGGGCTTGGCGTTCATCATTTCGTTGGCGCCCAGCATGCCGCCCGCGCCGGGCTTGTTATCGACAATGATGGTCTGACCCAGGGTTTTGCCGGCGCTTTCGGCCAGGGCACGGATGACGGCATCGGTGGAGCCGCCTGCCGGCCACGGGCAGATGAAACGGATAGGGCGCGAGGGGAAGGCCTGGGCGCGCGCCAGCGAGGGCAGGGCGATGCCGGCGGCGGCAGCGGCGGCAGTGGTGAGGAAGTCGCGGCGTTGGGTCATGGTATTTCCGGAATGATGTTGCAGAACTGGATACCACAGCGTAACCAGAGGCGGCCGAGCTGTCATCAAGGTTTACGCGGGGCGCAAATTCTGCACGGTGGAACTCGCGCCCGCCTCCTGCAGCGCGCATTAAAATCGGAAGGAGCAACCCGCGCCCTTGCGCCCCTGAATTGACTGCCTGTGACTGACACCGCTTCCCCTGCACCTTCTGCCGATCTTCCCGATGTTCCCGATGACGACCGCCCGGTGCAAGAGGCGCGGCTGTGGTGCGGCGACGGCTGGACCGCGCGCGTGATCAAAAACGAGGACGACGATGGCTGGGCCGTCGCCATGATCAAGGACGGCGAGCCTGAGCCCGCGCTGGTCGGGCCCTGGACCATGGGCCGCGACAAGAAAAATCCCAAACCACTCGACAGCACGGCCTTCAGCACCCTGGTCAAAACCGCGTCGGAGTTTGTGCGCCGCCATGAGCAGCAATTGCATGCCACCTTGCACCAGAGTGTCGAGGGCGATTGCCGTGGCGCGCGCATCACGGTGTCGCTGGACATAGAGCCCGATGAGGACAACCCGTCGGCGCTCTTGAGTGCGCACGGCGAGGCTGGCGAGCAACTCGCGCAGCTGCGTGTGCCGCCGTCCTTCAAGTTGAGCCGCGCCAGCGCGACAGCCTGGGCCGACAGCGGCTTCGCCAGGCCCAGACTTTCTTGAAGTCCTTGCCAGACGCCTGCGGCATCGACTTCGGCACCTCCAACTCGACTGCGGCCTGCGACCGCGCCGATGCGCCGGGGCAGGTGCAACTGCTGGCGCTGGAGGACGGCAAGCCGACCTTGCCTTCGGTGGTGTTCTTCCATGCCGAAGATGCCCACATCAGCTATGGTCGCGCCGCGCTGGCAGACTACCTGGCCGGTGACGAAGGGCGCTTGATGCGCTCGCTCAAAAGCCTGCTCGGCACCTCCCTGATCGACGAGCACACCGAAGTTGCCGGACGGGCTGTGCCGTTTCGCACCCTGCTGGCGCAGTTCATCGCCGAGCTCAAGCGCCGCGCCGAGCAGACTGCCGGCCGCAGCTTCACGCGTGCCGTGCTGGGCCGCCCGGTTTTCTTTGTCGATGGTGACGCGGCCGCTGACCGCCGGGCGCAGGAGACGCTGGCCGGCATTGCCCACGCGGTGGGCTTCAAGGAGGTCGCCTTCCAGTACGAGCCGATTGCCGCTGCCTTTGACTACGAATCGCAGGTGACCCGCGAAGAGCTGGTACTGGTGGTGGACATCGGCGGCGGCACCTCGGACTTTGCGCTGGTGCAACTGTCGCCCGAGCGCGCGGGCAGGGCCGACAGGCGCGATGACATCCTCGCCAGTGGTGGCGTGCACATTGGCGGCACCGACTTCGACAAATACCTGAGCCTAGCCAGCGTGATGCCGACGCTGGGACTGGGCAGCCTGCTCAACAGTGGATTACTCATGCCTTCGGCACCGTACTTCAACTTGGCGACCTGGCACACCATTAATTTTGCGTATACCCGAAAGGCTACCGCCCAGATCGCCGAATTGCGCCGCGAGGCCGCCGAGCCGGACAAGCTGGGCCGCTTGCAGGCCCTAGTGGTCCGGCGCGCCGGGCACTGGCTGGCGATGCAGGTAGAGCGCGCCAAGATTGCCTTGTCCGGTGCGGGTGAAACGCGCATGGATCTGGGGCGCATCACAGCGGGAGAAACGCTGCTGTTGCAGCGCGCGGCCTTCGATCAGGCCATCTGCACGCTGGTGGACGATATCGCGGCAAGCGTGGGCGGCTTGTTGCGCGATGCCGGGGTAATGGCGAGCGCGGTGGACACGGTGTTTTTCACCGGCGGCTCCAGCAGCGTGCCGCTGCTGCGTGCGCGGATTGCAGCCTTGCTGCCGCAGGCACGCCGCGTTGAGGGAGATCTGTTCGGCAGCATTGGCACCGGCCTGGCGCTGGATGCGCAGCGCAGGTTCGGCTGATCCGCCCGCCATGCCGAGATGCCCAAACGCACCGGCGGGCGGTAACCCGCTGGTGCGTTTGCCTTGCAACACGGGCCGGTAAGTCCGTTTGCCAGCAGCAAGTATCCGTCTGGGGTCACAGAAAGTGCTTCCGAATTTTCTGTTGATTTGTGTCCATTTCAGTAATAATTACTTTAGAAAGTCAAAAATAAAGGAAATATTGCTTTATGGATAAAACTGACCGAAAAATCCTGCAAGTCCTTCAGTCCAACGCACGCGCCAGCCTGCAGGAGATCGGCCAGGCCGTGGGCCTCAGCCACACACCCTGCTGGAGCCGCATCAAAAAGATGGAAGAGTCGGGCGTGATTGAGGGCTACACCGTGCGCATCAATGCCGCTGCGCTGGACCTGGCCGACACCGTGCTGGTGCAGGTCACGCTGGACAGCCACTCTGACAACACGCTGGAAAAATTCGGCGAGACGCTGGCGAAGATTCCCGAAGTGATCGAGGCCTATCTGGTGTCAGGCGACTATGACTACCTACTGCGCATCGCCGTCAGCGGCACGCGTGATTACGAGCGCCTCTTGCGCGAGCGGCTCTACAAGATCAAGGGCATCCGGCACAGCAAGTCCAGCTTTGTGCTGCGCACCCTTAAAAAAGCCGACTTGCCGCTGCTGCCGGCCTGACGCGCCAACGCGGATGGATCACTGCTCGCGCAATTCCCGCGTGCGCAGCCAGGCCATTCTTGCTTCGGTCAGCGCCACACCCAGCCCGGCCAGGCAGATCAGCGCGATGCCCAGCGCCGTGGTGTTGCCCGGCACCTGGTCAAACACCAGCCAGCCCAATATGGCGGCACTGATGATCTGCATGTAGCTGAAGGGCGCCAGCAGGCTGGCCGGGCTTTTGCGGTAGGCCGCTGCCTGCAGCCAGTGGCCGAAGAATCCGGTGAAGCCGGTCGAGACCAGCAGCGCCCACTCCCACAATGACAAATCGGGCATCACCCAGAACCAGGGCAGCGCCAGCGTCAGGGCCGCGGTGCCGAACAGGCCGCCGTAGTAGTTGGTGGTCAACGGGTCGTCATGCGCGACCCGGCGTGTGGAGATCTGGAACAGCGCAAAAGTGAAGGCCGTGAGCAGGCCCAGGCCGACGCCAACCGGGTCCAGCTGCGCACCTGGCCGCACCACCACCAGCATGCCGGCAAAACCGAGCAGCACGCCCAGCCAGCGGTGCAGGCGATGCGGCTCCTTGAGCAACCAGGGCGCCATCGCCATCACAAACAGCGGTGCCATGAAGTTGATGGCGGTGGCCTCGGCCAGCGGCAGCCGCGCCAGCACCGAAAAAAACAGCACGGTGGTGGCAATCATCAGGAAGCCGCGCACCAGCTGGCGTGGCAGCGACTGGGTTTTGAAGATGGCCGTGCCGCGCTGCGGCAGCACCACCGCCGTCATCAAGGCGGTGTGCACCGCATACCGCACCCACGACACCATCAGCACGGGCACACCGGCCAACACCAGCCACTTCCCGGAGGCGTCCAGCGTGGACAGCAGCCACAGGCCGGCGATGTGAAGAAGGATTCCGCTTTTGTTCATGGGTGCCTGCCCGGGCCGGGCCAAGCCGGGCGGACAGCCAAAATTTTACGCCAAAAGATGCTCTGGCCCCCGATTGGCAAGCCTGGCAAGCTATCAAATCAGTAGCGTGAAAATCCGGACGCCACCCACTCAGACGGTGACGTCGGCGTCCTCTGCGGGCTTGAAATACATGTCCGCCCGGTCCGCAGTGTGGGTGAGCTCGACCTGCTCGGCGCTGGCCAGCGCCTGCACATCGGTCCAGCGCAGCTTGCGGTAAGGGCGCGGGTCGTCGGCGGCGGCCGCACCGGGCGCGCTGCTCACGCTGATGGCGACGCGCGTCTGGCCCCCGGCCACCTCGCTGCTGATCACGATGCTGGCCGGTGTCAGCGCGGCGTCTGTCAGGGCGATCAGGGCGCCGGTGAACACGCTGCGCAGTGCAAACACCGAGGTGGCTATGTCCGATGGCGCAATGTTGTTGGCCACGGTAAACCCACGAAAAGCCAGATCGGTGGACAACATGCCTACACACTCTTCCACGCCGTCGTGGATGGTGATGACGCCGTTTTCCCTGGGCGCCACCCAGGTGATCAGGTTCATGCTGGCGCTGGTCGCCGAGCGGGCCAGCGTGCTGATCGACTTGCTGTTGTCGCGCAGCACCTTGAGGTCGGGCTGCTCAGCCTGCAGCCGCCTGTCCATGATGGCCGAGACCATGCCGATGGGTTGCATGGCGCCGGCAAGGTGGTGGCGCAAGGTCGGGGCAATCCGCCGCAGCAGGGCGTAGCGGGCGGATTCTTCCAGCAGTTCCTGGTGACCAGCGTCCACGGGGGATGCGGCGGTGGCTTGTTGTTCGGTCATAAATCCTCTGTCGGGCTTCAAAACGGGCCGCCACCGGCAGCCCCACACATCGGTTGCTGCGGACGCAGCTGGAAAAACGCCGGGTGATCCTATCATCCAGGCCCGCGATCTCCAGCCGTTGCCGGTGGGTGCGACAGGCGCGGCGGCAGGTCCGGGCGCAGAAATTAAAGCATGCAGTGTGCCGCCTGAAAATCGCCTTGCGTGTCAGACAGGGACGACAATTTTTTGTCGCCGAGCTGCCGGCCAGCAAGGCCGCAGACGGCGCGTGAGAAAATGTGGCCTTCCTTCCAACCTGCGGAGCCCGGATGAATTTTGCGTCTGACCTTGCCACGGTCACCCATGGCATACAGCTCGCTGTCGCACCGGTGTTTCTGCTGACGGCAGTGTCCGGCATGATCGCCGCCGTGGCCGGCCGGCTGGCGCGCATCATTGACCGGGCTCGTTTTCTGGAAAACCGCCTGGAAAACGGCGGTGTCGAGGAAGCCCGGGCCAAGCGCATGTATGCCGAACTTGGCGAGCTGCGGCACCGCGGCTGGCTGGTCAATGGTTGTCTGGCGCTGCTGACCTTTTGCGCGCTGCTGATCGGCCTGACCATCGTGCTGCTGTTCCTCGGTGAAACCAGCAATCTGCCGATTTTGAAGATGGCCACCGTCTGTTTTCTCGCCGGCGTGGCATGTTTTCTGCTCGCGTTGCTGTGTTTTCTGGCCGAAACCCTGCTGGCCACCCGACTGCTGAAGTTTGCCCAGTTGCCGGTGCAGCCAGCGCTGCCGCAAGCGCCGATGGATATGGAGCCAAATCAGCCTTCAGCCCTTACCAGACGGGCGTAAGCAGCTATCAAAACGGTAGCGTGTCAAAGGACGTTTTACCCTGAGGTGCGCCGCGACGGCAGCGTGTCCTGTACCGTCGGCAGGTCGATCATCACCGCCTGGCCAGGCGTGGTGCAACCGGTGTCGCAGCACTTGCCGGGCTGGCGGTTTTTAGTGATGGCGCGGGTCGGGTCGTGCGGCACACCTTCACCGCTCCCGTCGGCGTTGATGCCGCGCTCCAGGATGCGTTCGACCAGCTCCACCTTGGAGCCAACCGGGTAGTTGCGGTAAATCTCCTGCTTCATGGCTGCGGGCGAGCCACCGCCGTGCAGGCTGATGACGCTGTACCAGCCGCCCTGGTAACCGGCGGTCAGGTCTTCAATAAAACGTGCGGTTTCAATACGCTGCTCGTACGGCACGGCTGGGTTGGCGCGCAGAACCTCGCTTAGCTTGGCGCCGGTTTCTGGGTTGTGGTCTTCGTCCGGGCCGGGCAGGGTGACGATCAGCCCGCCGCTCACGTAATGCGCAATCCGGTGCATGTCGTAGATTTTGGTCGCCAGCAGCAGCTTGCCAATGTTACTGAACACCGGGTCCGGCATGAAGGTTTTGCTGTGTTCGTCAGCCTTGCCGTACACACTGGCCGCCACACCGCAGGCATAAAAACTTTCGGTAATGGTGATCAGCTCGACCATCTGCTCGCGCAAGTGGCTTTCTTTTGCAGGGTCAAAGCCGTTGGCCTCGCACATCAGCGCACCGGCACCAATCAGCAGGTCACCAAAACCGGCGCGTGCGCCAATGCAGGTGTGGCGGTGGTGGGTGGCGTAGCTGTAGGTCAGGTGGCCTGAGTGCTCCCAGCTGCCATCGTCTCCTGCGTAAAACACGTCGTCCCAGGGCACAAACACCTTGTCGAACATCACCACACCGGTGCTCTGGCCGTATTTGCGGCTGAACAGTGGGGCGCCGTGTTCGACTTTTTCACCAGGCCGGCCGGCGGGCCGGGCAATGATGGTGATGCCCGGGGCGTCGATGGGTACTGCGCAGCAGACGGCAAAGTCGGCGTCTTCACGGCCCATGTTGCGACAGGGCATGACCAGCAGCTCGTGCATGTAGGGCGCGCCGGTCACGATGGCCTTGGTCCCACTGATGACGATGCCAAGCTGGCCGTTTTGCCGGGCATTGCGCTCCACCACATGCACATAACTGTCCACATTGGCCTGCTCATGCGGGCGGCGGCTGCGGTCACCTTTGGCGTCGGTCATGGCAATGCCCAGCGTCAGGTCCTGGTCTTGCACGCGGTGCAGGTAGTTCAAAAAGCGGGCTGTATTTTCAGTCGTGGCGCTGGCGTCGTCGATGCGGGCGCTGACCTGGCCAATCGCATTGAGTGCGTCGTGCATCAAGTAGCGCTGGGCGCAGCCGGTTTCCTGGCAAACCAGGCGAACCGCCTCAAGCTTGTTGAGCAAGTCGCCGCTGCTGGTGTTGATGTGGTTCAAGCGGTTCACGCGCTTGCCGGACGTGTGCTGCAGCGCCGTCATGATGGGGGCATATTGCGCCTTCAGGGCGTAGTCGTAGGTCAGTGCAATCGCATTGATGCCGGGGCCAAAACCACGCTCATCGGCCACGCTTTCTACCCGGTGACCGTCCAGAAAAACCCGCGGCTTGTAGCGGCGCAGGGATTCACGGAAGTCGTCGCCAGACATCAGCGTCGAGGCGGTGCTGGCTTGGGGTTCGTTCGAGTTCATGTGGGTCTCCGTGGTTGGTTTTGCACATATATTAAACGGCGTTTAAATTAATGGTCAAGTGTTCAATTTAGTCTTGAACCTGCGGTTTTGCGCTTATATTCAAATCATGGAAGCCAAACTGCTGCGCCAACAGGTCATGAACGATTCGCGACGCGCGCTGGTGCTGGACGCCGCCCGCTCGGTATTTGAGCGGCTGGGCATTGAAGGAGCCAGCATCCGTGAAATCGCCAAACAGGCGGGCTACACGCCCGGAGCGATCTACTCTTATTTTGAAAACAAGGAGGCGATCTACGGGGCGTTATTGGCCGAGTCACTGGAGCGCCTGAATGCTGCAGTCGACGCTGCGGTGCATGCTGCTGGTGCTGCCGGGCTCAGTCCCGACGAGTTGCTTGAGGCAACCGCCCGTGCCTGGTTCGGGTTCTACGCGGCGAACCCGCGCGATCTGGACCTGGGTTTTTACCTGGTGCAGGGGATGCGCCCACGCGGCCTGACGACTGAGCTGAATTTCCAGCTCAATGACCGCCTGCACGATGCGCTGCGCCCCTGCGAGGAGGCGCTGCAGGCCATGGGCCTGAGCCCGGACGATGCGTTGCGCGAAAACACCGCGCTGTTTGCGCATGGCGTAGGCCTGCTGCTGTTGCAGCACACCGGCCGCATCCGCATGTTTGGGCAAGATGCGACGGCCTTATTCAAGAACTACGTTGACGCGCTGCTCTGGCGGCTGCGTCCAGCGCAACATTGATCGGCCCTGGGCGCGCTGGCCCCACTGATGGACGAGGCCTTGGCGGACGAGTTCCTGGCGCGCCCCTTGAGCGAGGCCATGGCGCGCGCTATTCAGGGCGCCGAACTGCTGAAACACGCCACGCCAGAGGTGGTAGACACGTTCATGGTGACGCGGCTAGGGCCGCACACGGCGGCCTGGGGCAGCGTGCTCGGCTCCATGGGAATATCGGCTTCACGGGCGCAAGCCGCGCGCATCGTGGAGCGGGCTCGCGTGCTTCGCTGAGCGACACTTGGCGCTAATATCCACCCTTGGTTTTGAAAGTAACAAATGCTGCTTGAAGTGGATGACTCCCAACTGGTGCTGGTGGACTACCAGGCTCGCCTGATGCCGGCGATTTTTGAAGGCGAGCAGGCCGTTGCCAACGCGCTGCGGCTGGCGCGCATGGCCAAACTGCTGCAGGTGCCCACCTGGGGCACGGTGCAAAACCCTGATGGCTTGGGCTCGCTGGTGCCCGAGCTGCAGGCGGCCATCGAGGCCGCCGCTGGCCGGACCCTGGTCAAAATGCATTTCAATGCGGTGGCCGACGGCCTGGGTGAGTGGTTGCGCCCGCCGGTGCGCAAGCCGCCGCAGGGCGGCAATGCCCGCAGCCTGCCCAAACACCTTCAGCGCGCCGCACCTGAACAGGAAGAGGGCAGGGCCGCCATCGTCATCGCTGGCTGCGAAGCCCATGTCTGCCTGCTGCAGACCGCGCTGGGCCTGCTGGAAGAAGACTTCGAGGTCTGGGTCGTCACCGACGCCTGCAGCTCGCGCAGCGAACGCAACCGCGACGCCGCCTTCGACCGCCTGGCTGGCGCCGGAGCCGAGCTGGTGACCACCGAGATGGTTGCGTTTGAGTGGCTGGGCACGGCGGAACATCCGGCTTTCAAGGATGTGCTGGGGCTCGTCAAGCAGGCGTGACCAAGGCGCCAGAATATCAAGAAAAAGTGGCTCCAGCCCTCTGGATACGGGCGCCAGCAGCTACTGAATTGATAGCGGCTGAGCCGCCAGCGCATCCAGCGGGCTCGCCGTGCCGCCCGCCGCGACCTTGAGCACGTGGGTGTAAATCATGGTGGTGCTCACGTCGGAGTGGCCCAATAGCTCCTGCACTGTGCGGATGTCGGTGCCCGACTGCAGAAGATGGGTGGCAAAGCTGTGGCGCAGGGTGTGCACCGAGACTGGTTTGTGGATGCCCGCCTGAACAACCGCCTTTTTCAGCGCACGTTGCAGGCGCTCTTCAAACAAGTGATGGCGTCGCTCTACGCCACTGCGTGGGTCGGTAGAAAAAGTCGGCGACGCAAACATCCAGAACCACCCCCATGTGTTGCCTACCCGGGGGTATTTGATTTCCAGAGCTTGGGGGGTATCCACACCACCGCGCTGCGCCTGCCTGTCAGCTTCCCACAGGCTGCGAGCGCTCAGCATCTGCTGGCGCAAGGCGCTTTCGAGTGAATGCGGCAACATCACCACGCGATCCTTGTTGCCCTTGGCCTCACGCACAACAATGGCGCGGCGATCAAAGTCCACATCCTTGACACGCAGGCGCAGGCCCTCCATCAAGCGCATGCCAGTGCCATACAGCAAACGCGCCAGCAGCGCGGTGACGCCTTCCATTTGCGCCAACAGGCTGGCCACTTCTTCCTTGGTCAACACCGTCGGAATGCGTTTGGTCTGCTGGGGTCGGCCGATATTGTTGAGCCATGGTAAATCGATGTTCAGCACCTCCCGGTACAAAAACAGGATGGCACTGAGAGCCTGGTTATGCGTGGACGCTGATACCTTGCGCTCATTGGCCATCATGGACAAAAACGCTTCCACGTCTTGCGCGCCCATTTCACGCGGATGGCGCATGCCGCCAGGCTGGGTAGCGCTCCAGCGCACGAAAAAGCGCACCCAATACAGGTAAGCCTTTTCCGTCTTCAAGCTATAGTGCATATACCGAACCCGCTCACGCACCTGATCGAGCAAGCGGGCAGATTGCAGTGGAGGCGCACCGGGTTTCATGGAAAATTTATACCTGTTTATTTGTAAGGGGTATCCGCTTAGCTCCACTAGGCTATTTCCAGTGATTCTTCGGCGGGCAGGACGATGTCGGCGTAAGTCACCGGATCGGTGACCACGGCCTGCTGCATCAGCCTGTAG
>NZ_JACDDD010000075.1 GCF_013817205.1 Polaromonas sp.
CTCGCCTCGGTGCTCCTGCACCATACGGACCGCGCGTTCGCGTACTTCGGGGGAAAACTTGTTTGATTTCTTCATGGCTCCATCTTCTCAAAGGTTGGAGCCTCCTCAATTCCCGGGGCGATTCAAAGCCTAGGATTTGCGACATAAACCAGTCCAAGTTTTACGCTGCACCCCCCTCGGGTCAGACTTCAGCGCAACTCAACACTTGTTCAATGCAAAACCTCAATCCACTCACGAAATCATCTTCATTGCCGATCGTTATCGCTCTGTCTTGGGTATGCGCGCTCCACGCCCAGCCCCACAGAAGAAGTCCCCTTCATCACATCCCCCGACAACGTCACGCTCGAGATGTTGAGCAGCGCCGGCGTCAAGCGTGGCGACCATGTGATTGACCTGGGCTCCGGTGACGGCAGCATCGTGATCTGGCCAGCCAACTCTTTGAAGGTGTTTCAGACCGCCCAACAAATCGCTGTTGCCGATGCTTTTCGGCCTCCAGCCCCCGTTCCATCTGCGTGAGCAGCTATCACTTTTATAGCGTTTGCAGGGTGCTACGATCTGCGCACTCTGCACTCTCCCCCTGAAAACCATGACCCACGCGCTGGACGTTGTTACCTTTGGTGAAGCCATGATGCTGCTGGTGGCCGACCGGCCCGGGCCGCTGGAAGATGCCGGTGCGTTTCTCAAACGTACGGCTGGCGCCGAGACCAATGTTGCCATCGGCCTGGCCCGCCTCGGCCTGAAGGTCGGCTGGGCCAGCCGCCTGGGCACCGACATGATGGGGCGCTACCTGATCCGCGAGATGAGTGGCGAGGGCATTGATTGTTCACACGTCTCGCTGACGCCGGCGCAGCCCACCGGCTTCATGATCAAGGGCAGCGTGAGCGACGGCAGGGACCCGCCCATCGAATACCACCGCAAAGGCTCGGCTGCCAGCCACATGGACCCGGACGACCTTGACCGCCCCTGGCTACTGTCAGCGCGGCACCTGCATGCGACTGGCGTGTTCCCTGCGATCTCGCCCAGCACCCTGCAGCTGGCACGCCAAAGCATGGACCTGATGCGTGCCGCCGGGCGCAGCGTCTCTTTCGATCCCAACCTGCGGCCGGCGCTGTGGGACTCACCCGAAGTCATGCGGGAAACCATCAACGACCTGGCGGCCCGCGCCGACTGGGTGCTTCCCGGGCTGGAGGAAGGCCGGCTGCTGACGGGCGAGAACAGCGCCGAGGGCATCGCCGGCTTTTACCGCCAACGCGGCGCGAAGCTGGTGGTGGTCAAGCTCGGCGCGCAGGGCGCGTATTTTGATGGAGAGGCTGGTGTGGGAAGGGTGCCGGGGTTCCCGGTGGAGAAAGTTGTCGACACCGTGGGCGCCGGTGACGGTTTTGCCGTCGGCGTGATCAGCGGGTTACTGGCCGGTCTGGAGGTGTCTGCGGCGGTCCGGCGCGGTGCGTGGATAGGTGCGCGGGCGGTGCAGGTGCTGGGTGACAGTGAAGGCCTGCCGACACGCACGGAGCTCGAAGCAGCCGGAGTTTAAGGGCAAACCGGCCTCGGTCCCTTGCTGGATGCGCGCCAGGTGCTATGAAGAAGTGAGTTACCAGCAAGCTCGGCCCAGGCGCCGATGGGCCAGGCCCACACGATTACATGGGCTGCGGCGTGGGCTGCACCTGCCCCGGATTGGGCGGGCTGGACAGGGGCTGTACCGGCTCGGGCGGCGGGACATTCGGGTCAGTGGCCATGGATTTCATCTTTTTATTTGTCGCTATTGCGCTCTAACGGCTTGCCAAGGTCGCGGATCATGGCCTCGCCCTCCAGATCCCGGCCATCCGACGGGATATCACGCTCGCCGATGGTGAGCCGGGGTTCTTCGTCCACCCGGCTCTGGCCTGCCGCAGCAGACGGATTGCGCTCACCGCCGTTGCGGCCGGAATCCGCAGGCAAGGGCGGGGTCGGGTCGGTATTGCTGTCGTCACCCGGCGGGACGGTGTCTTCTTCAGGCGCGGGTTTCGGTTCGGCGTGCATGTTCAAAGTCCGGTAACAAGCAGGATAGGCGCCGCCGTATCGGTGACGACGGCCGCCGCAGCAGCCATGCTGGCGCACACGGTGGTGAAGTAGGCAATCGAGGCGGCCATCAGGCGGCGCGCGCGGTGGGGTTTGGCGGGGCGGATTTGCGGGGTAAGTAGTTTCATGGCGCATCCTTCGGTTGAATGCCTTCATGATGATCACGCCGCTGCTACGGGCTTATAGGTTGCCATGCCCTGTTCCTGTCAGCCTGTGGCTGACACGCCGGCAAGCCGCTTGCCGCTCACTGCGAGTGCGCCAGTCCACTGACCACCGTCACCAGCGCAATGCCGACGCCGAGCCAGGCAATCTGCGCAACCGTTTCGCGAGCGCTCAGGCGTTTTTGCAGCTGCGGGATCAGGTCCGCCAGCGCCACATACACAAAGCTGCTGGACGCCACCACTAGGAAGTAAGGCAGCCAGTCGTGCAGCATGTCCACCAGTGCGTAGCCAACCAGGCCGCCCAGCGCCGTCACCGCGCCGGCGAGCGACACCTTGATCAGTGCCGCACGCTGGTTGCTGGAGGTCTGGCGCAGCACCACCAGGTCACCCATGTGATGCGGAATTTCGTGTGCCAGCACCGCCAGCGCGGTGATCACGCCCAGGCGCATGTCCGCGACAAAAGCCGACGCGATCAGGATGCCGTCGCCAAAGGCGTGCACGCTGTCACCCGTGAGTACCGCCCAACTGCCAGATCGGGCCGACTGCCCGTGATCATGATCGTGGTGGTGAGCGTGTCCATGCGCCAGCGGGCCGGGCGAGGTACCCACACGTTCGGCGCGCACGGAGTTGCCAGTTCGCACCGTCGCTGCCACCTGGGGGTCATGGTGCTCATGGCCGTGGTGGTAGAGCTCGGCTTTGTCGAGCAGGAAGAAAAACACCAGACCGACCAGCAGTGTCCCAAACAGCTCCTGGGCGCCGGCCTGGCTTTCAAAGGCCTCGGGGAGCAGGTGCATGAAGGCGGTGGCCAGCAGTGCGCCAGCCGCCAGACTCAGCATGTGGGTGGTGTAGCGTGCCAACACGCCAAAGCTCAGCAGCGCCGCCAGCCACACACTGCCAATGCCGGCGGCCAGGGTGCCGGCCAAAATTGCTATCAAAATCATAGCTGCTTGCGCCCGATCCATAAGGGCTGGAGCCCGAAAACGTCAAATAAAATGTCTGCCGCGAAATGGTGCACAGAAAAAGCCGCCGCACATTTCTGTGGGGCGGCTCGGCGCCGGGCGACTTATATTTTAATTCAAGCGACGCCGTTGGCCTTGAACCACGCCAGAGCGCGTTTCCAGCCGTCCTCGGCCGGCTCCTTGCGGAAGCTCGGGCGGTAGTCGGCGTGGAAGGCGTGCGGGGCATCAGGGTACACCACAAATTCCGATGCCTTGGCGGCAGGGCTGCCCGCCGCAAGCGCAGCCTTCATTTTTTCCACCGTATCCAGCGGGATACCGGCGTCCTGGCCTCCGTACAGACCCAGCACCTTGCCGTGCAGGATGGGTGCAATGTCAACCGGGTGCTTCGGCGTGAGCGGTGTGCTGGCGCCCACCAGCCGGCCGTACCAGGCCACACCGGCCTTGATGGCGGGGTTGTGCGCCGAATACAGCCAGGTGACGCGGCCACCCCAGCAAAAGCCGGTGATGCCGACCTTGCCCGCATCACCACCGTTGGCACCTGCCCATTTGACGGCACCGTCCAGGTCAGCCATGACCTGCGCGTCAGGGACTTTGGAAACCACTTCCGCCATCAACTTGGCCATCTCGCCGTACTGGGTCGGATCGCCCTGGCGCGCAAACAGCTCGGGGGCAATCGCCAAGTAGCCGGCTTTGGCAAAACGGCGCGCGGTGTCGGCAATGTACTCATGCACACCGAAGATTTCCTGGATCACCAGGATCACCGGCAAATTGGTCTTGCCGGCGGGCGCGGCGTAATAGGCCGGCACCTTGAAGCCGTTGACTTCAAAGCTCGTCTCGCCGGCCTTCAGGCCCTCGGAGGAGGTTTTGATGGCGGTCTGCGCCATGATGGGCAAGGCGGTGGCAGCATAACCCACGCCCAGCGCCGCTTTCAGCGCGGTGCGTCGGGTGGCGCCGCTTTCGGTGCTTTGCCCGGGGAGCAGGGAATCAAATTCGGCTTTCTGGTCGCTGTTGAGCATGGTGCTTTCCTCTGGTGTGGTGGCAGAAACTAACCACCGTAGTCTAGGCGGCCAAGAAGTTTGTTGTCGGTACGGGGAATTACCGCCGGGTAGCCCGGTTCGCGCAGGCGACCGATGCGCCCGTCTCCCTCTCAGTGCGCCTGTTCCCAGTTCGGACCGACGCCAATCTCGGCCAGCAGCGGAACTTTCAAATCAGCAACCCCGGCCATCAGGCGCGGGATTTCGCTGCGCACCCATTCGACTTCGGCCTCGGGCACCTCGAACACCAGTTCATCGTGCACCTGCATGATCATTCTGGTCGCGCGCTTTTCTGCATCAAGCACGTCCTGCACCTTGACCATGCTGAGCTTGATCAGATCGGCGGCCGTGCCCTGCATGGGGGCATTGATGGCCTGCCGCTCGGCGGCCTTCTTGCGCGGGCCGTTGCCGCCGTTGATCTCGGCCAGGTACAGGCGGCGGCCGAAGACGGTTTCGACAAAGTGGTTCTTCTGGGCAAACACCACGGTCTGCTCCATGTAGTTCTTGACGCCCGGGTAACGCTGGAAGTATTTATCGATATAGGCTGCCGCCGCCTTGGTCTCGATGCCGAGGTTGCGCGCCAGGCCGAAGCTGCTCATGCCGTAGATCAAACCGAAGTTGATGACCTTGGCGTAACGCCGCTGCTCGCTGCTGACCTGGTCCAGCGCCACGCTGAAGACCTCGGCGGCTGTGGCCTTGTGCACGTCCAGTCCGTCGGTGAAGGCGCGCAGCAGCGCTTCGTCCCCGCTCAGGTGGGCCATGATGCGCAGCTCGATCTGCGAGTAGTCTGCACTGGCAATCACGCTGCCGGCAGGCGCCACAAAGGCCTCGCGCACGCGCCGGCCCTCGGGCGTGCGCACCGGAATGTTCTGCAGGTTGGGGTCGTTGCTGGACAGCCGTCCGGTCACGGCAACGGCCTGCGCGTAATGCGTGTGCACCCTGCCCGTGCGCGGCAGCGCGAGCTGCGCCAGTTTGTCGGTGTAGGTGCCCTTGAGTTTGCTGAGCGAGCGGTGCTCCAGCAGCTTGGCCGGCAGCGGGTAATCTTCAGCGAGTTTTTCCAGCACCTCTTCGTCGGTGCTGCGCGCGCCACTGGGCGTCTTTTTGATCACCGGCATGCCCAGCTTGTCGAAGAAAATTTCGCCGAGTTGCTTGGGACTGCCGAGGTTGAAGGGCTGGCCGGCGATTTCGTAGGCTTCGGCTTCTAGCTGCAAGATGCGCTGGCCCAGTTCGTGACTTTGTGTTGCCAGCATGGGGGCGTCGATCAGCACACCGTTGCGCTCAATGCGGTACAGCGCCTCGCTGCTTTGCATCTCGAGTTCGTAGATAAAACGCAGCTTGTCGTTGGCCTGCAGTTGTGACCACAGCACCCGGTGCACATCCAGCGTCTGATCGGAGTCCTCGCACGAATACTCGGCCGCCTTGGTTATGTCGACCTGGTTGAACTTGATCTGGTGCGCGCCCTTGCCGCACAGGTCTTCGTAGTTGATGCCGCTACGGCCCACATGGCGCTCGGCCAGGCTGGCCAGACCGTGCGGCTTGGTCACTTCCAGCACATAACTCTGCAGCATGGTGTCGTGGGCATAACCCTGGACCTCGATGCCGTGATTGGCAAACACATGGCGGTCGTACTTGACGTGTTGTCCGAGCTTGGCCTTGGCCGGGTTCTCCAGCCAGGGCTTCAGGCGCGCCAGCACCTCGCCACGCGGCAGCTGCGCCGGTGCGTCGGGGTAGTCATGGGTCAGTGGAATGTAGGCGGCCTCGCCGGGCTTGACGCTGAAACTCAGGCCGACGATCTGCGCCTGCATTTCGTCGAGCGAGGTGGTTTCGGTGTCCAGCGCGACCAGTTCAGCCGCTTCGATTCTGGCCAGCCAGGTGTCGAACAGCTCCCAGCTCAGCACCGTGTCGTAATGCAGGTTGGTGGGGCTTTCTGCCAGCGGCGGCGTGCCCGCAACGGCCGGCTCATCGAATAACCCCGGCGACGATGCATAGTCGGTCTTGGCTTTGGGTTGGGCATGCCGCCCCTCGGGCCCGCCGATCAGCTCCGGCGGCGTGCTTTCCACCTCAATTTGCCGGACCAGGCCCTTGAAGCCGTATTTTTCATAAAAATCCTTCAAAGCCCCCGTCTGCTGTGCACCCATAGCTATGGATTCCATAGCAGGCAGGCCATCGATGTAAGCCACCAGATCGCAGTCCTTCTTGATGGTCAGTAGCTCGCGGCCCTTGGGCAGCCAGTCCAGCGAGCTGCGCAGGTTGTCACCAACGACGCCCTTGATCTCACCGGCGCGTGCCACCAGCGCATCGAGCGAGCCGTATTCGAGCAGCCACTTGACGGCCGTCTTGGGGCCAACCTTGGGCACACCGGGCACGTTGTCCACCGCGTCGCCCACCAAGGTCTGGTAGTCCACCATCAGGCGCGGCGGCACGCCAAACTCGGCTTCCACACCGGCCAGGTCACGACGGCGGTCATTCATGGTGTCTATCACCGTGATGTGTTCATCAACCAGTTGACTCAGGTCCTTGTCCCCGCTGGAGATGATGACCTCAATGCCCTGTTTCGAGGCCATGCAGGCCAGCGTGCCGATCACGTCGTCGGCCTCCACGCCGGGCACGTCCAGCACCTTCCAGCCAAGCAGGCGCACCACTTCGTGGATAGGCGCGACCTGGCTGCGCAGGTCGTCCGGCATCGGCGCGCGCTGCGCCTTGTACTCGGCGTAAAGCGCATCCCGGAAGGTCGGGCCCTTGGCGTCAAACACACAGGCGGCATAGTCGGCTCGCACGTCCTTGCGCAGCTTTTGCATCATGTTGACCATGCCGCGGATGGCGCCGGTGGCTGGGCTGGCCGGATCACCGGGGTCGGCGCGCAGGTCCGGCATGGCGTGGAATGCCCGGTACAGGTAGCTGGAGCCATCCACCAGCAGGAGTGTTTTTTTGTCGGTGCTCATTGGGTCAATTGTCACAGCTTTAGCCGCGCTACCCATGGGGGCGCCGGCCCCCTACAATGCTTGCATGCATCACCCACTCTGCTCCCTTCTGCTTGCCGGCGCCGCTGCCGCGCTGGCCGGCGCTCCGGCCCTGGCTCAGACGGCGGCGCCTGTCCAGGCGGTAACTACGGCCCCTGCCCTGCAACCGGGCAACAACCCGGCCAGCAGCCGGCCGGAGCCGGCGATCCAGCGCATCCGCACGGAGGACGCCGGTTCCCGCATCGACGAATTGCGCGTTGGCGGTGAAACCCAAAGCATCACGGTGCAGCCCAAGGCTGGCGTCCCGGCCTATGAAGTTCTGCCTTCCGATGCCACCAAGGGCGGCGGCACGGGCCCATCCAAATCGGGTCCGGGCGCGACCGGCAGCCGTGTCTGGAACGTGCTGAAGTTCTGAGCTTTCGTTCGCAGCGTCCGGTTTCCAGTTTCAGGCATGGCCGTCTATACCGAAGTCTCGCTTGACGAGGCCGCTCCTCTTTTGCATTCGCTCGGACTGGGGCAACTGCAAAGCATCACTGCCTGCGCCGGCGGCATCGAAAACACCAATTATTTTGTGGACACCGAGCAGGGCCGCTATGTGCTGACCCTGTTCGAGCGCCTGAGCTTCGAGCAGTTGCCGTTTTACCTGCACCTGATGAAACACCTGGCGCAGCACGGCATCCCGGTGCCGGAGCCGCAGGCCACCGTGGCCGGCGACGCCGGACCAGCTGGCGAAATCCTGCTGCGCCTGAAGGACAAGCCCGCCGCCGTGGTGAACCGGCTGCGCGGCCGCAGCGAGCTGGCGCCCACACCCGCGCATTGCGCTGCCGTCGGGGAGACGCTGGCGCGCATGCACCTGGCCGGACGCGACTTCCCGCGCAGCCAGCCCAACCTGCGCGGGCTGGCCTGGTGGAACGACACCGTGCCGGTGGTGTTGCCGCACCTGGACGAAGCGCAAAACCGCCTGATCCTGTCCGAGCTGGCCTACCAGAACCATGTGGCGGCATCCTCCAGCTGGCGCGCCCTGCCGCGCGGCCCCATCCATGCCGATCTGTTCCGCGACAACGTGATGTTCGACAGCGAGAGCGGCACGCCCGAACTCACCGGCTTCTTTGATTTCTACTTCGCCGGCTGCGACACCTTTTTGTTCGACATCGGCGTCAGCCTGAACGACTGGTGCGTCCACCTGGACAGCGGCGCGCACGACGCGGCACGGGCCAATGCCTTCCTCGCGGCCTACCAGTCGGTGCGGCGCCTGAGTGCCCAGGAACGTGCCCTGCTGCCGGCCATGTTGCGCGCCGGCGCCCTGCGTTTCTGGATCTCGCGCCTGTGGGACTTCCACCTGCCACGCGAAGCCGCGCTGCTGCAGGCGCATGATCCCGGCCATTTCGAGCGCGTGCTGCGCCAGCGCGCTTCCCACCCTTGCGGCCTGCCCCCCTGAAGCGGCCGCCCACGCACTTGCAAAAACTTGCAGGTTCGTCTCTTTTTTCAAGCAAACTCAAACATTGGCGTTAAATTGTTCACTCAATCGCCGTTTTTCAATGGCGGCCCGTGAACCGCTCGCGCCCAGAACCTCTCAATACGCCATCGCCTCAATGAAACTCAACATCGTTCCCGCACGCACCGGCATCACATGGGTCAAACTCGGCATCCGGACCTTTTTCAAGCAGCCACTCGCGCTGGCGGGTCTGTTCTTCCTGTACATGGCTGCGGCAACGCTGGCCTCGCTGATTCCCCTCGTGGGTGTGGTCCTGGCGCTGGCCATTGTGCCGGCCGCCACCCTGGGCCTGATGGCCGCCACGCTGGAAGCGACCAAGGGGCGGTTCCCCATGCCAGCCATCCTCGTCAGCGCTTTCCGGGCCGGCCAGCAACGCGCACGCGCCATGATGGTGCTCGGCTTTCTGTATGCGGCAGCCTGCCTGCTGATCGTGTCCATCGTGCCGCTGTTTGTGGATGCGCCGGTCAATCGCGAAAGCGCACTGACGCCAGAAATGCAGGGCGTGATGCTGTTCGTGATGGTGCTGTATCTGCCCATATCGGTGCTGTTCTGGCATGCACCTGCGCTGGTGCACTGGCATGGCGTCACACCCGTCAAGAGCCTGTTTTTCAGCGCCGTGGTGGTGCTGAGGAACGCCGGGGCCTACACCGTGTTCGGCATCACCTGGATGGTGGTCCTGATGGCGATCGGGCTGGTGGTCACCGTGCTGGCCAGCTTGGTCGCCAGCCCCGAGGCTGCCGCAGCCATGATCATGCCGGTGGCCTTGTTGATGGCCGCCATGTTTTCGGCATCCCTTTACTTCACGTTCGAGGGCAGTTTTGAAGCCACCCCCACCGACGACCCCATCCCCCCAGGAGACACTCCATGACCCAGCACCTGTTGCAAGGCCGGCAAGAAAAAGAAATCCTGTGGTACCAGCGGCGCGATGTGCTGAAGGCCGCCGCGGCCTGGGTGGCCATGGGTGGTCTGCCGGCCGCTTTGGCGCAGCAGCGCAGCAACATCGTGCAGTTGGCGGGTGACGCCACGATCAACGGCACACGCCTGAGCCCTGACCAGCCGATACAGTCCGGCGATGAGATCCAGACCGGTCCCGGCTCCAACCTGATCTTCGTGATCGGGAACGCTTCCTTTCAGGTGCGGCAAAACTCCCGGCTGGCGGTGGGACGCGGCGACACCCTCAATACCGTCAGCCTGTTGCGCCTGCTGACCGGTGCCGTCGCCAGTGTGTGGGGCAAAGGCGTGAACCGCACCATCGTCATGCCGACGCTGACGGCCGGTATACGTGGCACCGGTGTGTATTCTGAAATTTTTGCCGACCAGGGCATGCGCAACTACTTCTGCAACTGTTATGGCACGGTGGACATGAATGCAGGCAATCAAAAACAAGTTTCGCAGGCCGACTACCACCAGGCCTTCTGGGCCGATGCCACCGCCCAGGACGGCAAATTCCTGAGCCCGGCACGCGCGCTGAACCACAGCGACGAGGAGCTGGAATTCCTGGCTGGCCTCATCACACAGCGCACGGCCTGGCAGATTGCGGGCCGCAAAGGCAGCCGGGACGGCAGCGGCTCCATGACTTACTGATACTCGCTGGCGCGTGACTCTCAGTAGGCCTCGCCAGAGGCACCCTGCAGCTTGCGGACCAGGCTCACCAGTTGCGGGCGCACCTCATTCATCAGAAATTGTGGCGACAAATTAAAACCGGGCCCGCCGCAACTGACCACCATCACCGACCGTCCGCCTTCAGGACGAAAGGCAGCGGCAATCGCATTAACGTCTTTTTGCCAGCCACCGAAGGACGCGCAGCACCCGTGCTCGCGGTAGTGGGCCAGCGCGAGCTCTATCCCCGCGCGCGTGATGGGCCATGAGGCTTCATCGTAGGCCCGGATCCGCTCCATCAGGTCGCTGCGCTCGTTGTCGCTGCAGCCGGCCAGGTAGGCGCGGCCCATGGCGGTCTGGGCCACGGGAATGCGGGAACCGACATCCAGGCTCAGGGTCAATGCTGACTCGCTGCGGCAGTTTTCGACATAAATCATGCTGAGGCGGTCGCGCACGCCCAAAGACACCATGGCCTGCGAACCGTCGGCCAGGTCCTGCATCAATGGCCGGGCGATCTGCCGCATGTCCATGCGCGCCAGCATGGCGCCGCCCAGCGCCAGCACGGCGCTACCCAAGCGGTAACCGGTCGCACCCTTGCCATCGGTGGCCGGAACCAGGTAACCCTGACGCGTCAGGGTGTAGGTCAGCCTGGAGATTGTCGACTTGGGCAGGCCGCAACGGCGAGCCAGTTCCTGATTGCCCAGCATGCGGTCGCGCGAGCGAAAGGCACTGAGCACATCAAGACCGCGCGCCAGCGCGGTGACGAAATGGCGGTCTTCCTTGACCGTTGGTCGCAAGATTGCCTTCGGAGCAGAGGATGGTTCGGGTGCTGTGGATTTCATAGTGACGATTGGTTCTGCATAGCGGAACAATAATTCTATCTTGAGTCTGATTAAGTGTCACCTGTGCGCCATTCCTCGGGGATTCCCTTGGTAATTCACTCGCAAACACCTCCCAGAATACGCCTACCACAACCGTGGCCCCATATTCTGCAATGCAGAACTTATAACAAAATAAGGAATGCGTCCATGACCCCGAAGAACAAACACTGGCTTGGCGTGATCGCCATCACGATGATGGCCCACCTGGCACAGGCGGCACCCGGGCGTGAAGATATCGTGATCGGTCAGGTGGCGCCCCTGACCGGCGTGATCGCGGGAACCGGCAACGAATACGTGGCGGGCGGCGCTGCGTATTTCGCCCATGTCAATGACAACGGCGGCATGTACGGCCGCAAGATTCGCGTGGCGGTCAAGGACGACAGCTACAAACCCGACCAGACCTTGGCCCTGACACGCCAGATGCTGGCCGAAGACAAGCCGCTGGCGCTGTTCGGTTTTGTAGGCACGGGTAATGTCCTGGCGCTGAACCGGAACAAAGTGCTCGAAGACGCGGGCATCGCACTGCTGGCACCTTACACCGGCGCGCAGGATTTGCGCGAACCGATGAACCCCAACATCTTCCACATCCGTGCCAGCTACACCGACGAAACCGCTCGCATGGTGGAACACCTGTTCACCATCGGGCTGCGCCGTTTTGCAGTGATGTACCAGGACGACCCTTTCGGTAGAAGCGGTCTGTTGGGGGCCGAGACGGCACTGCAAAAACTCGGCCTGAAGGCCGTGGCGACGGGCGGCTACGACCGCACCAAGCCGGAGGACGTGGATGCGGCTGTTGCCGCCATTGGTGCGTCCAACCCCGACGCCATCATCATGGTTGCGGTCAACCGCGCCTCCGCCGCCTTCGTCAAGAAGATGCGGACGCAGGGCAGCAAGGCTCGCCTGTTCAGCATCTCTGTGGTGAACTTCAAGGAACTGCTCAAGAATGCCGGCGAGGAAAACGCCCGCGGCATCGGTATTTCCCAAGTCATGCCCTACCCCTACTCCACGCTGGCGCCGGTAGCCCGCGAGTTCCAGACCCTGATGGCCAAATACCAGCCGGACAAGGTAGTGTCTTACGCCAGCATGGAATCATTCATTGCCGCCAAAATACTGGTGGAAGCGATTCGCCGCAGCGGCGCGGATCCGACCCGCGCCAAAATAATGAACCAGCTTGAAAAAATGAACAGTTATGACGCTGGCGGCTTCAAGGTGAGCTTCTCCCCGCAGAACCGCGTAGGCTCAAAGTTTGTCGAAGTCACCGTGATCGGCGCCGATGGCAAGCTGCTGCGCTGACCGGGATCAAACCACGGTCAGCTTGGCAACGCTCAGGGCCAGCCACTTCACGCCATGCCGCGTGAAGTTGATTTGCGCCCGGGCGTCGTCGCCGCTGCCTTCGAGCATCATCACCTTGCCTTCGCCGAACTTGGCGTGAAACACCTCGATACCGGTTTTCAAGCCATGCGAAGGCGCATTGCGCTGCGCCGGGACCGCCGGATGGGGAACCCGGTCACCCCCCAGACCTTTTGAGGAGAAAGCGGCTTTTGCCCAGTCTCCACGGGCGCCACCAGCTCCTGAATTTGCAGCACCCCAAGCACTGCTGTGACCACCGTAAGCCTGCACAAAGCCCTGGTTTTTCGGTGTGACCCATTTAAGCGCTGCATCAGGCAATTCGTCAAAGAAGCGGCTTTTGAGGTTGTAGCGGGTCTGGCCGTGCAGCATGCGCGTCTGCGAATGGCTCAGGTACAGGCGCTTGCGCGCCCGCGTGATCGCGACGTACATCAGGCGGCGTTCTTCCTCGATGCCGCCCGCATCGCTCAATGAATTTTCATGCGGAAAGATGCCGTCCTCCAGGCCGGAGATAAACACGCAGTCGAACTCCAGGCCCTTGGACGAATGCACCGTCATCAACTGCACTGCATCCTGGCCGGCCTGGGCCTGGTTGTCGCCCGACTCCAGCGCGGCGTGGGTCAAAAAAGCGGCCAGTGGCGACAGGGTCTCGCCGGTTTCCTGGTCGGGCGCCAGCAGTTCCGCCAGCGGCTCGTCGCCCAGCGGCGCCGACGGGTCCAGCCCCTGGCTGGCCGGTGATTGCGACAGCGCGGCGCCGAGCTCATCGACCGGCAAGGCCACCGCATCACGGCCGAAACCTTCCATGCTGACGAAGGACTCGGCAGCGTTGACCAGTTCGCCCAGATTTTCCAGCCGGTCCTGGCCTTCTTTTTCGAGTTTGTAGTGTTCCTCGAGCCCGCTGTGCTGCAGCACCAGCTCGATGATCTCGCGCAGGCTCAAGGCCGGCGTCTGCTCGCGCAGCACGTCGATCTTGGCGACAAAAGCGCCAAGGTTGGTACCGGCCTTGCCGGGCACGGCGCTCACCGCATCGTGCAGCGAGCAACCGGAGGCGCGTGCCACGTCCTGCAGCTGTTCAATGCTGCGCAAGCCGATGCCGCGCGGCGGAAAATTGACGATACGCATAAAACTGGTGTCGTCATGCGGGTTGTCCATCAGTCGCAAATAGGCCAGCGCATGTTTGATCTCGGCACGTTCGAAAAAACGCAGACCGCCGTAGACGCGGTAAGGAATGCCGTTGTTGAACAGCGCAGTTTCCATGACCCGGCTTTGCGCATTGCTGCGGTACAACAGCGCGATCTCCTTGCGGTCTGTGCCGTCACGCACCAGTTGCCGCACTTCATCAACAAACCATTGCGCCTCGGCAAAATCGGAGGTGGCTTCGAAGACGCGTACCGGCTCGCCCGGCCCGGCCTCGGTGCGCAAGTTCTTGCCCAGGCGTTTGCTGTTGTGGCTGATCAGTTCGTTGGCCGAATCGAGGATGTTGCCAAAACTGCGGTAATTGCGCTCCAGCTTGATTTGGTGCTGCACGTCGAACTCGCGCACAAAGTCGGCCATGTTGCCGACACGCGCGCCACGGAAGGCATAAATGCTCTGGTCATCATCGCCCACGGCAACCACCGAGCCCCCGGGCATCGCCTTCGCACCAGCGGCAGCGTCGTCACCCTGCCCGGCCAGCATCTTGATCCAGGCGTACTGCAGCTTGTTGGTGTCCTGGAACTCGTCGATGAGGATGTGGCGGAAGCGCCGCTGGTAATGCTCGCGCACTGGTGGGTTGTCACGCAGCAGCTCGTAGCTGCGCAGCATCAGCTCGCCGAAATCCACCACCCCTTCGCGCTGGCACTGCTCTTCATACAGCGCGTAGATCTCGGCCTTTTTGCGCGTTTCTTCATCGCGCACCACCACATCCTTGGCACGCTGGCCGTCTTCCTTGCAGGCCGCGATGAACCACATCAGTTGCTTGGGCGGGAAACGTTCGTCATCAATGTTGAACTGTTTGCACAGGCGTTTGATAGCAGACAGCTGATCCTGGGTGTCCAGGATCTGGAAGGTGGAAGGCAGGTTGGCGAGCTTGTAGTGCGCGCGCAGAAAGCGGTTGCACAGGCCGTGAAAGGTACCTATCCACATGCCGCGCGCATTCACCGGCAGCATGGCCGACAAACGGGTCAGCATCTCCTTGGCTGCCTTGTTGGTAAAAGTCACCGCCAGTACGCCGCCGGGCGAGACGTGGCCGTTTTGGAGCAGCCAGGCGATGCGGGTGGTCAGAACCCGCGTCTTGCCGGAACCGGCACCAGCCAGGATCAGCGCATGTGTATTGGGCAGCGTGACCGCTGCGAGTTGCTCCGGATTGAGGTTATTCAGGAGGGGGGAACCGGGGGCTTCTGGGAACATCCCCCATTGTAGAAAGAACCCCAGCCCCAGCACGGTGCTGGGGTGGCCCCTGGCCGTGCGAGGCAAATTTCTCTTCACCAGCCGGGGCCGCGGGTTTCGCTTTGCCAGCCCGCAGGCGCAGCGCGCCCCTTTTCCATTGCAAGGGGCAGGGAGTTGCCGCAGGCTCGCAGTGAGCGACCGTGGGGGCTTCAGCTGCCGTCAGTCTTGAGAATGGTCTCTCCCCTGAGCGCGCCCACGTCGCGAATGACCATGCGATGGCGCGTCCAGCCCGCCCAGGTACGCCGGAAATTGGTCAGCGATATGCCGTAATAAATCGCTTTGAACACGCGCAGGCGTCCCCAGAACGGCGTCTTGCCAAAAATGTCTCCGGCCAGCAGCGACAGCAGCGCTTCCTTGACGCGAAACGGATTCGCAGGATGCATGAACATCTGCCGAATGGTCGGGTTGGTCACGCGGTAGATGAACCACGAATACTCGCTCGGCCCCTTGCGCATCATGGCCTCAAAGCTTTTGCGCACGGCTGGGAGGTCCGCCGGCTGATCCAGCGCGGTTGCGACCAGCTCCGCGCCGTCAAAAGCGCTGTGCATGGCGAGATACACCCCGGACGAAAACATCGGGTCAATGAAGGTGTACGCATCACCCAGCATCAGGTAGCGGTCACCGGTCGCGTGGGTGCTGCTGTAGGAAAAATTGCCGGTGGCGTGCACCGCGTCATCGACCAATGTGGCATTTGCAAGGCGCCGCTTCAGCTCAGGCGCCATGGAGATGGTGTCCATGAAAAACTCGCGCAGGGGCTTGTCGCGCGACTTCAGGTAATACGGCCAGCACACCGCGCCGACGCTGGTTGTGCCATCGGCCAGAGGAATGAACCAGAACCAGCCGTGCGCAAACCAGCAGATGCTGATGTTGCCTTCGCGCTTGCCCTCCAGCCGCTCGACATTCGTGAAATGGCCGAACAAGGCGGTGCTGTTGTGTTCCTTGCTTTTAGCCTTGGAGCGCAGCTTGTTGGCCAGCAGGGTGTCGCGGCCCGAGGCGTCCACCACGAAGCGCGCGCGCCAGTTGCGCTTTGCCCCGTCCTCCAGTTCAGCCTGAACGTTGGCGCCGGCAGCGTCAAACGCCACATCACGCACAGTGCAACCCTCAATGGTTTTCGCACCGCGCGTTGCGGCGTTGCGAAACAGAAGTTCATCCAGTTCGGAGCGCCGCACCTGCCACGCCGACGGCATCGACTTGTCCCACGCATCTGCGAATTCGATGTAGCTGCAGTGTTCGTGTTCGGGTGACACAAATTCGATGCCCCATTTGGGCATGCCAATGCGGTCCACCTGGTCGCGCACCCCCAGTCGCTCGAAGAGTTCAACATTGGCGGGGAGCAACGATTCGCCGATGTGGAAGCGGGGATGGCGCGCCTTTTCAAGCAGCACAACGTCCCGGCCTTGCGCCGCCAGCAAAGCCGCAATGGTGGAACCCGCAGGGCCGCCGCCCACAACAAGCACATCACAGGAGGAGATCGGGGTTTCGTTCATGGGAAAGCCGATTGGGTGCGGACACATGCGTAGCAGATGCCTGTCATGACAGAATGACCCGCAGGGTACCACCCCGACCAGGAGGGCACAAATTTCTGCAGCCTGAGCGGCAATTCGCAAGATGCTGGCCGGCGCGCTGTGGCTGCGCACTGAAAACCCGTAAAACCGCGCACCAGCGCAGCTTCTGCGAACATATGCAAAATTTTGGGGTACGCATGACTACAGGTTTTGGCTCCTCTGGGCTCGCATGGCTGGCAGCCTGCCTTTTGGCTGTTGGCGCGAGCATGACAGGCTTGGCGCACGCACAGTCCTCATGCTCCAGCGATGGCCAGAGCCGGCCGGTGCTGCTGCTTGAACGGTTCATCAATGCCGACTGTGCGGATTGCTGGACCGAGGCGGCCACACCGCGTGCCGGCCGGGGTACGGTGGTGCTGGACTGGGTGCTGCCCGGTGCCCAGGGGGACAACGCCCCGCTCTCGGCGGTGGCCACCCGTGATGCGCTCAAGCGCCTGGACGCGCTGGGCCTCACAGCACCCCCCGCCAGCCTGAACCGCAAAACCCAGGTCCTGCGACAAGGCAACAAGCTGCGCGTGGCCCGTGGCCTGCCGGTCTCAGGTTACATGGGCGCTTCGATAGAACTTCAGGCGCCTGCAACCGGGTCAGGCCAGCGCTGGACCGCTTGGCTCGTGCTGGTGGAAGTCCTGCCCGCAGGCATCGAAGGCTCCCCCGTGCCCCGAAATATGGTCCGAAACCTCATTCAGCCCTCGTGGGACGGGCGCGAGCAGCTATCAAAAAGAGAGTGGCTGCGCTTCATCGAATCCCGATCCATGGATATTCCGGCGGGGATGAAAGCCGACAGAACCCAGGTGATTGGCTGGGTAGAGGATGCCCAGGGGCGCGTGGTGGCGGCAGCGCAATCCCGCTGCACCGGAAAATGACGGGAATCCACGTTCACGTATAGCGGGTATATCTGCCGAGGTCTCGTGCGCACCGGAACAAGCGTCTAGAATCAGTCACCGGGCCCAAGCAATTGCGCCCGGTTTTTTGTTTCCGCAGCGTTTTGCGGGCAAGCCGGTCCAATCCAAGTGCCTTCTGTTTCAACAGTCTTCGGGAGCTTGGGAATCATGGAAATCTTCGACTACGACAACGTCCTGCTGCTGCCGCGCAAATGCCGCGTGGAAAGCCGCTCGGAGTGCGACGCCGGCGTTACGCTGGGGGGCCGTACCTTCCGCATCCCGGTGGTGCCGGCCAACATGAAAACCGTGATCAACGAGGACATCTGCATCTGGATGGCCCAAAACGGGTACTTCTATGTGATGCACCGCTTTGACCTCGATAACCTGGTTTTTGTCAGACGCATGGCGGCGGCGGGGGTGTATTCCTCCATCTCGCTGGGGGTCAAGAAGGCCGACTACGACACGGTGGACCAGCTGGTGGCGGAGAGCCTGGCGCCGGACTACATCACCATCGACATCGCGCACGGCCACGCCGACACGGTACAGCGCATGATTGCTTACCTCAAGCAAAAGCTTCCCTCGTCCTTCGTGATTGCCGGCAACGTTGGCACGCCCGAGGCCATCATCGACCTGGAGAACTGGGGTGCGGACGCCACCAAGGTCGGCATCGGTCCGGGCAAGGTCTGCATCACGCGCCTGAAAACCGGCTTTGGCACCGGTGGCTGGCAGCTCTCGGCGCTCAAATGGTGTGCACGTGTGGCGACCAAGCCCATCATTGCCGACGGCGGTATCCGCGAACACGGCGACATCGCCAAGTCCATCCGCTTCGGCGCGACCATGGTGATGATCGGCTCCATGCTGGCGGGGCTCGAAGAAAGCCCGGGCAAAACCGTGGAGGTCGATGGCCGACTGTTCAAGGAGTATTACGGCAGCGCCTCGGACTTCAACAAGGGCGAGTACAAACACGTCGAGGGCAAACGCATCCTGGAGCCAGTCAAGGGTTCCTTGGCCGACACGCTGCGTGAGATGGAGGAAGACGTACAAAGCGCCATCAGCTATGCCGGCGGCACCAAGCTCATGGACATCCGCAAGGTGAACTACGTCATCCTGGGCGGCGACAACGCCGGCGAGCATCTTCTGATGTAAGACTTTGTGCAGCAAGCTTGCGGGCGGGTACAGTGCTGTCTTCTCCACTGAAAAGCAGCATCCGTGCCCACTGCCGCCATCGAAATCCGCCGCAACTGTTCCCCAGAGGAAGAAACCGCCCTGATTGACGCAGTGCAAACTGCGGTGGTCGAAGCGTTAAGGGTCCCGCTCTGGACCACCTCGGTCAGGTTGTTTGTCCATGAGGCGCGGCGTTTTGTCGGCCCGGCGGACAAGGGTGATCGCTACACCCTGGTCACCCTGGACTGCTTCATAGGGCGTTCGCTGGCGACCAAACGCGTGTTGTACCAGGCCATTACTCACAAGCTGGGCCTGTGCGGGATCCCCGCAGATCACCTCAAGATCCTGCTGCGGGAAGCATCCCGTGACAATTGGGCCATACGCGGCGGCCTGCCGGCCTCGGATGTGGCGCTGGGTTACGAGGTGGACATCTAGGGAATCTCTGCAAAACTCAGCCAACCGGTGAGTTCTGAGAAGCGTTATATGTCGATGAAACAAATCAGCCTTGCTGCCAGCGGATACGAGCTTGTCACCAAGAGGACGCGCAAGCGCGTGTTC
>NZ_JACDDD010000076.1 GCF_013817205.1 Polaromonas sp.
CCCGCCGCCCCCGCCAGTTACGAAGCTGCGCTCGAAGAACTCGAAGCCCTGGTGGCCCGGCTTGAGTCCGGACAGCTCCCGCTCGACCAGTTGCTCACCGGCTACCAGCGCGGCGCCGAATTGCTAAAGTTCTGCCGCGCCAGGCTCGAGGCGGTGGAAGGCCAGATCAAGGTGCTTGAGGGCGGCGAACTCAAACCCTGGAACCAAGAGTAATTCATTTGACCGCGCACACCTTATTTGCCCTGGACGCCTGGAGCGCCCAACAACTCGCAAGTGTCGAGCGCGCCCTCAAGCGCTGGGTGGCTCCTCCCGAGCCGGTTCCGGCCCCGGCCGGGCTCGGTGACGCCATGCGTTACGCCGTGCTCGACGGCGGCAAGCGACTGCGGCCCCTGCTGGTCATGGCCGCTTGCGAGGCGGTGGACGGCAGCCCCGCAGCGGCCCTGCGCGTGGCCTGCGCGGTGGAGTTGATCCACGCCTATTCGCTGGTGCATGACGACATGCCCTGCATGGACAACGACATTCTGCGGCGCGGAAAACCAACGGTGCACGTCAGGTTTGGTGAGGCCCAGGCCCTGCTGGCCGGCGACGCGTTGCAGGCGTTGGCTTTTGAACTTCTGACCCCGCAAGACGGTTCGGTCGATGCGCAGACGCAGGCGGCTCTGTGCCGCATCCTGGCGCAAGCAGCGGGTTACCAGGGCATGGCGGGCGGGCAGGCGATTGACCTTGCCAGTGTCGGCAAGGCTCTGTCGTCGGAGCAACTGCACGACATGCACCGCCTGAAAACCGGCGCCCTGCTGCAGGCCAGTGTGATGATGGGCTCGGCCTGCGGCGCCGCCACGCCGGCGGCACAAGACGCGCTGCGCGACTATGGCGCAGCGGTCGGCCTGGCCTTCCAGGTGGTGGACGACATTCTGGACGTGACAGCCGATTCCGCCACACTGGGCAAGACCGCCGGCAAGGATGCCGCCCAGGACAAACCCACCTTTGTGTCGCTGATGGGGCTGCCCGCCTCACGCAATTACGCGCAAGAGCTGCTTTCGCAGGCCCATCACAGCCTCAAGGTGAGTGGGCTCAGGCGCACAGATGCGCTCAGCGCACTGGCCAACATGCTGGTCAACCGCCGGATGTGAGCACGCAGCGCCCGCCATAACAAGGTCACCACGATGTATCCACTGCTAGAAACCATCAACAGCCCCGCCGACCTGCGGCGGCTGCCGCGTACCCAGCTCAAGACGCTGTCTGACGAGCTGCGCAACTATGTGCTGCACAGCGTGTCGCAAACCGGCGGGCACCTGAGCTCCAACCTGGGCACGGTTGAACTCACCGTGGCCCTGCACTACGTCTTCAATACGCCGGAAGACCGGCTGGTGTGGGATGTGGGCCACCAGACCTACCCGCACAAGATTCTCACCGGCCGGCGCGAGCGCATGGGCAGCCTGCGCCAGCATGGCGGGCTCAGTGGCTTTCCGCGCCGCGACGAAAGCGAGTACGACACCTTCGGTACGGCGCATTCTTCGACTTCGATTTCCGCCGCGCTGGGCATGGCCATGGCGGCCAGACAAAAGGGCGAAAATCGCCACGCCGTGGCCATCATCGGCGATGGCGCGATGAGTGCGGGCATGGCTTTCGAGGCGCTCAACAATGCAGGCGTGTGTGACTGCAAGCTGCTGGTGGTGCTCAACGACAACGACATGAGCATCAGCCCGCCAGTCGGCGCGCTGAACCGTTACCTGGCGCAACTGATGAGCGGTCAGTTTTACGCCTCGGCCAAAAACGTCGGCAAGCAGGTGCTCAAGGTGGCGCCGCCCTTGTTTGAACTCGCCAAGCGGCTGGAGACCCATGCCAAGGGCATGGTGGTGCCGGCAACCCTGTTTGAGAATTTCGGTTTCAACTACATCGGGCCCATCGACGGCCACGACCTGGAGTCGCTGATCCCGACGCTGGAGAACATCAAACATCTGGAAGGGCCGCAGTTTCTGCATGTCGTGACCAAAAAGGGCCAGGGCTACAAGCTGGCCGAGGCCGACCCGGTGGCCTATCACGGACCCGGCAAGTTCGACCCGGCGATGGGGCTGCAGAAGTCCACGGCGCCGGCCCGGCAGACCTTCACCCAGGTGTTTGGCCACTGGCTCTGCGACATGGCTGAAAAAGACAGTCGGCTGGTCGGTATCACGCCGGCCATGCGCGAGGGTTCGGGCATGGTCGAGTTTCACCAGCGTTTCCCAGAGCGGTATTACGACGTCGGCATTGCCGAGCAACACGCGGTCACCTTTGCTGCCGGCATGGCCTGTGAAGGCCTCAAGCCGGTAGTGGCGATTTACTCGACATTTTTGCAGCGTGGTTATGACCAGCTGATTCACGACGTGGCGCTGCAAAACCTGCCGGTTGTGTTTGCGCTGGATCGTGCCGGGCTGGTGGGCGCCGATGGCGCGACCCATGCCGGTGCCTACGACATCCCTTTCCTGCGCTGCATCCCCAACATGAGCGTGGCTTGCCCTGCCGACGAAAACGAATGCCGCATGCTGCTCAGCAGCGCCTATGAACAAAACCACCCGGTGGCCGTGCGTTACCCGCGCGGCGCCGGTGCCGGTGTCGCGACGCAGTCCCACCTCGACGCCCTGCCTTTCGGCAAGGGCGAGGTTCGCCGCCAGGGCAAGGACACCGCCATCCTGGCTTTCGGCACGCTGCTGTACCCGGCGTTGCAGGCAGCGGAAAAGCTTGGCGCGACCGTGGTCAACATGCGCTGGGCCAAACCCCTGGACCTGGACTTGCTGCTGCAGGTGGCAGGTGAGCACGACGCGCTGGTGACGGTCGAGGAGGGCGCCGTCATGGGCGGCGCCGGCAGCGCGGTAGCCGAGGCGCTGGCGCAGGCCGGTGTTTGCAAGCCCTTGTTGCACTTGGGCCTGCGTGACGAGTTCACTGAACACGGCGATCCGGCCAGCTTGCTGGCGCAGCAGGGCCTGAGTGCCGACGGTATTGAGCGCGCGATCAACGCGCGTTTTCCCGCTGAACTGGCATCGGGCAAAGCGCCCAAGCCGGCGCTCAAATCGGTGGGCTAAACGCAGCAGCATTCTGCGCGCAGGCTCCGCGATGCGCAATGTGTGTCCTGAACCGGCCACGCGACGCGCGGGAAAACCCGTGAAAGTGCGAGACTTGCGCTTTTTACAATCGCGGCAAGGCGATGCATCTCAACTTTCGCTGATGGGTGCTTGTCCACACCGGCCGGTTTCTTCCTTTTCGGAGTCTTCCATGAATCGTCGAGCGCTGATCAGACATGCCGGCATCGCTGGCGTGCTCGCGGCCGGCGTGGCTCCTGCCGTACATGCGCAGACGGCGGTCCGATGGCGCCTGGCGTCCAGCTTTCCCCAGTCGCTGGACACTATTTACGGTGCCGCAGAAAGTTTTGCCCAGCATGTGCGCGCGGTCTCCGGCGGCAAGTTCGAAATCTCGGTGCATGCGGCCGGCGAGTTGATGCCGGCCTTTGACGTGGTGGACAACGTGCGGCGTGGCTCGGTTGAGGCGGCCCACACCGCACCCTATTATTTTGCGGACAAGGACGAGACCTTTGCCATCGGTGGCGCGATTCCCTTTGGCCTGAACAGCCGGCAGATGAGCGCCTGGACCTTCGAAGGCAACGGCCTGAAGCTGATGCGCGAGTTTTATGCTGACTACAACATCATCAACTTTGCCTGCGGCAACACCGGCGCGCAGATGGGCGGCTGGTTTCGCAAGGAGATCCGTTCGCTCGCGGACATGAAAAGCCTGAAATTCCGGGTGGGCGGTTTTACCAGCAAGGTCATCGAGCGCATGGGTGCGCGGCCGCAATCCCTTCCTGGGGGCGACATTTACCAGGCGCTGGAGCAGCGCGTCATCGACGCTGCTGAATGGATCGGGCCCTATGACGACCAGAAGCTGGGTTTCAACAAGGTCGCGCCCAACTATTATTACCCTGGCTGGTGGGAAGGCGGCCTGCAGCTGGACCTGTACATCAACCAGAAGGTCTGGGAAGCCCTGAGCACCGTGAACAAGGCCATTGTGAAAATCGCCAGCGCTGCGGCCCATGTGGAGATGCAGGCCAAATACGATGCCAGGAACCCGACGGCGCTCAAGCAGCTTGTCGGGGCCGGCGCCCGGCTCAGGCCTTTCCCTGCAGACGTGATGAACGCGGCGTTCAAGGAGTCCATGGCGCTCTATGAAGAGTTGTCGGTGAGCAATCCCAATTGGCGCCGGGTGTATGCGGACTATGCCCGCTTTCGCGGTGACCAGAACCTCTGGTTTCGTTTCACGGAGTCCACCTTTGACCGTTTCATGCAGAGTCAGAAGCTGTGAAGGTCACGGGCTGACAACTGGCTGACTGTCTCTTCGAAACACGATTTTCCGCAGGGAAAACCCGCCCTTGGGCTGCGAAATGCGAGTTTTACAATCGGGCACAACTTAAAAAAGTTGAAGGCCCGGCCATAAGCCGTGTTCCCTAACATCACCTGGAGTTAACTCATGGATCGTCGTTCCCTTATCAAAAATGCCGGCATAGCCGGTGTGCTGGCCGCTGGCGTGGCACCGGCCGTGCACGCCCAGGAAGCCATTCGCTGGCGCCTCGCATCGAGCTTTCCGAAAGCCCTCGACACGATTTACGGCGCTGCTGAAACCTTTGCCAAGAAGGTGGGCGAGATGTCTGGTGGCAAGTTCCAGATCTCCGTGCATCCTGGCGGCGAGTTGATGCCTGCCATCGCCGGCATGGTTGACAACATCCAGAAGGGCACGACCGAGATGGTCCACACCGCGCCCTACTATTTCTTCGGCGTGAACGACGTTTTCGCTCTGGGGTGCGCCATTCCGTTTGGCCTCAACAGCCGCCAGATGACGGCGTGGATGTACCAGGGCAACGGCCTGAAGCTCATGCGCGAGTTTTACGGCAAGTACAACATCGTCAACTTCCCCATGGGCAACACGGGCGCACAGATGGGCGGCTGGTACCGCAAGGAGATCAAGAGCGTTGCCGATATCAAGGGTCTGAAGATGCGCATCGGCGGTTTTGCCGGCAAGGTTCTCACCCGCATGGGCGCTGTGCCGCAAAACATTCCCGGCGGCGAGATTTATCAGGCGCTTGAGAAAGGCACCATTGATGCTGCTGAATGGGTGGGACCGTATGACGACCAGAAGCTGGGCTTCAACAAGGTTGCGCCCTTCTACTACTACCCCGGCTGGTGGGAAGGTGGTCCGCAGCTGGACGCGTTTGTCAACAAGACTGCCTACGACAAGCTGTCCGCCGAGAACAAGGCCATTTTGGAGTCCGCCGCTGCTTACGCCCACACCGACATGCAGGCCAAGTACGACGCCAGAAACCCTGAGGCGCTCAAGCAGCTCGTTGCGGCCAAAACCAAAGTTCTGCCATTCCCCAAGCCCGTGATGGATGCGGCCTTCAAGGAGTCGATGGCAGTTTATGCGGAGCTGAATGCAAGCAATCCGGATTGGAAGAAAATTTACACTGACTACTCTGCTTTCCGCAAAGACCAGAACCTCTGGTTCAGATTCACGGAAGCGCGCTTTGACCAGTTCATGCAGTCTCAAAAGCTGTAAGTCCTGTCAGCCTGTCCAAACCCCGCTCCGGCGGGGTTTTTTTATGGTGCGCCCAGCGCGCGCGCAGAGCGGCGGGTGCAAGCCGGCACTGAGCTGGTCACAATGAGCAAGGCCAGACGCAATTGCGCGAGCGTGACAAAGTGTGGGCGCCAAGCATGCAGCGCAAATCACACTCGGGGCACTGGGGCGACGCCGGACGGGCCAGACCCATGCAGCCCATGCGGTTTGGTCAAATTGGCTGCCAGCCCACATGCATGAAGCACAAAAAGGCTATGAATTTAATCGCTATGCCGCACACCGGGCCGCGGTTACAGCTTGCTGGCTGACGGGAAGTAGCCATGGCAGAAGGCCGCCAGTGCTGGCGGCGCAACCGCAACGGGGTCACCAGAACAGAAGTGCGGAACGGGCGGCGGTCCGTCCGCCTTGGGCGTAATCTGAAGCCCAAAGAGAAGAGGCTCGCACTGCGAGCCTCTTCAAGATACCAGCTTGATGCCACACCTAAGGCTTTTTGGCATCCTTTTTGGTCGCTTCCTCCAGCGCTTTCATCGGGTCCTCTTCCGCAGCTTCAGCGGCTTTAGGCTCGCCCGGCTGGGCGGCGGCCGCGTCGGCTTCTTCCTTGATTTCTTCTTCTGACTTCGGCATTTGCAACTGCTCAAGCACCTGATCGGCATTGAGCTTGTCTACCTTGTCGATGCCGCCAGTGACCAGATTCGGAAACAACATGATGGAAGCAACCATGATGAGCTGCAGAATGATGAAGGCAATCGAACCCTTGTAGATCTGGGCAGTGGTCACGGCCGGAATGGTGGCGCCGGTGACACGGTCACGGTAGTCAAATTTTGCCGCCACACTGCGCAGGTAAAACAGGGCAAAACCGAACGGTGGCGTCAGGAACGAGGTCTGCAGGTTCATCGCGATGATCACACCGAACCAGATCATCGCGTCGTCGGCAGTCATGCCTGGCACCAAGCCCGGCAAGATTTTCTCGGCCACTGGCGCCAGCAGCGGAATCACGATGAAGGCAATTTCGAAGAAATCGATAAACATGCCCAGAACGAAAATCAGAATATTGACTACGACCAGGAAGCCCCAGGCACCGCCTGGCACACCTTTGAACAGGCTTTCCACCCAGAAGTGACCATCAGCGGCGTTGAAGGTAAAGCTGAAAACGGTGGAGCCGATCAAAATGAACAGCACAAAAGAGGCGAGCTTGGCCGTGTTTTCCAGCGCCTGTTTGAGCAAAGGCATGCTCAAGCGGCGCTTGCCGATGGCCAGAATCAGCGCGCCCAAAGCCCCCATGGCGCCACCCTCGGTGGGTGTGGCGACGCCCAGAAAGATGGTTCCCAGCACCAGGAAGATCAGGATCAGCGGTGGCATCAGCACAAAGGTTACGCGCTCGGCCAGCCTGGACAGCAGGCCCATGCCCGTCACGCGGTTGACAATGGCCAGCGCCAGGCCGAGCAGCGAGGCCAGTGTCATGGACAAAATGACGACTTCATCCTTGGCGGCAGGCAGGGGGCGCGCAAGCCAAGCGGTCAGCAGCGTGTTGTGAACCTGGGCCCAGGCGACACCGGCCGCTGCACACAACAGTACGAGAAACAGCAGGGACTTGTGGCCAGAGGCGCCGTTGCCCTCTTTGTAGATACGCGCCTCTGGCGGCAGCGGCGGCACCAGGGCCGGCTTGAACAAGGCCACCATCACGATAAACAGGATGTACAGGCCCACCAGCAGCAGGCCCGGTATCAGGGCGCCGGCATACATGTCGCCGACAGAGCGGCCCAGCTGGTCAGCCAGCACGATGAGCACCAGGGATGGTGGAATGGCCTGCGCCAAGGTGCCCGAGGCGGTGATGGCCCCGGTAGCGATGACGCGGCTGTAGCCATAACGCAGCATGATGGGCAGGGAGATCAGGCCCATGGAGATCACCGCGGCGGCAACCACGCCGGTGGTCGCGGCCAGCAACGCACCGACCAGAATCACGGCAATCGCCAGACCGCCGCGCAGTGGGCCAAACACCTGGCCTACGGTTTCAAGCAAGTCCTCAGCCATGCCCGAGCGTTCCAGGATGATGCCCATGAAGGTGAAGAAGGGAATGGCCAGCAGCGTGTCGTTCTGCATGATGCCGAAAATGCGCGACGGCAGTGCCTGGAACAAGGTGGCCGGGAAAAGCCCCGCTTCCATGCCGATAAAGCCGAAGGCCAGGCCGGTGGCGGCCAGGCCGAAGGCCACTGGAAAGCCGGTCAGCAGCAACAAGAACAAGCCTGCGAACATCAGCGGCACAAAATTCTGTGCGAGAAAAGTGGCTTCCATTTATTTCTCTCCAGCCAGGCGGGCAGCGGCAATGCGCTCCAGCTCTTCAACGTGTTTTTGTTCGTCCGATTTGGCCGATTCGCCGCCAATCGGGTCGTCGATCAATCCCCGCAGGAAAGCGATGCGCTTGATGAGCTCCGACAGCCCCTGCAGCATCAGCAGCACGAAACCCACGGGCACCAGCAGGTATACCGGCCAACGGATCAGGCCACCGGCATTCTGCGACATTTCACCGTTGGTGTAGGCGTTCTCGAAGAAAGGCCAGCTCAGGGTGATCAGCAGGATGCAAAACGGAATCAGCACAAACACGATGCCAAAAATATCGATCCAGTTGCGGGTTCGGTCGGACAGCCGCGACGAGATGAAGTCGATGCGCACATGCGAGTTGCGCAAAAACCCGTAACCCGCGCCGAGCATGAACACCGCCGCAAACAGGTACCACTGGATTTCCAGCAGCCCGTTGGAGCTGGTGTCGAAAGCTTTGCGCACGATGGCGTTGCCGGCGCTGATGAGGGTGGTGGCCAGAATCAGCCACATGGTGAGATAGCCAATCCCGATGCTGATTTTGTCAATCAGACGGGACAGGGCGAGAAGAGCTTGCATGGTGTCTCCAGGAAAAAGAGTCCGCGCATAAAAACTAACCGGCAGGCCCTCCACGGAAGGACTGCCGGATGCAGAGTGGCGCGGAACGGATTCTATAGAGGACTATAGAAGGCAAGCTGACAGCTTTGTGACGGTATTATCCCGTAGCAGGCACCAGTAAGGTGCCAACACGGCGCCAGCGTCAGGCTCCAAAAAAATGCGCTCGTCAGGTTTGGGGTTCGATCTCGGTGGTCCGGGCCCGCAGTTCTCCTTTGGCCGCGTCGTAAACAAAGTTTTTTCGCGCCAGCGCCGGCTGGTAGTTGAGCATGTCGATCAGGAAGCTCAGGGCGCCCAGGTTGTTGCCCAGGCGGTCAAAGGTACCGGCCGCACGGGCTTCCTGCGCGGTGATCGCAGTCTGCAGCATCTGCTCCACGAGTTCGCGCATATGGGCCACTGCCAGCGCAGCCTGCTCCAGGTTCAGCACGGCCAGCACGCCGCGCATGCGTTCCAGTTGCCCGGGCACGTCGCTCAGGAGGTTTTTGTTTTCCGGCGTGCGGAAATAGCTGTCCAGTGAGGTTTCAAGATGGACCAGCAGGCTGTGCAGTTCGTTCACCACGCTTTCCATGGTTTGCTTGTCGTTGTGATGTCGGTACAGCGCTTCCATCCAGGAGTCTGGCGCCAGCTCCTGGCCGGCGCGGGCGCTGTCCAGCCTCTGCGCCAGGCGGTTGCTGCGGACCGTAAGCTGCGTGTCTTTCGGGTCCAGGTCGTCGAAGGCCGCTTCCAGATAAAGCAGTGCGGTAGCGACTTCAAGGCCCAGGTCCGGCGATGGGGCTTGCCTTGAAACAGCAGTCGCCTCGATCACGCGCGTCAGCGCCTGTGCCAGCAGCTCGCTCGGTGGGTGCAGCTTGACCAGTGAATCGGTCACCAGGCTGAATTGGTCGCTGACCACCTTGAAGCGGGAGAGGTCACCGGCAGTCACCGACGACCAGCTTTCCTTGGCAGATCCGATCCGCTTGCGGGCCTGGGTGATCAGCGCCGGGGCAAAGCGGTCGAACTGCGGGGCCTCATAGTCAACCGGCTGAAAGCGTTCCAGGCCATAACTTGCGCGCACCGCCGACAGCACCGGCGCATCGCTGGCGCGCGCAGCGACGGCTTGCGTGCAGAGAAACAGCAGGTCCTGCGCGAGGCGGTCCGACGCATGCGGCATGCCACGCGCCAGGTTCGCGTACTGCAGCAAGATGCGCAGGATCGCCCGCTTTGCGTACACGTCCACCTTCAGCAGGCGCAGCGCCAGCGCTTCAAAAAAGCCCGCGGCAATTTTCCAGAAAGTCTTGAGTTCGACCCCGGTGTCGGTTTGCGCCAGGCCCAGACACATGTCGCACAGGTTTTGCGCGGCGCTGGCGTCTGCGCTGCGTACCAGTTTGAGCGTCAGCCGGTCCAGTGAATGTCTTGTTGCATCGCCGTAGGCCGTGGGGCCGACGGTAACAGGCAGCTCCGGCTCCAGCCAGCGCCATTCAAACATCCAGAGATCCGCCGGGTGCGCGCGGCCTGCGCCGACCAGGCCCTGGATGTCCCGGTACTGCGGGAACAGCGAAACCGCTGAGACCGGCTTGCCCGCCATCACGTCCTCAAGGTAGGCCGTCAGCGCCAGGCCGGCCATCTCGATCTTGTCGCTGCTTTCGTCGGTGCACAGGGCGGGTGACTGGATGAAGCGCTGCACCCCGCTTTCCATGGTGCGCAGTATCAATGCCGGCGCGGTCATGCCGACCATGTCGAGTGCGCCCGCCGCCTGGTGCAGCTGCTGGCGGGCCTGGCGCAACTGGCTGGCGTCCAGTGCCGCCAGTTCTTCGCCCTGGGCCTGCTCTGCCTCGCGTACAAAACGTTTGAGTGCCTTGCCGGCGTTGTCCAGCGACTTGCGGAGCTCATCGAGCACCCAGGCCAGTGGACTCAGGTCCATGATGCTCACGTCCAGGTCTTCGGTAGAGGGTTTCGCGTTGGTGGTCATACATGGCGTACCGGCTGAAGGGACGGGCATTAACGAACGCCGCAGTCTATGCCGGAGCTGCGGAATTTGCCACAAAAGTGCGCACGGGGTGACAGCCGGCACATGGCGCCCGCTGACAGGTCATGACGGACAGGTTTTTCGGTTTTTGGCAACATGGGGCACTGTCTGCCGCAGGCGGCGCCGCTCTGCTATTCTGGCAACACATGCCCGGCCTGCCATGGCCGCTGTTGGTTTTTGCTCAAAGCCGGGCTCACCAGGATGACCTGTTTTGGCTTCAGACACTGCGCCCGATTCGGCGCCGCATTCCGCATCGACGTCTGTCAACGGCATGATCGATTCGTCCCTGATGCGGGGTGCCGGCAAAGAGTTGCTGTCACTGGCGCTGATGGACGCGCGCAACCACACGCTGCGCCTGTTCGGCCAGTACCAGCAGGCGCTGGAGGGTTGCGGTTTTGTCGTACCCCGGCTGCCGGTGCTCAACCCCCCGCTTTGGGAGATGGGCCACGTGGGCTGGTTCCAGGAATGGTGGATTGGTCGCAACATGCAGCGCGCCCGGGGCCTGCAGGCTGAACCAGCCCATGCGCGCCTGGCCTCTATCGAGCCGAACGCTGATCGCTGGTGGGACTCGTCACGCGTGCCGCACGCCACCCGCTGGAGCCTGGACCTGCCGGGGGTAGGCGCTTGTCGCGCCTGGCTGCTGGACACGCTGGAAAGCACGCTGGAGCTGCTTGAAAAGGCCGATGAGGACGACGACGCACTGTATTTTTACCGCCTTTGCCTGTTCCACGAAGACATGCATGCCGAGGCCCTGACCTATACCGCGCAGACCTTGGGCCTGGCGCTGGACAAGCCGCTGCTGCATGCATTCACGCCGCCACCCATGAATTTGCGCGAGCCGCTGCTGGTGCCGGCCACCGAATGGAAGCTGGGGTCACCCGCAGCGCCAGGGTTTGTTTTCGACAATGAGTTGGCGCAGCATGTGGTCAGCGTGCCCGAGTTCGAGATCGACGCCCAGCCCGTGAGCTGGGCGCAGTTTGTGGAGTTTGTCGACGACGGCGGCTACGACCGCCCCGAGCTCTGGCAACCTGCCGGCTGGGATTGGCTGCAGGCGGTTTCGGCCAGCGAGGGGCGGCGTGGCCCGCGTTATGTCGAGCAGATCGGCATCACCAGCGGCGCAGTGATGCAGACCCGCTTCGGCCAGGCCATGCGCATGCTGGGCAACCAGCCGGCCATGCACATGAGCTGGTGGGAAGCCGACGCCTGGTGCCGCTGGGCCGGCCGCCGCCTGCCGGCTGAGGTCGAGTGGGAGGTCGCGGCGCACAGTGCAGCGCGGCGCGGTTTCCGATGGGGCGATGTCTGGGAGTGGATGGGCAGCAGCTTTCGGCCCCACCCGGGTTTCAAGCCGCACCCCTATGCCGAGTATTCGCAGCCCTGGTTTGGTACGCACAAGGTGCTGCGCGGCGCGTCCATGGCGACGCGGGCGCGCATGAAACATCCGAAGTACCGGAATTTTTATCTGCCTGAGCGGGATGACATCTTCTGTGGGTTTCGTTCCTGTGCTTTGTAGCGCTATCTCTTTGATAGCTAGCAGGGCTTGTTGGACGGGGTTAGAGGCGGATTTATTTGTTAATCTGGCGTCACGCTGCGTCCCCGGTTTGCGTTTCTGTCGGTAGGAGCTAACTCCCCACTCCCTCCCCTAGCCCCTCCCTCGCCCCGCTGGGCGATGGAGGGGGACTTCATGTGGCCGCGTGCGCTGCGCTCGCGTGCAAACATGATGGTCTGTTGGGATTCCCGCAGAAGAAGCGCTGCGCGCTTCTTCTGCTCCGGATGTTTGTCCCCGAATTTGGATTCCCCCACCCGTCGGGCTGGGCCGAGGAGCGCAGGTCAAAGCGGATCAGGGATCGCGATTGTCTGAGCCGAAGGCGAGTTCGAGCGAGACCCGGCTTGCTGGCGGGCCAGGAAGCTGGGGAAATTCAGCGTTCGCTATGATTTCCATAGCTGCCATCCCTCGTCCGCCGGGGGGTGGAGCCCAAAATCACTCCGAAGCATGCGAAGCCTTGACCTTCCGGTAATTCCACCACGGCAACATCGCCCTCAGCGACAGCACCTGGCCACTCTGCGCGTGTTCGCAGCCGTAGCCGGGCAGGGCGGCCAGGGTGGTTTGCCAGGCCGCGCTTTGCAACTCGGTCAGTAGCGCCTGCACCGGCGCCTGCGGCAGCGCGGACTTCAGGCACACCAGGTGATAGCGCTCTTGCACCAGAGGCACGAAGTCCAGGTCTTTTTCGCGTGCAGCTGCTTCGATGCCGAGACCGGCATCGGCCGCGCCGCTGGCCACGGCCTGCGCGACGGCGGTGTGTGACGGCTCCTGCGTGTCGTAGCCTCGCAGGCTTGCGGTGCCCAGCCCGTCCTCCGCCAGCAACTCGTCGAGCAGCACGCGGGTGCCGGTGCCTTCGGCGCGGTTGATATAGCGCAGGTCGGGCTGCTGCAGGTCAGCCAGTTGGCGTATACGGCGTGGGTTGCCTTTGGCCACGATCAGGCCCTGGCTGCGGTGCGCAAAGCCGATGAGTTTGTGTTGACCCGGCTTGAGCAGGTGGCGATAGCTGCGTGCTGCCAGCGACGTGCTGCCTGGCCGGTCCAACGTGTGAAAGCCGGCCATCATGCAGCGCCCGCTGTTGAGCGCGGCAATCGCGTCCACGCTGCCCATGAAGCGGATGTCCAGGTGCAAGCCGCGCGTGGCGGCATCGTCGCGCAGCGCGCTCAGCGCGGCGTCATGGCTGGCGTACAGCGTCAACACATGCGCGTTGTCGTCGAAGGCGGTGGAAAACGCGCGTTCGATGTCGCCGCGCAAGGCCTCGATCTGCGGCGCCAGCCGGGCCTGGGCCTGGCGCTCGGCCCACAGCAGCTTCTCGCCGAACTCGGTGAGCTGGGCGCGCTGGCCCTTGTCCCAGACGATCAGCGTTCGGCCCAGCGTCTGCTCCCATTTTTTGAGCGCGCCCCAGACGTGGCGGTAAGACAGGTCCAGCGCGCGCGCCGATTTTGAGATCGAGCCCTGCTCTCGCACCGCGTGCAGCAAGTCCATCAGCGGGTTGCGGATCAGCGCATCCTTGCCGCGTTCGGGGGACAGCAGGTAAGAGAGTTCGACTTTGTGCATGGTGGGGTGTCATTGATTATGGGCGCAGCGCCGCTGCCTGTTGCGCTACCTATGCAGGGCGCTTCATAGCTCGTGATCCCCGATGGCCCGATGCCGTGGCCGCCCCTAGGATAGGCACTCCTTTGCCGGACCTCATGAACACTTTCTCTGACAGCATCAGCACCGCTTTTTTGCTGATCACTTCTTTCGACCCCCTCCTCGGCAGCATTGTGCTGAGGTCACTGGCTGTCAGCGCCTCGGCCTGTCTGCTGGCCTGCAGCGCGGGCCTGGTGCTGGGCGCCTGGCTGGGCGTGGCGCGGTTTCGCGGCCGCGACGTCGTGCTGACTGTGCTCAACACCTTGCTCGCATTGCCTTCGGTGGTGGTCGGACTGGGGGTTTACCTGCTGCTGTCGCGCTCCGGTCCGCTGGGTTTTTTGGGCTGGCTGTTTTCCTTCAAGGCCATGGTGCTGGCGCAGACGGTGCTGGTGCTGCCGGTGGTCACGGCGCTGGTGCGCCAGACCATCGAGGACGCCGACCGCCTGCATGGTGAGCAGTTCCAGTCGCTGGGCGCGGGCAAGGGCATGCGCAGCCTGCTGCTGCTGTGGGACGAGCGCTACACCTTGCTGACGGTGCTGATCGCTGCCTTCGGGCGCGCCATCTCGGAGGTCGGCGCGGTGATGGTGGTGGGCGGCAACATCGACGGCTTCACGCGTGTGATGACCACGGCGATTGCGCTGGAAACCAGCAAAGGCGATTTGCCACTGGCGCTGGCGCTGGGGCTGCTGCTGCTGGCGGTGGTGCTGCTGCTCAACGTGCTTATTGCACTGGTGCGGCGCTGGCGCGAGCGGCTGGACGACCAAGCGCCCTTGCCTGATGGTGCCCGGCTGCAGGCCCGGGGAGGCGGCGAATGAAACCGCTGTTTGAATTGAAAGCCGTGGGTGTGTCTTACGGCAAGGTGCAGGCGCTCAAGGCTTGTGGGCTGCGCATCCAGGCCGGGGAACGCGTGGCGCTGGTCGGCTCCAACGGCAGCGGCAAAAGCACCCTGTTGCGCACCCTGCACGGGCTGGTGCGGCCCGGCACCGGCAGCCTGCGCGTCGATGCCGCAGCGCGCCAGGCCATGGTGTTCCAGCACCCCTACATGCTGCGCGCCAGCGCCCAGGCCAACGTGGCGCTGGGTCTGTGGCTCAAGGGCGTCGCCTGGAAAGAGGCCAAAACACAGGCCTTGTGCGGGCTCGAGCGCGTCGGCCTGTTGCCGCTGGCGCAGCGCAATGCCAAGGCGCTGTCGGGCGGGCAGCAGCAACGGCTGGCGCTGGCGCGGGCCTGGGCATTGCAGCCCGATGTGTTGCTGCTTGATGAACCCACGGCCAGCCTGGACCCAGCCGCCAAACGCGAGGTTGAGGCCTTGATGGCCGGGTTCGCAGAGGCAGGCATGACACTGATCTTCAGCAGCCACAACCTCGGCCAGGTCAAGCGCCTGGCCAGCCGCGTGATCTACCTGGAGCAGGGTCGGCTGCTGGCCGACCTGCCCACCCATGACTTTTTCAACGGGCCGTTGCCGCATGAAGTCGAGATTTTTCTCAAAGGAGAGCTTGCATGAGCTTCGTCGCCATAATTTCCAAGGCTTTCAGGGCTGCAGCCCTCGTCCCTATTGTGCTGACAGCTACTGTTTCGATAGCACACACTGACACCATCGTGATGGCCTCGACCACCTCGACCGAGCAGTCTGGTCTGTTCGGCACCTTGCTGCCGGCCTTCAGGCAGACCAGCGGCATCACCATCAAGGTGGTGGCCCTGGGCACCGGCCAGGCCATCGACATGGGCCGTCGGGGTGACGCCGATGTGCTGTTTGTGCACGACCAGGCCGCCGAAGAAAAAATCGTGGCCGATGGTTTTGCCATCAAGCGCTTCCCGGTGATGTACAACGACTTCGTGCTGGTTGGCCCGGCCGCCGACCCGGCGAAAACCAGAGGCAAGGACATCGTCGAAGCCCTGAAGAAGATCAATGCGGCCAATGGCAATTTCGTCTCGCGCGGCGACAAAAGCGGCACCCATGCGGCCGAATTGCGCTACTGGAAAAACGCCGGCGTTAACAACCCGGCATTTGCGAACTACAAGGCCTGCGGCTGCGGCATGGGCCCAGCGCTCAACATCGGCTCCTCGACCAATGCCTATGTGCTGACCGACCGCGGTACCTGGCTCAGCTTCAAGAACCGGGGGGATCTGGTGGTGCTGGTCGAGGGCGATACACGCCTGTTCAACCAGTACGGCGTGATGGTGGTGAATCCGGCCAGACACCCGCAGGTCAAACTTGCAGAGGCGCAGAAGTTTGTCGACTGGGTGATTTCACCGGCCGGCCAGTCAGTCATCGCCAGCTACAAGATTGGCGGCGAACAACTGTTCTTCCCTAACGCCACCCGCCAGTGAGTGCTAACGGAGCAATCCCAGTGCAAACGGCAGGCTGACGATACCCAGCAGGGTCGAGAGCGTGACCAGACCGGCCACAAACGCGCCGTTGTAGCCCATGCGTGCGGCCAGCACATAACAGCTCGAGGCGGTCGGTAGCGCTGAAAAGGCCAGCAGCACCGTGGTCTGCACCGGCGACAGCCTGAACACCAAGGACAGGCCCAGTGCGATCAACGGCATGAACAGATGGCGAATCGCCAGCAAGGACACCGCCAGGGTTTTCGCCGTCGCAAGCGGGCCAAACTGCAGGCCGGCGCCTGCGGCCATCAGCCCCAGCGCCAGTGAGGCCGCACCTATGCGGGTGACGGTGGGCTCCAGCCAGTCCGGCATCTGAAAACCCAGCAAGTTGGCAGCCAGCCCGCTGGCAGTGCCGATGATCAGCGGGTTGCGCACCAGCGCGCCCACAAAGCCGGTGTTGCCATGGCGCGCCATGGGCCACACCGCGCCCACATTGAACAGCGGCACACAGACGCCGATCAGCACGGCGATCAGCAGCAAACCTTCGGCGCCTGCCAGGCGTTCGGCCAGTGCCAGCGCGATAAATGAGTTGAAACGGAAGGCGACTTGCGCACTCGCAGCGTGTTCGCGCCTGTCGATGTGTGCACCCAACCAGGGCAAGTAGGGCAGTGAGTAAGCCAGGGCAATGCCCAGCACGCCCATGGTCAGCCCGGCGGCAATCAGGCTGGAGGCCGCGCCCAGGTCCAGCGGGCTCCTGACGATGGAGTGAAACAGCAGGACCGGGAACAATAAGTAATAGACCAGGCTTTCGACCTGTTGCCAGACTGTGCGGTTCAGGGCGGTGTAACGGCACACAAGATAGCCACACAGGATCAGGGAGAAATCGGGGAAAAGAAGCGGCGCGTAGTTCACCCGTTGAGAATAACCCGAAACCCCGCAACGCTCGGGGTTTGCCCTTATGCGTTATCCACAACAAGCGAGCACCTTGCTTGCGCTTAGGATAAGTCATTGTTTTTTTTACCAAGGAAGCTAGCCATGCAACGTCGTTATCTGCTCTCCCTCTCCGCGCTGACGCTGGCCACCGTCGCGGCGGGTTCGGCCTTTGCCCAGGCCTATCCCAACAAGGTCGTCAAACTGCAGGTGCCGTTTGCACCCGGCGGCACCACCGACATCGTCGCGCGGGTGATCGCCGAGCCGCTGGGCAAGGCACTCGGCCAGAACGTCGTTGTTGAAAACAAGGCAGGCGGCGGTGGCGTCGTTGGCGCTCTGGAAACCTCCCGCGCAACACCCGATGGTTATTCGCTGGGTATGGCCACGGTGTCGACCACGGCCGCCAATCCGGCCATCAACACCAAGATTCCGTACAACACGCTGACGGACTTCACACCCATCATCAACATTGCGGCCACGCCCAACATCATTGCGGTACACCCCAGCTTTCCGGCCCGCAATTACAAAGAGTTTATTGCTGAACTCAAGAAAAATCCCGGCAAGTACTCCTACGCCTCGTCGGGGACGGGCGGCATCGGCCACCTGCAGACCGAGTTGTTCAAAAACCTGAGTGGCACCTTCATCACGCACATTCCCTACCGCGGTGCGGGCCCGGCCCTGAACGACACTGTGGCCGGCCAGGTCCAGATCATTTTTGACAACATCCCCTCGGCCCTGCCTTTCATTCAGCAAAAGCGTCTGATCCCCATCGTGGTGGCCGCGCCCACCCGTCTGGCGGCGATGCCTGACGTGCCGACCTTCAAGGAAGTTGGCCTGGAGCCCGTCAACCGCATGGCCTACTACGGCATCACTGGTCCCAAGGGTCTGCCGAAGGAGGTGGTGGACAAGGTCAGCGCCGCCGCGCTCAAGGCCTTGCAAGACCCAGCCGTGCGCAAGCGCATTGAAGACACCGGCTCCATCATTGTTGGCAACACGCCCGAGCAGTTCACCGCCCAGATCAAGGCCGAATTTGAGGTCTATAAGAAGGTGGTGACCAGCGCCGGCCTGAAACTCGACTAAGCCGCGCGGGCAAGCCGCCCGCAGCGCACGCCCACCCCGCAGGCTTGGCCCCTGGCGGGGTGTTTTTTTTGCGAAGCATCTGATGGCTGGCGCTGTATTTGTTATCGTCGCGGCATGCACCCACAGAGCCAGTCCGGCATTGACAGTTTTATCGACGCCTTGTGGCTGGAGGACGGCCTCTCAAAAAATACGCTGGCGGCCTACCGGCGGGACCTCTCACTCTACGCCGCCTGGTTGGGCGCGAAGGAGCAGGGCGCGCGGGCGCTGGACAGCACGGCCGAGAGCGACATCCACGGCTACTTCTCGGCGCGCCACAGCGCCACCAAGGCCACTTCGGCGAACCGCCGGCTGACGGTGTTCAAGCGCTACTTTCACTGGGCGCTGCGCGAGCGCCTAATCACGGCCGACCCCACGCTCAAGCTGCAGTCGGCCAAGCAGGCGCTGCGTGTGCCCAAGTTGCTGTCTGAGGCCCAGGTTGAGGCGCTGCTGGCCGCGCCCAGCGAAGATACCGCGCTGGGCCTGCGCGACCGCGCCATGTTGGAGCTGATGTACGCCAGCGGCTTGCGCGTGAGTGAGCTGGTCGGGCTCAAGACCTTTCACACCAGCATGAATGACGGTGTGCTGCGCGTCATGGGCAAGGGCAGCAAAGAGCGGCTCGTGCCTTTCGGCCAGGTCGCTCGCCAGGCCATCGTGCAGTACCTTGCCGAAGCCCGCCCCGAGATCCTGGGGGGCCAGCAGACTGACGATTTGTTTGTCACCGCACGCGGCAGCGGCATGAGCCGCGTGATGTTCTGGATGCTGGTCAAAAAGTACGCGCTGCGCTCCGGCATTCACTCACCGCTGTCGCCCCACACCCTGCGCCACGCTTTTGCCACGCACTTGCTGAACCACGGCGCCGACCTGCGCGCGGTGCAGATGCTGCTGGGC
>NZ_JACDDD010000008.1 GCF_013817205.1 Polaromonas sp.
CTCCTGGTGCGATACGAAAAGCTTGACCGCAGCTTTGTCGCGCTGAACCACTTGGCTGCATCCATCATGGCACTACGCAAGATCAAATTGGACGTAAATATTATTTACGGATAGGTTCTAAGTACGGCGTCTGCGTAACCTGCTAGGCCGAGTTCAAAACGCGCGACGAAACCCACATGCCCAACATAAGCAAAACGAAATACGAGAGAGCCAAAAACGCCCCCTCTATCGATAAGTCGGTTGGATCCATCACAACCACGAACACCGGCAAACCCACGAAGAATGCAGCAAGCCAGCGACGCCGTTCAAAAAGAATTACCAAAAATGGCGATGCAACACACGCTGCGGTCACTGATCCGACTGATCCAGACAGCACCCATCACCAGTTGAATCCAAAGCCCCTCGAGAACGGCAACAATTTCGCGAAGTAGTGTCCGGCCAGGAACCACACGCCGAGAGCAAAGATTGCAATGAATGCAAGCGCTATAAACCTCATCATCAAGCTCATGATTGTCCAAATCATCAATGCTCGACGATTGACACGCCGAGACCATAACAAAAACTGGCCTTGGGACTTGCAGAGCATGACGGGCACACTCGGTCTTCCATCTCGCGGATGGGGGAGAATCAAGTTGACCGCCACAACCTTAACGTCAAGTTGGCATTAAAACAATAAGCCCCTCATGAACGCCCCATCTCCACCATCAGCAACTACTTGGCGCCCCACCCACCTCCCCACCCACAGTTTCCACGCCCTGGCCCCCGGCCCGAAGCTGCTGGTCCTGGGCGCCGTCCACGGCAACGAAGTCTGCGGTGCCAAAGCCATCACGCAACTGCTGGAGGACATCAACCAGAGTCGGCTCACCATCGAACGCGGCACGGTGACTTTTGTGCCCGTCACCAACCCGCTGGCTTATCAATTGAAGCAGCGCACCGGCGACCGCAACCTGAATCGCAACATGGCGCCAAGTGCGATTCCGCAGGACTTCGAGGACCGGATTGCCAATGTGCTGTGCCCGCTGCTCGATGCGCACGATGTGTTGCTCGACCTGCATTCCTTCCACACCGGCGGCGCACCGTTTGTGATGATCGGCCCGCAGAACAACAGTGGCACGCTGGAACCGTTCAGCCAGGCGGAAGCCGAAATGCAGCTCGCGCTGTGCACTGGCGCGCCGCGCATTGTCGAGGGCTGGCTGGACACCTATGCGCGCGGTGTGTCGCGCCGTGCAGCAGCGCCATCCGCCGCAGGATCGGCGCGTGCACAAACGCTGGTCACCAACCCGAACTATGGCGTCGGTACTACCGAGTACATGCGCTCACGCGGCGGTTATGGCGTGACGCTCGAATGCGGGCAGCATGATGACCCGCTGGCGGTGGAGGTGGCGCGTCGCGCGATTTTGCAGACGCTCGCCTTGCTGAACATGGTGCCGCTTTCGCTGGAAGCGACATCCACAGAGCGCGAGATCCTGCGCCTGGTCGATGTGACTGATCGCGAACACGCAGACGATCGTTTTGCGCGCGAGTGGCGCAGCTTTGATGCCGTGACAGCCGGCGAGCTCATCGGCACGCGTCACAGCGGCGTCGAAGTCAAGGCGCCGCATGACGGATTTGTGGTGTTTCCCAACCCGCGCGCGGAGCCGGGGCAAGAGTGGTTCTACATGGCGCGGCGACGGACCTGAACGCCGCTCAGCCCTTCGCGTACTCCGAAAACGTCTTGCGAAACTTCGCGACCTTGGGCCCGGCGACCGCCATGCAATAACCCTGGTCCGGGTTTTTCTCGAAGAAGTCCTGGTGGTAGTCCTCGGCCGGCGAGTAGTTGGCCACCGGCAGCACCTCGGTGACGACCGGTTTGCCAAACAGCTTTTGCTGGTTCAACTCGCTGACCATGTCCTCGGCCACCTGTTTTTGCTCAGGTGTCGAGTAATAAATGCCGCTGCGGTATTGCGTGCCGCTGTCGTTGCCCTGGCGGTTCAGGGTGGTCGGATCGTGAATGACGAAGAAGATTTCAAGAATCGCGCGCAGGCTGATCTGCTCAGGGTCATAGACCAGCTTGACGACCTCGTTGTGGCCGGTGGTGCCGGTGCAGACCTGCTCGTAGCTGGGCTGGTTGACGTGACCATTGCTGTAACCCGACTCCACGTCGACGATGCCGCGCACCTGCACAAACACCGCCTCGGTACACCAGAAGCAGCCGCCCCCCAGGGTGATGGTCTGCGGTCCCGCGCCGTGCCCGGCGTTGGGTGTGTTCTGTTCCATGCTCGTCCTTTTCATGTCAATAAGTCGCCATCATCCTGGAAAATGAGCCCGGAGCGTCGATGCCCAAGAAAACCCCTGTTTTGCCAAGCGCGGCCCGGTTTGATGATCAAAACGGCCTCCAGCCCCCGCCAGTTGGGCGTAGTCAGCTATTAATTTGAGAGCATTTGAATGATGACCCTCGGTGAACTGAAACCCGTGCTGACCGCCCTGGTCCTGCCGCCGGCTTCGCTTTTGCTGCTGCTCGGCTTTGGCTTGCTGCTGGCGGCGCGCAGAAGGGCGGCCGGCCTGCTGCTGGCTTTCGTGGCGACTGCGGGGCTGTGGCTGCTCAGTTGCCATGCGGTGGCGGTGTGGCTGGCGCTAAACCTGCTGCCGCAATACGCGCCACTGACCGTCACCGCGCTCAAGGCCAGCCCGGTGCAGGCGATTGTGGTGCTGGGCGGCGGCGTGCACCCGCTGGCGCCGGAATACGGCGAGGCCCAGGCAACGCCCCCTGCGGCAGCACGCCTTCGTTACGGTGCCTGGCTGGCACGGCAAACCGGCTTGCCTGTGGCTTTTGCCGGTGGCCTGGGTTGGGGCGCAGCAGAGGCCCAAACCCTGCCCGAAGGCGAAGTGGCCCGCCGGGCCGCGCTGCAGGATTACGGTATGAGCCTGCGCTGGATCGACAGCCAGTCACGCGACACCGCAGAAAACGCGCAGCTTCTCAGACCCCTGATGCAAAAGGACAACATTCAGCGGATTGCCCTGGTCACCCATGCCTGGCACATGGGGCGATCTGTCACGGCCTTCGAACGCGCCGGCTTCACCGTCACGCCGGCGCCAACGGGTTTCATCCTGCCCAGCCGCAATGGCGTGCTGGAATGGTTGCCCTCGGCCAACGGGCTGGATGCCTCGCGCGTCGTGATCAAGGAGTGGCTGGGGTTGCTGGTGCAGCGCTTTACCTGAGCTTTACCCGCCCACCTGGCATGCACAAGGCCCCAGCCTCATAGCGTCGGCTTGACGGACAAACGGCAACTAGCTACATTGCTAACCAGCTAGTCAGTAATTCATGTCCATCTCCAAATTCATCCACGACAAAACCGCGACCTTGTCGGCCAAACGCGAGCGGCGCAAAGAGGCGCGTCCCGGCGAACTGCTGGACGCGGCGCTCGACCTGTTTGTCGAAAAGGGCTTTACCGCGACACGCGCCGAGGAAGTGGCCGCCCGCGCCGGCGTCTCCAAGGGCACGCTGTTTCTCTACTTCCAGAGCAAGGAAGAACTCTTCAAGGCCGTGGTGCGGGAAAACATCTCGGGCCGCTTCAAGGAATGGAACGAAGAGTTCGAGACTTTTGAAGGCACCGCCGCCGAGATGCTGAGCTACTGCATGAACACCTGGTGGGAGCGCGTTGGCGCCACCCGCGCCTCGGGCATCACCAAGCTCATGATGAGCGAGGCCGGCAACTTCCCGGAGATCAACGCCTTCTACCAGCAGGAAGTGATTCAACCCGGCCAAACGCTGATTCGCCGCATCATGCAGCGCGGCATCGACCGCGGCGAGTTTCGCCCCCTGGACCTGGACTACGCCATCTACAGCGTGATCGCGCCCATGGTTTTTCTGGTGCTCAGCAAACATTCAGCCGGCACCTGCGGCGACCCCACACTGCCCGGCAATGCTGCAAAGTATCTCGCCGCCCAGGTGGAAACCATTCTCTATGGCCTGTCGGTTCAGCCCGCCGCCGGCAAACCTGCGAAAGGCAAGGCATGAAGCCCTGGATGAAGTGGTCGCTCACCGGCCTCGTCGTATTGCTGCTGGCAGCGGCGGTTTTCGGCGCCCTGTCAGCGCGCCGGGCGCAACAGCAGTCACTGACGGCCACCAGCACCGCCAGGGCCCAGACCGCCGTGGAGCTGGCCGCCAGCGATGTGGTGCAGGCGAAAACCCGCGAGATCAGCCAGGGACTGGCGCTATCGGGCCCGCTCAAAGCCATCAACTCGGCCTATGTCAAGGCACGTGTGGCGGGCGAGCTGCAGGGCCTGACCGCGCGCGAAGGCGACACCGTCAAGGCCGGCCAGGTGGTCGCGCGGGTGGAGGCCAGCGAGTACCAGGCGCGCGTGATGCAGGCCGAGCAGCAGGCCGATGCAGCCCGGGCGCAGATCGACATCGTGCAGCGCCAGTTCGACAACAACCAGGCGCTGGTGAACCAGGGCTTCATCTCCAAAACCGCGCTCGACGCCTCGCAGGCCAGTCTCAACGCCGGCAAGGCCAACCACAACGCCGCGCTGGCTGCCGTTGCTGTGGCAAAAAAATCGCTGGACGACACGGTGTTGCGCGCGCCCCTGTCAGGTCAGGTCGCGCAGCGGCTGGCGCAGCCCGGTGAGCGGGTCGGCGTGGACGCCCGGGTGCTGGAAATTGTTGACTTGAGCCGTCTTGAACTTGAAGCCAGCCTGAGCGCAGCCGACGCGGTGTCAGTGCGGCCGGGCCAGACCGCCACGCTGCAAATCGAGGGCACAACGCAAACCGTCACCGCCACCGTGGCCCGCATCAACCCCAGCGCGCAGGCCGGCAGCCGCAGTGTGCTGGTCTACCTGTCCATCGACAACAGCGCCGGAACGTCGGGCTTGCGCCAGGGCTTGTTCGCGCAGGGCACATTGGGCACGGCGCGCGCCGCTGTGCTGACGGTGCCGGTCAGCGCGGTGCGCACGGACAAACCCGCGCCCTATGTGCAGGTGGTGGAAAACAATCAGATCGTCCACAAGCCGGTCGAGCCTGGCGTGCGCGGCAGCGACGTTTCCGGCGGTGAACCCATGGTCGCCATCAAGGGCCTGGTTGAAAACGCGGTGGTGCTGCGGGGTGCTGTCGGCAGCCTGCGCGAAGGCACGGCGGTGAAGTTCACCCAGGCACCGGCCTGGGCCGCGCCGGCAACACCGTCAGCCTCGTCGCCAAAAGCTCTTTAACGCCCATGTGGTTCACGCGCGTCAGCCTGCAAAACCCGGTATTTGCCACCATGGTCATGCTCGGCATCGTGGTGCTGGGCCTGTTTTCCTATCAGCGTTTGCAGGTGGACCAGTTCCCCAACATCGACCTTCCGGTGGTTGTCGTGACCACCGAATACCCCGGCGCTTCGCCCGAAATCGTCGAGAGTGAGGTCACCAAAAAGATCGAGGAAGGCGTCAATTCGATCGCCGGCATCAACGCACTGACTTCGCGCAGCTATGAAGGCATGTCGGTGGTCATCATCGAGTTCCAGCTGCATATTGACGGGCGCAAGGCGGCTGAGGACGTACGCGAAAAAATCGCCTCGCTGCGCCCGCTGCTGCGCAGCGAAGTCAAGGAACCGCGCGTGCTGCGTTTTGACCCCGCCAGTCGTTCCATCTGGTCGGTAGCCGTGCTGCCGGCTGCAGCGGGCACAAGCGCCACAACGGCCGTCCCGACTGCAGTGGAACTGACCAACTGGGCTGATCAGGTGCTTAAAAAGCGGCTGGAAAACGTGCGCGGCGTCGGCGCCGTCAGTCTGGTGGGTGGCAGCAAGCGCGAAATCAACATCTACCTCAAGCCCCAGGCCATGGAAGCATTGGGCATCACCGCCGACCAGGTCGCCAATGCAGTGCGCAGTGAAAACCAGGATCTGCCGGTCGGTGCCATCCGCTCGATGGCGCAGGAGCGTGTCGTCAAGATCGACGCCCGCATGAAGCGGCCCGAGGACTTTGGCAACATCATCGTGGCGCGCAAGGCCTCGGGCAGCGGCGCCGCCACGGCCATCACGGTCAGCCAGGTCGCCACCGTGCGCGACGGCTCGCAGGAGGTCGAAAGCCTGGCGCTGTACAACGGCCAGCGCACGCTGCTGCTGACCGTGCAAAAAGCCCAAGGCGAAAACACCATCGCGGTGGTGGACGGCCTGAACCAGGCCATCAAGGACATGCAGGCGCAGCTGCCTGCAGGCACGCGGCTGGAACTGATCTCCGATGGTTCGCGCCCGATTCGCGTCGCTGTCGAGAACGTGCGCCGCACGCTGATCGAAGGCGCGTTGCTGACGGTGCTGATCGTGTTTTTGTTCCTGAACTCCTGGCGCTCGACGGTCATCACCGGCCTGACCCTGCCGATATCCATCATCGGCACGTTTTTGTTCATGAACATCTTCGGCTTCACCATCAACATGATCACGCTGATGGCGCTGAGCCTGTGTGTGGGCCTGCTGATCGACGATGCGATTGTGGTGCGCGAGAACATCGTGCGCCACGTGCAGATGGGCAAGCAACCCTTTCAGGCCTCGCTGGACGGCACGCAAGAGATCGGGCTGGCGGTGCTGGCTACCACCTTCTCCATCGTTGCGGTGTTTCTGCCCATCGGTTTCATGGGCGGCATCATCGGCAAGTTCTTCCATGAATTCGGCATCACCATCGTGGCGGCGGTGCTGATCTCGATGTTTGTCAGCTTCACGCTGGACCCCATGCTGTCGAGCATCTGGCACGACCCCAGCATAGAGGCGCATGGCAAACACCACGCGCCGGTGAGTTTTTATGACAAGACCATAGGCCGGGTGACGGCCTGGTTTGAACGCGCCACCGATTCGCTGGCCGAGACCTACCAGCGCATCCTGCGCTGGTCGCTGCTGCACAAGCTGGCAACACTGGCGCTGGCAATGGTCATCTTCGTCACCAGCATCTTCATGGTGCCTCTGCTGGGCACGGAGTTTGTGCCCAAGGCCGACTTCTCGGAGACTTCGCTGAACTTTTACACGCCGGTCGGCTCTTCGCTCGAAGCCACCGAAGCCAAGGCCGCCCAGGTGGAATCCATCGTGCGCGAGTTTCCGGAAGTGAAATACACCCTGTCTACCATCAACACCGGCAATGCCCAGGGCAAGATGTACGCCAGCATCTACATACGGCTGGTGGACCGCAAGGCGCGCAGTCGCAGTGTGGATGAGCTGTCAGGCGTACTGCGCGAGCGGCTCAAGCAGGTGGCCGGCATCACCGTTACCCACGTCGGCCTGCTCGACTCCGTCGGCGGCAACAAGCAGGTGGAATTTTCACTGCAAGGCCCCGACCTCAAGGAGCTGGAACGGCTGACCCGGCTGGCGACGGAACGCATCATCGCCATCCCCGGTCTGGTGGACCTGGACTCCAGCCTCAAACCCGACAAGCCGACCATCGAAATCAATGTCAAGCGCGATGCGGCCTCTGACCTGGGGCTGAGCGTGTCGCAGATCGCCGGCCCGTTGCGCACCTTGGTGGCAGGGCAAACGGTGGGCAACTGGCGCGCGCCCGACGACCAGACCTATGACGTGAACGTGCGGCTCTCGCCCGATGCGCGCAACGCGCCGCAAGACCTGGAGCGCCTGCCCTTTCTGAGCAGTGCCATCGGCAGCAATGCCGACGGCTCGGCACGCACCGTGCGCCTGGGCCAGCTGGCCACCATCCGGGAAGCAACTGGTCCCAACCAGATCAACCGGCGCGACTTGACGCGTGAAGTGGCGATCAATGCCAACGTCTACAACCGCTCTGCCGGCGAAGTGTCCGGCGACATTCGCAAAGCGCTGGACGGCATCAGCTTTCCGCCGGGCTACCGCTATCAGTTTGGCGGCTCGACCAAAAACATGGCCGAATCCTTCGGTTATGCGATCTCGGCGCTGGTGCTGGCCATTCTGTTCATTTACATGATCCTGGCCAGCCAGTTCAAGAGTTTCCTGCAGCCGCTTGCGCTGATGACCTCACTGCCGCTGACGCTGATCGGCGTGGTGTTGGCGCTGCTGCTGTTCCGCTCGACCTTGTCGATGTTTTCCATCATCGGCGTGGTGATGCTGATGGGCCTGGTCACCAAAAACGCGATCCTGCTGGTGGACTTTGCGATCCGCATGAGGGAAGACCGGACCGACACGGACGGCCGCCGCATCCCGGGCATGGAACGCAGCGAAGCCCTGCTGACGGCCGCCCGCGTGCGGCTGCGCCCCATCCTGATGACCACTCTGGCCATGATCTTCGGCATGGTGCCGCTGGCTTTTGCGTTGACCGAAGGTTCCGAGCAGCGCGCGCCCATGGGCCAGGCCGTGATCGGTGGCGTGATCACCTCCTCGCTGCTGACGCTGGTTGTGGTGCCAGTGACTTACTGCTACCTCGATGACCTGGCCCAGTGGTTCAAACGGCGTTTCGCCGCGCGCCCCGCCCAGCCTGCTGCTGCAGTGCCCCCCCGCTAAAATTACAGGTTTACCCGTACTTACTCCACTGCTATTTCACAGGCACCCCCATGAACTACGAACAAGCCCGCTTCAACATGATCGAGCAGCAAATCCGCCCCTGGGAAGTGCTGGACAGTCAGGTCCTTTCCTTGCTGGCCGTGGTCAAACGTGAAGACTTCGTGCCGCCCGCCAAACGGGCGCTGGCCTTTGCCGACATGGAAATCCCGCTGAGCTCCCAACCAGGCCAGTGCATGCTGGCCCCCAAGGTCGAGGCTCGGATTCTGCAAGACCTGGCGGTGCAAAAACATGAAAAGGTCCTTGAGATAGGCGCCGGATCCGGCTACATGGCGGCCCTGCTGGCACATCGCGCGCAGCAACTGATCACGCTTGAAATCGACGCCGACCTGGCCCAGCTCGCGCGCGATAACCTCAAAAAGGCCGGCGTCTACAACGCCGAGGTACGCACCGGCGACGGCGCGACACATCTCGGACAGGCGGTCTCCAGCAACGACACGCTCAGCGGGCCCTTCGACGTCATCGTGCTGAGCGGCTCGGTGGCCGAAGTTCCGCCAGCCTTGCTGGCCATGCTCAAGACCGGTGGCCGCCTCAGCGCCATCGTCGGCGTGGAACCCATGATGCGCGCCACGCTGGTCACCCGCGTCGGTGAGTCTGCCTTTCGGACCACCCAAGCCTGGGACACAGTGGCGCCACGCCTGCTTAATTTCCGCGAGCCCTCGAAGTTCAACTTCTGATTTGCCGGATAACCGCTCCATGATTGCCCAGCTCACCCCTGCCGACTTCAACGCCTGGCGCGACAGCCCGGGCGCGGGCACGCCTGCACCGGTGGTGCTGGACGTGCGCGAGCCTTGGGAGATACAAACCGCCTCGGTCTGCGAGGACGGTTTCACGCTGCTCTGCATTCCCATGCGCGACGTACCGACCCGGGTTGAACAATTGAAGGGGAAGCTGGGCGCCGACCAGCCCATCGCCTGCCTGTGTCACCACGGCATGCGCAGCTTGCAGGTGGCGAATTTCCTCGCGCAAAACGGCTTCACTGCCGTCGTCAATCTGCAGGGCGGCATCGATGCCTGGTCCCGGCAGCGCGACGCTGCCGTCCCCCATTATTGAACTGTTGCTTCACACGCCCGACCTCCATCTCATCAGGACACCCATGACACCGCTACCGAACAAACCGGCCCTGCTGCCTCTCGCTCTTGCACTTGGCGCAGTGCTGGCGGCGCTGGCGCCTGCGGTGCAGGCCCAGAACCTGGTGGAGTTGTACCGCTCCGCACGCGACTATGACGCGACCTACCAGTCGGCCCGTTCGCTCTACGATGCCAACCTCTACCGCGCCGAGCAGGCCAAGGCCGGCATCCTGCCGCAGGCGGGACTGTCCATGGGCGTGTCTCGGGTCAACTTTGAAAACAGCAACCCTGTGGTGGACCGGAGCTTTCCCCAGCAAAGCGCGACCCTGAACGCCTCGCAGCCGCTGTACCGGCCCGCCAACTGGGCGACCTACGAGCAGGGCAAGCAACAGGTGGCGCTGTCCAAAGCCCAGCTTGAGGCGGCCGAGCAGGATCTGATCGTGCGCACCAGCCAGCTTTACTTCGATGTGCTGGCCGCGCAGGACACCCTGGCCTTTGTCCGGGCCCAAAAAGCAGCCGTCGCCGAACAGCTCGCTTCGGCCAAACGCAATTTTGAAGTTGGCACCTCCACCGTCACCGACTCGCGCGAGGCCCAAGCCAGGTACGACCTGGTGATTGCGCAGGAGATCGCCGCCGACAACGACCTGCGCGTCAAGAAGATCGCGCTGGACCAGCTCGTCGGTCGGCCCGATGCGCAGCCCCGGCCACTGGTCGCCCCGACGAATCTGCCGCCACTGGTGCCGGCCGACGTGAACACCTGGGTGCAGCAATCCGATGCTGTGCACCCCACCATCCGGCAGGCAGAAGCCAACCTCGAAGTGGCGAAGCTTGAGATCAACAAGGCGCAAGCCGGCCACAAACCCACCGTCGATCTGACCGCCAGCTATGGTGCGCAGCGCAACCCGCAAGGCACCGCCAGTTCGCTGAACACGCTCAACTCACGCGCCAACACCACCACGGTTGGCGTGGCGCTGAACCTGCCGCTGTTTGCCGGTTTTGCCACGCAGAACCGCATTCGGGAAACCTTGTCTCTGGAAGAAAAAGCGCGCTCTGACCTGGATGCCGCCAGACGCGGCGTCGCACTCAGCACCCGCACCGCCTACTTCGGCGTGTTGTCAGGCCAGGGCCAGGTCAAGGCACTGGAAGCCGCCGAGGCCTCCAGCCAGAGTGCACTCGACGCCAACAAACTGGGCTATCAGGTCGGCGTGCGCATCAACATTGATGTACTCAACGCCCAGAGCCAGTTGTTCCAGACCAAGCGCGATCTGGCTGTCGCCCGCTACAACGTGCTACTGGGCGGCCTGCGCCTGCGGCAGGCCAACGGCACCTTGACGCCAGAAGACCTGCTGCTGATCAATACGCTGCTGGCCCAGTAAGCAGACGACACGCTCCAACCCCAGCGCCCTTTTCCAGTATCGCCGAGCCCGAGGACCATCGCGACGGCGCGCAAAGAGCAAGCCGAACCATCGACCGCCACCAGCCATCGCGCGCCGCCGGCGGGGTCGGGAACGGCATGTTGTGTCGAATCGTCGGTCATGAATCACCTCGGGAGGGTTGGCGAGCGGTCATCTTCAAGCTGAGGACAATGGAAACAAGAATGATGGAGCCTACGATGAGCAGCGACCACTGCACGGGCATATGAAACCAGGGCATCGCCAACATCTTGCCTCCGATAAAGACCAGCACCAGCGCCAGGCCGTACTTGAGCAGATGAAAACGCTCAGCCATGCCGGCCAGCAAAAAGTACAGCGCCCTCAGTCCCATGATTGCGAAAATATTGGAGGTGAACACGATGAACGGGTCGGTGGTCACCGCAAAAATGGCCGGGATGCTGTCCACGGCAAACACCAGGTCGCTGGCCTCGATCATCATCAGGACCAGGAACATGGGCGTTGCATAACGCAGGCCATTGATCCGCACAAAGAACGCCTCGCCATGAAATCCCGGGGTGATGCGCATATGGCCACGCAGCCAGCGCAACAGCGGGTTCTTCTCCAGATCCGGCTTTTGATCAGCCATGACCAACATTTTGATTCCGGTCACCACCAGGAACAGGCCGAACACGTAAAGCACCCAGGCAAACTCCGACACCAGCCAGACGCCGGCCATGATCATCCCGGCGCGCATGACGATTGCGCCTATCACGCCATACAACAACACGCGGCGCTGCAACTCGGGCGGTACAGCGAAGTAGGTGAAGATCATCACGAACACAAACATGTTGTCCACGGACAGGGTCTGCTCGATCAGATAGCCGGTGAAGAACTCCAGGGCCTTGCGGTTGGCGACCTCACGTCCAGCCGTGCCGTCCAGGTACCACCACAACAAGGCGCCGAATGTCGTGGCCAGCAGCATCCAGGCCACAACCCAGCTCCCCGCCTCCTTGACTGATACGCGGTGGGCCTTGTTGCCACCCAGGACAAACAAGTCCAGGGCAAGCATGACAATCACAAAGGCGATGAAGCCGGCCCACATCGGGCCGGTCGCGAAAGATTCAATATTGCTCATCAGTACATCCTGGAGGTGGTGCACTTGAAAGTCGTATTCGTGGAAGCATGGTTGAAGAGATTGTTTTCATGGGTGGCAAGTTGCTGTCAGAGGGCAGCCAGCAAGCATGCCGGTGGTCCGGCAGCAATGACGGCGGGTGCGTTCGACCCTCTCGCAGACAACTGCTTATTGGATCCCTCCTTTTTTGGGAGGGGATGACTCTCAGTCGAAGATCTCGCCGAGCCAGGACTTCTGCTTGCGCGGGTAGCCACGCTGGCGATGCCGGTAGTCGGAATCCACGAAGTCGGGTTGCCTGCTCTGCGGCGCGTGCTGAACCGGTGGCGGTGCGGGCACCGGTGGCGCCGCAGACAGGGCGATCAGCTTGTCGAGCTCACCCCGATCCAGCCAGACACCCCGGCACTGGGGGCAGTAGTCAATCTCGACGCCCTGCCGTTCGGACATCAGCAGGGTTGCATCGGGGCAATGGGGACATTTCATCAAGAGTACTCCGTAAAAAAGAACAGGGCGGCGCCGCAACTCAGCACCGGTGGGCGATGGCGGAACGGCGGTGTGGTACGGGCTGCAGCTTGCGCAGCAGCGCACGGACGGCGCGCGACAAGGCACTCTGCAGCGCTGAGCCCCAGTCACGGGTGATCGATGTGACGACGACGGTTCCGGCACCCTCGGCAGTCAGCTGGACCTCGCAACGCTTGTCGATGCCGCTCATTGCGCCTTGCACATGCGAGACCCTCACCCGGGCGCGTGGCGCCAGCCAGTCGAGAGGGCGTGTGGCCTGACGGGTCCGGCGCAGTGCCAATCCACGAAGCTGCTCCAGCCAGGGCTGGCGGGACTCAAAAATAACGGACATGTCGATCTCCTTCGCTTGGAAGCCTCGACCATAACGCCCGCCACACTTCTTTAAAAGCAGATAATAACGAAAATATACTTCTAAAAAACAGAACAATGAGCAAGGACTTCAGCTACCACCACCTGTATTACTTCTGGGTCGTCGCCAAAGAGGGCGGCATGACCCGGGCTGCTGCTCGCCTGGGCATGGCTGTACAGACCGTAAGCACGCAGGTGCGCGAACTGGAACGCGCGCTCGGCTACGCCCTGCTCAAGCCCGACGGTCGCGGGCTGGCCTTGACCGAGGCCGGTATGGCGGCCTTGCAGCAGGCCGAACAGATCTTCCAGCTTGGCGAACAGCTGCCCGCGCTGGTGCGCGATGCGGGCAGCGCGCCCGCTGTCCGGCTGGCGGTCGGCATCTCCGACGGCCTGCCCAAGCTCGCTGTGCGGCGCCTGATGGAGCCCGTCATGCGCCAGCCCCGGCTGAAGCTGGTCTGCCATGACGACGAGTTTGAACGCCTGCTCGGTGATCTGGCATTACACCGGCTTGATGTGATTTTTGCCGACCGTCCGGCGCCGCCCAATCCCAACGTCAGGCTCTACAGTCACCCGCTCGCCTCGTCGCCGCTGGCCTGGTATGCGCCTGCGTCGCACCACGCGGCCGCGGGCAAGGGCTTTCCGCAATCACTCGCCCATGTGCCGGTCCTGCTGCCCACCCCCCACAGCGCAGTGCGCCTGCCGATCAACCAGTGGTTTGACCGGCTGGGCATCACCCCCCACCTGGTCGGCGAATTTGAGGATAGCGCTTTGCTCAAGACCTTTGGCGCGGCCGGCATGGGTGTGTTCCCTGCCGCGGAGCTGGTGCAGGAGGAAATGCTTGCCCGCTACCAGGTGCGGCGTGTCGGGCCTTGCGAAGGCGTAGAGCAGCATTTCTATGCGATTGCAGCGCATAAAAAGCTGCTGCACCCGCTGGTGCAAAAGCTGCTTCCCGCCGCGCGGTAAATTTCCTGACTGGGACCGGGAAAGCCCGGGGGGGCTGGTCAGCGGCGGCGCCGTACCATCGGCGACATTGGGGGGGTAGCTCAGCTGGGAGAGCGCCGCGTTCGCAATGCGGAGGTCGGGAGTTCGATCCTCCTCCTCTCCACCACCTGCGCGCACACCGACAGTTCGATGCCGCATGGCAGGAGCTCTCAATGCTATGCTTTCAGGAGCAATTTCCCCTTTACTGACGGGGGCCAGGGGCACTTTTGATGCATAAAACCCCGGATTCTGCAGCGCCCTGCCGGTCTTCGCTCCCTCCGTAAAGCTCTGTAAAGCTGCGAACCCGGGCCACCCAATGGGTCTTCGGCATGTGACCATTGGCAGCTGGAGAGCCTGATGGATTCATACCCCCGCACCGCCACCGCTTTTTTGACCTGCCTGCTGCTCGTCGGTGGCTCCGCTTGCGCACAAGCCAGCACAGCAGAGCTCAACGCCGCCTGGCGAGCCACATCGCGCCTGGGTTACGGACCGAGCGCCGCGACCGCAGCGGCCGCGCAGTCCGATGCCAGGGCCTGGGCGCTGCAGCAGATCGACGCGGCATCTGAAGCCAGCCAGCGGGCACCGGTCATCCCGGCGGAGCTGGCGGCGTTCAACCAGCCGGCCGACCGCTTGGCTGCGAACTTTTACGCCGAGCGTCAGGAACGCCGCATGATGGGTGCCGATGCAACTGGCACGCCGCCGGCGGGCACGGCCCAAAACACAGAGAACTTCAGCCGCGAGATGCAGCAAAACGCGGCCGCCTGGCGGCTGATGGCCTGCAGCGACCCGGCGCTGGAGCAGCCTTTGCTGGCGCGCATGACCGAGTTCTGGTTCAACCACCTCAATGTGTTTGTCGGAAAGGGCGCGGTGCGTCCCTTCGTCGGTCACTATGCGGTCAATGTGATACGCGCCAACGCCTTGGGCCGCTTCGAAGACATGTTGCTGGCCAGCGCGCAGCATCCGGCCATGCTGCTTTACCTGGACCAGGCGCAGAGCACCGCGCGTGGCATCAATGAAAACTATGCGCGCGAATTGATGGAGCTGCACACCCTGGGTGTCAACGCCGGCTATTCCCAGAACGACGTGCGCGAACTGGCGCGCATCCTGACCGGCTGGACGCTTGCCCTGCCGCAGGGCGAGGCCTTCCGTTTCGCCGAACGCCTGCACGACAAGGGTGACAAAGTTCTGCTGGGCCGGCGTTTCACGTCGGACGGCCAGCGCGAAGGCGAGGAAGCCATCCGCATGCTGACGCGCCACCCGGCTACCGCCCAACGCATCGCGCAGCGCCTGGCCGAAACATTTGTGGCCGACAAGCCGCCCAAGGCCCTGACCGACCGTCTGGCCGCAACCTTCACGCGCACGCAAGGCGATATCCGCGCCGTCATGCGCAGCATGGTCGAGTCGCCTGAATTCTGGCGCGAAGGCAACGCGCTGTTCAAGACGCCGCTGGACTTTGCCTGCTCGGCGCTGGTGGCCGGCGGCGGCGTTAAAGATCGGCGCGACATCCAGCTCACACTGGGTTTTCTGGCGCAGGCCGGCCAGCCCCTGCACGGCTGGCAGACGCCCGACGGCTACAAGACCGACGCCGCGACCTGGCTGGCGCCCGAGGCACTGACGCGGCGAGCTGACTACGCGATGGCGCTGGGCGGACGCATGGCCGAGCCGCTGTACCTGCAGCCGTTTTTGAGCCCGGCCAGCCGTGAGCGCATCGCACGCGAAGCACCGGCAACACGCACCGGGCTCACCCTGGCCAGCCCCGACTTCATGCGCAAATAGACCGCGCGAGGACTCACTATGAACAAGACCGCTTTTTCTCGCCGGCATCTCCTTCTTGGCGCTGGCAGCCTGCTGGCTGCTGCACACGCTCCGCAGGTCTGGGCACAAGCCGCGCCTGCCGGCGCCCGCCCCGGCGCTGGCCGTCTGGTCGTGGTGTTTTTGCGCGGCGCCTACGACGGCCTGTCGGCTTTGGTGCCCTATGCCGATGCGGACTACTACAGGCTGCGGCCCAATATCGCGATTGCCGCGCCAGATGGCAGCGCGCTGACCGCAATCAGGCTCGACAACAGTTTTGCGCTGCACCCGGCGCTGTCGCCGCTGTTGCCGCTGTGGCAGCAAGGCGTGCTGGGTTTTGTGCCGGCAGCCGGCCTGCCGGCGCCCAACCGTTCACACTTCGACGCGCAGTACCAGATGGAAATTGCGCAAAGCGGCAAGACCAGCGCCGCACCGGGCTGGCTCAACAAGCTGGCGGGCACGAGCGGCCAGGACGCCGCCGCACTCGGTGTGGGCGAAGCCAACCCAGCCATTCTGGCGGGCGATGCCACGGTGAAACTGATCCCGCGCGGCCAGGCGGCACAGCGCACCGGTGTGCTGGCCAACGACAAAACGCGGCAGGCCCTGCTGGACCTCTACGCCGGCAATGACAAACTTGGCGAGGCCTTCCGCATGGGCGCGGGCAGCCGCATGCAGAGCGCGCAGGAGCTCAGCACCGAGAAGATGGCCGCCGACAGCCGGCGCATGGCGGCGATGCCAGATACCGCAGCAAAGGTCGATGGCGCCGTGCCTGGCATGCAAGCGCAGAACGCACAGATGCTGGCGGCCAGCAACGGCGCAGCCGACCCGGTGGGCCTGCAACTCGATGCGCAACATCTCGGCACGCTCATGCGCAATGACCGCAAGCTGCGCATCGGTTTTCTGTCGGCCGGTGGTTGGGACACGCACGCCAACCAGGGCCACGCCACCGGTCAGCTTGCCGGCCGGCTTGGCAATCTGGCCACGGGCATCACGCAGCTACGCCAGGATTTTTCAGAGCCTGGCGATGTGATCGCGGTGATGAGCGAGTTCGGCCGCACCGCTGGTGAAAACGGCAGCCGCGGCACCGACCACGGCTTCGGCAACGCGATGTGGCTGATCGGCAATCGCATCAATGGCGGACGCTGGCATGGCGAGTGGACCGGTCTGGCGCCCGGTAATCTGAACGACGGGCGCGACCTGCCGGCGCATCACGAGTACCGAGCGGTGCTGGCGCAGGTTCTGCGTGGCAGCTTCGCCCTGCCCGACTCGGCGCTGGCCGCGGTGCTGCCGGGTGCACGCTGGGACACGCGCCTCGACAACCTGCTGCGAAAAGCTTGAAACTGGCGGAACAAAGCACTGGTCGGGCAGCTCCATCAGCGAGCTTTTTAACTCAAGGATCTGCATGCTGAGAAACCTCAAGGACCTGTTCGACTCTTTTTCGGCACCTGCGCCGCCCTCGGCCGAAGAGCAGCAACACGCGCTGCAACTGGCAACGGCGGTGCTGCTGGTCGAGGTCATGCGCGCCGACACTGGCATCCAGGCCGAGGAGCAGAATGCCGTCATCGCCACCCTGCGTGGCAAATTCGCGCTGGCCGACGATGAGCTGGCGCGGCTGATGGAGCTGGCTGCGGAAACCGCGAAAACGGCTTACGACTACCACCGCTTCACCTCCAGCCTCAACGATCACTTCACGCACGCGCAGAAGATTCACATCATCAAAAACATGTGGGAGGTGGCCTATGCCGACGCGCACCTCGGCGCGCATGAAAACCACCTGATCAGCAAGGTCGCCGGCCTGCTGCATGTCACGCATGGCGAGTACATTGGCGCCAAGATGCGGGCCAAAGAAAACGCCGCCGCAATCTGAGCCTATTTGGGGCGCGGCCGCGCCAGGCCCTTGTCGGGCTGCGACAGTTTGCCGGCGCGCAACTCCTTCACGGCGTGGGCCACAGCGAGCGCCACGTTGCGCACCTCGGCCTGCATGGCCTTGTCTGCGTCCAGCGTCTGGTGGCTTGTCGCGTACGGTTCGTAGTAGCCAAGGTAGCGATCCAGTCTCGCCTGGCTGCCGGCATCTATCAGGCCCATCCAGTCCAGCCAGTCTGACAAGCCACGCCGCACCCCTTCGATGCCGGCCACGTCCCCATGCACCACCAGGCCGTAGACCCGGCCCGCGAGATGTTTCGGATAGTGCCAGCCCTTGAGTTCGAGCGCCTTGGCCTCGGCCGGGTTTTTGCCGTGGGTGGTGGTCGGGTCGGGGTTGCCGCCGTCGGCGCAGACCAGCCGGTCGATCATCTGCTTGAGCGGACCGGGCGACTGGTACCAGTACACCGGCGTCATGAGGATAACGGCGTGCGCAGCGGTCCAGCGTTCATAAATCTCGTTCATCCAGTCGCTGGTCTGGCCCATTGAATGGTTGGGATAACAACTGCAGGGCCAGTGGCACAGCGGCATTGCGGTGGACACACATCCTTTGCAAGGGTGTATGTTCAGGTGATAGCTTGATGTGAGGAGGCTCAGGTCCAGCACGTCGACCTCCATTTTTTCCTTTTTCAATACCTTCTGCGCCCACTCGACCATGCGGAAGGTCTTGGAGATTTCACCGGGGCAGGTGCCGTCGTTGCGAGACGAGCCGCAGATCAGCAACACGCGCGATGGGGTTAGGGGCTTCTTCCAGGCGGCTGCGGCCTTGTCGATGCGTTTTTTGGTTTCCAGCCACTCGACCGACAGGTCGTAGTTGGGGTCGGCATATGCTCGCCCCGCCTTGCGTGTGACCGGCGCCTTACGGCCCTCCTTGTAGGCCTCCCAGGCGATCTGCTCGACCCGCGAGATAGCGACTTCCTCGGCCTGGAAGGCTGGGTCCATGAAGGACTGCATGAAGCGCTCGTGGAAAGTGCTGCGCGACAAAACGGCCGGCGCCTGGCCTTTTCGGATATCAGTCATCAGGCCAGTTTAGGCAGACCGCCAGGCGCAACGAGCAGGTTTGCGCGCCGTCCTACGCATCTTTCGGACGACAACTCAACCGCTTTCTTCAGCGCCTTGAAAGCGACTAACTTTACAGTTGCTAACCCATGACGGGCCTGGGCTAATCAACTTTATTATTAAAGATCAAGGCTGCAGCGCCTGCCACACGCGTGACGGGGTCAAGGGCATCTGCAGGCGCGGTGCCTGCGCAGCCAAGCCGGCTCGCGCCAGAGCATCAGCCACCGCATTGACCACGCTGGGGCCGGCGCCAATCGTGCCGAGTTCGCCCACACCCTTGACACCCAGCGTGTTGGTCAGGCAAGGCGTGGACTGATCCATCTCGGTCCGGAACGGCGGTGTATCCGCCGCGCGCGGCGCGGTGTAATCCATCAGGCTGCCGGTCACCGGCTGGCCGGTCTCACGGTCGTAAATCAGGTGTTCGTGCAGCGCCTGGCCGATGCCCTGTACCGCGCCACCGTCGAGCTGGCCACGCACAATCATCGGATTCACGACGCGGCCCACGTCGTTGACCGAGGCATAGGCCACCACCGCGACATGGCCGGTTTGCGGGTCGATCTCGACCTCGCTGATGTGGCAGCCGTTGGGCCAGGAGGGGCCAGAGGCTGCGGTGGTCGACTCCATGAAGATGCGCTCGCCTTCCTGGCGCGCTGCGAGCGCAAAAATGTCAATGGCGAGGTCGGTGCCGGCCACCGTGAACTTGCCACCCTCGTAAGTGATGTCCTGTTCGGCGGCTTCGAACTCCCTGGCCGCAAGTTGCCGTGCCTTGGCTATCGTGCGCTCCGCACCCACACGCACGGCCGAGCCACCGGTAAACAGCGAGCGCGAGCCGGCGCTGCCGAAACCGTCGCCACGGTCGGTGTCGCCCAGCACGATGCGGACTTTTTCTGGCGACACACCGAAGGCGTCCACCACCAGCTGCGTCAGCGAGGTCAGAATGCCCTGGCCCATGGCGTTGACGGCCGAAAAGACCTCGATTACGCCGTCGTCTGCCCGCACAGACAGGGTCACACGTTCTTCCAGCGCATTGCCGCCGGTCCATTCCAGAAAGGTGGAGATACCGAGGCCGCGCAGCAGCCCGCGCGTTCTGGACGCTGCGGCACGCGCCTCAAATCCTGCCCAGTCGGCCAGTGCCAGCGCCTGGTCCATCACGGCTTCGAACTTTCCGCAGTCATACACCTGCCCCATGGGGTTGGTGTAGGGCATCTGCGCGGGCGAGATGAAGTTGCGGCGGCGCAGCGCTATACGGTCCATGCCCGTCTGGCGCGCGGCTTCGTCCATCAGCCGCTCCATGATGAAGATGGCTTCGGGCCGGCCGGCACCTCGGTAGGCGCTGGTCGGTGCGGTGTTGGTCATCACCGCCCGGAAATGAAAGTCAATGGTCTGAATGTCGTAAACGCTGGTCTGCACCCAGGGGCCAATCAGCAGCTGGATGGCCGCCCCGGCGCCGGTGGGGTAGGCGCCCACATTGGCCAGCGAGGCCAGCCGCAGGGCCAGGATCCTGCCGCTCTCGTCGAGTGCCAGTTCGGCATGGCTTTGCAGGTCGCGGCCATGCGTGGCGGAGATGAACTCCTCGCTGCGATCGGCCACCCACTTCACGTTGCGCTGGAGTGTTCGTGCGCAAAAGGCAACGGTCACGTCCTCGGGGTACACGCCGGTTTTCATGCCGAAGCCGCCACCCACGTCGCCAACGATGACACGCACCGACTCCTTCGGAATACCCAGCGCGTCACACACCGAGTTGCGCACCCCCGAAGGCATCTGCGTGCTCATGCGGATGGTCAGGCGCTCCGAGGGAATATCGAAACCGGCCAGCACCGAGCGCGGCTCCAGGCTCAGAGCCGCCAGCCGCTGGTTGACGATGTCGAGCCTGACGATGTGGCGCGCCGCCGCAAATGCAGCCGCAGTGGCTGCAGCATCACCGTAACGCGTTTCGGCCGCGATGTTGTCTGGCGCCTCCGGGCACAGCGCCGGCGCGCCCGCTGCCATGGCGTCGCTGATATCGACCACCATGGGTAGCTCGTCATAGTCCACCATCACCGCCTCGGCCGCATCGCGGGCCTGACGCAGGCTCAGGGCCACCACCGCAGCGACCGCCTCGCCGACAAAGCGCACCCGCTCATGGGCCAGCGCCCGGCGCGGCGGTGTGGCGCAGGGGGTGCCGTCGGCTCGCCTGAAGCCGCCTATGCCGGGAATCGGCTCGACACCTGCCGCCACCAGGTCCGCCCCGGTGACGATGGCCAAAACGCCGGGCATGGCCAGCGCCGCCGAACTGTCCACCGAGGCAATACGTGCATGGGGATAAGGTGAGCGTACAAAAAACAGACGGGTCTGTTCCGCCAGCGTCACGTCGTCAGTGAACTGGCCGGTCCCGGCCAGCAAGGCGTCATCTTCAAGGCGTCGAACCGCCTGGCCGCTGCCAAAACGTGCGGGCTGGTCAGCGGCTGCGTGGGAAAGTGTGGTCAAAAATGCCCCTTGGGTGGAGGTCGCAGCGTTGCGGGTTAAACAGGTAGCCTGGCCCGCGCCGCAAACCTGCCTGCCACTATAAAGGCATACCGCCGTCGGTGCAGGTGGTCAATGCCCGGGACGATCCGGCCCGCATGACCCGGCATGCCGTCGGAGCGACGCAATCACCGACAATGGGGCCATGCCCCTACCTTCTCCCCCCATTCGCCGCCACAGCAACAAGGCCAATAACGAGCTGCTCATCAAGAGCGGCCTCTGCATCCTGATCGGACTGGCCGTGCTGGTGTCTCCCTACTTCATCAAATCGCCCGGCATGCAGGGCATCGTCGCTGGTGCATCATTGGTCGGCTGGTTTGCCCTGGCGCTCGGCCTGGCTTTCGGCGGCCTCTGGCTGCGCCGCAAATTCACACGCAGCCACGGGCCGGCCGGACCGCAGTAAACCTCCTACAGCTATCAAAATGGTAGCTGGTGGTCCTTGCCAGTCATGGGCTGATGGCCGGTTTGATCAGCAACCGGAGCAGGCGCACCGGTATTCTTCTGGTTCGCGACATGTGGGACGCCGTCCTACAGGTGTGCAGTGCAATCGCTTGCGGCGCCAGGCTTGAGCGCGCGGGAGACTGGCACAGTGAACCCGCCGAACCTCTCAGGCGATCCATCCTGCGGATCCGCTCTCTCTCCACAACTTCACCACCGTATGGCAGGAACCGCCTATATTGTTGAAGACAACGAGCTGATCCGTAACAACCTGGTAGAGACCTTGACAGAATTGGCGGGCATTCGCACCGTCGGTCACGCGTCCACTGAGGCGGCCGCCTGTGACTGGCTCGCGAGTCACCCTGCCGATTGGGATCTGCTGGTTGTCGACCTCTTTCTGGAGAAAGGCAACGGCTTGGGTGTGCTCAGGAAGTGCCGGCAACGCGCGCCCGTGCAGAAGGTGGTGGTTCTGTCCAACTACGCCACGGACGACATCCGCAACCGCTGCCTGGCCTGCGGCGCGGACGCCATCTTCGACAAGTCCACCGAGCTCGACCAGTTCATTGACTACTGCTCTGGGCGCCACTGAGCCCTTGTTGACTCATCATTACCGCGATGCCGCCTTTTTGCGGATCGCGCTGGCCCAGGACCGTTTGAGCCTCATCCTTCGCGCGGCGGGCGCGGAATCTTCTTGAAACGGACCAGGCGGTCGGTCTCTATCCGGTCTTTTTTGACTTGCCGTTCGGCATCTAGCAACTGGCCGGCGGCGAGCCAATGTGCAAACTCTTCGGGTGTTTCCAGCGTGATGCGCCCCAGCGTCGCCGCGCGGAACTCATGGATCACGATCTCTGCGGCCTTCTGCAGGTTGATGCGCCCCTTGCCCAACACGGCGCCGCGCTTGCGGCCTATCGCTTCGAGCGCTTGCTCGTCGGTGATACCCGGCGCCAGCTCGACCTTGTAACGCGTTTGCAGCGCGGCCGGGTAATGGCTGATCAGGTAATCGAGCAGTTCCAGCGCGACCTCTTCCTCGTTGAAGGCATTGCGGCCGATGGCGCCGCTGGCTGCCAGGTTGTAGCCGCTTTTGGCCACGATAATGCGCGGCCACAACATGCCCGGCGTGTCCCAGAGGTAGAAACCGTCGGCCAGCACAATCCGCTGCTCCAGCTTGGTGATGCCGGCCTCGTCGCCGGTCTTGGCGGCGCGTTTGCCGGTCAGGGTGTTGATCAGCGTCGATTTGCCGACGTTGGGTATTCCGCAGATCAACACCCGCATCGGCTTGACCATGCTGCCGCGCGTCGGCGCCAGCGCGTGGCAGGCATCGATCAGCCGGCGGGCCGGTGTGGTGGCGCTGGCGTCCAGCTCGATGGCGCGGGTGGCGGGCTGGCTGTTGTAGTAGTCCAGCCAGGCCGGCGTGCGCGTGGGGTCGGCCAGGTCCTGCTTGTTGAGCACCTTGAGCGCGGGCTTGCCGCCGGTGAGCTCGGCCAGCATCGGGTTGGCGCTGGAGCCGGGCAGGCGCGCGTCCAGCAGCTCGATCACCACATCAATTTCCTTGATGCGCTCGCTGATGGCTTTTTTGGTCAGGTGCATGTGACCGGGAAACCACTGGATGGCCATCGGGATCTTCTTTCTGGGTGGGGTGCGGGGTGCGCGGGTGGTCCGCCGGCTTACCCCCCGATTGTCGCTGACCGGCCTGCGGACCTAAGCCGCGTGCGCCAGGCTGTGTATGCCCAGGCGTTCGGCCGAGACGTATTGCTGGCGGTAGATTTCAAACGGCATGGAGTCGGCCGCCTCGATTTTTTTCTGCTCGCTCAGCGACTGGCGTGTCAAGGCTTCAAAACGGACCTGCCGGTCGGCGGGAAACGGCAGGTCCAGCAGGGCCTGCCGGGTAGACAGCGACTGCGCACGGGCGAAAGCTACAAACGAACTGTCGTGATTTTTCGCCATGGCGTCCAGCACGCGGGCCGAGGGCAGCGTGTCGGGCTGGCGCAGTGCAACGCCCGACGCGCGCAAGGCGTCCGCGTAAGCACTGCCGCCCTGCGCCGCATCGAGCGCCGCAGCGACGGGCGCGCATTGCGCCATCAGCTCGGCGCCCCACTCGGTCAGCGTGACTTCCTGGCCGCCACGCTCAAGCTGCAGGCCGGGCTCACGCCCGCGTGCCGCCACGCGGTGCTGGTTGCGTGCCAGCGCGGCGATTTCCTGCGGCGTGTCGGGCGGGCTGTCAGTCAGCAGGCAGTGCAGCAAAAAGATGTCGAGAAAACGCATGGTGTCGGCCGCAATGCCGACCGGCACAAACGGGTCCAGGTCCATCAGCCGGACCTCGACATATTCGACGCCACGTTCGCGCAAGGCGTGCAGTGGGCGCTCGCCCGGGAAAATCACGCGTTTCGGCCGGATCGTGCCGTAGAACTCGTTTTCGATCTGCAGCAAGCTGGTAGCAAGCTGGTTGTAGTCGCCGCCGGGGTTCTGGATGCCGACCGCCTCATACGCCGGGTAGGGCCGGGTCAACGCGTCCTGCAGCGAGGCACCATAACCGTCAAGGCTGTTGTAGCTGACCTTGAGCGAGGCCTGGGCGTCGCTCTGGTAGCCCAGGCGTCCCATGCGCAGCGAGGTGCCGTGCGGCATGTACATGGTGCCACTGCCCAGCGGCTGCAGTTCGTGCTGACGCCCGGCGACAAAGCTCGAGCAGACGGCTGGCGAGGCGCCGAACAGGTAAAGCAGCAAAAACGCATGGCGGCGGAAATTGCGGATCAGGCCGAAATACTCCTCACTGGAAACGCCAGGCAGCGACCAGTTGTAATGAATGCCCGAGATCGTCTGCATGCGCCGGCCGTAACGGTGGCCCAGGCCCATACGGTAAACACTTTTGGCGCGCCCGACATTGGACGAGCCGTAGCGGCCAATGGGAATGGTTTCGTCGGTCGGCAGACCGCAGGGCATGCTGGAGACCCAGAGCATCTCGTCGCCGACCTCTTTCATGGCGCGGTAGGTGAACTGGTGGATCTGCGTGAGTTCGTCCAGCGTGGCTTCGGCACCGTCTGCCAGGCCGGCATGGGCGGCAGTCACCAGCTCAACCTGCGACTCGCTGAAGTCGGTGGTGATGCTGGGGTGGGTCAGCGCCGAGCCGAGTGCGGCGGGATGCGGCGTCAGCGCCAGTGCTCCGCTTGGCTGCGCGCGCAGGCTTTCCTTTTCGAGCCCGCGGCGCATGCCTTTCAGTCGCGCCGGGCTCAGCGCCTGGAGGCGGTCGCCCAACAGCGCGCCCTGGCGCGCATGCAAGCTGTTCATAAGTCGTCCCTCTGTATCTTTCTTTCGTGGCGTGCAAGGTATCACAGGCCGGGCTTGTCTGCAGGCGGCACGGCGCGGCGTCCGGAACCGGTAGCGCAGCCGATCTGCAGCAGATTACCGGCAGATCCAGGTTTGCTATTCTTTTAATAGCTACCAGCGCTTATCCGAAGGGGGCTAGAGCCAGTTTTAATGCCTGAAAACAGGCCGGCGCCAGATTTTCAAGCCGGGCGCGCGGTGGCCAGCCCCTGGAAAGCCCCTACGCCAGCACGCGCAGCAGCCAGCTGTTCATGTCTGCAATCTCTTCCATGCAGACCGAATGCTCCATCGCGTACTCGTGCCAGTCCACCGGGTAAGCCAGCGCCGCCAGCGCATCGCGCGTTGCAGTCGCGGCAGCCAGCGGCACCACGCCGTCGCGCCGGCCATGGCCCAGGAATACCGGCAGGCCTTGATTGGCAGCGCTGCGTTCGGCCGCCAGCTTGTCGGCAAGTGGCAAATAGCCGGACAGGCCGATGATGCCGGCCAACCGTTCGGGGTAACGCAGGCCGGTCATCAGGGCCATGGCGCAGCCCTGCGAAAAACCGGCGATGACGATGCGGCTGGCCGGAATGCCACGCGCCGTTTCAGCGGCGATCAGCGCGTTGATGCTGGCCTGGGTCTTGCGCAGTCCGGCCTCGTCCTCGCGCTGCGTCAGGTCGGCGCCCAGGATGTCGTACCAGGCCGGCATCTGGTAGCCGCCGTTGATGGTGACCGGCATCACCGGGGCGTTCGGAAACAGGAAACGCACCGGGCCGACGGCTGAAAGTTCGAGCTGTTCGGCGATGGGGACAAAGTCAGCCCCGTCGGCGCCCAGGCCATGCATCAGCAGCACGGTGGCGGTCGGGTGGGCGGCGGTTTCAACTTCAGTGACGGCAAGAGACATGGCAGCGGCAAGTAAAAAGTGGCTTTGCCGGATTGTGCCTGCGTGGCGGGCGCCGGCTTGACTTGACATCCCACTTGCACGACCATCCACCCAGGAATGCATAACACACGCGAGGCAGCCTGCAGTCAGCGCTGCCGCCATGGGATCCCAACAACATGAGACAAGTGATCAACAGGCTACTGGGCCGCAAGGCCACTGAAAGCGCCGACACACCGGAACTGGAATCGGCGCCTGCGCCCCCGGGCGTTCGCAGCGAGCCCACCGACCGGCGCGACAACCCCCTCACTCTCGACGACAACTCTGACAACGCCACGCGTCGCCAGTTGGTCCAGATGATGATGCGCGACGGCCTGCGCAAACATGGCATCCCCCCGGGCTGGGTGGATTGCCGCATCCTCATGGTCAACAGCCGCAGCCGCGGGCAAGGCCTGTACCTGATTCTGGTGATGCGCCACTGGGACATGCTGCTGCTGACCTATGCCCACGCTTTCCAGCAGCAGTTGCTGGCAGCCATCACCGAGTTTGAGCCGCAGGCCTCGGTGTGGCTGCATGGCGTCTCCTGGGAACTCGATGTGGGCGACAGCTGCCCTTACCAGGACATGCCGGATGCGTCGATCTGGCTGGATCTGCTGGCGCCGGACATACCTGTACCTGCACCGCGCGAGGCCGTTGCCGCGCCCGTCGCCGATGCGCCCATCGCCGATGCACCCGTCAGCGAGGAAGAGGCGGAAGTGTTGCGTGATCTGGAGCGCATGTTCGCCATCCGCGATGCCAATATCCGGGAGCAGGGCTCCCCTGACACTGCCCCGGTGGACTTCCAGAACACCGAGACTTCGCAGCGTTCCTGATCTCCTGGCGCGCCTTAGCGCTGCAACGCAGCCAGCCGCCGGTCCAAGTCGGCCTGGCCGCCCAGTTCGGCAAACCACAGCCGGTAACCGGCATCGCTGGGATGCAGCCCGTCCCGGGCATTGAGCTCGTCAGGGCGCTGTGCAAACGGGTCGTCCTGCTTTTCCTTGAACAGGTTCACGTACAGCGCCCCATTGTCGGCCGCAACTTGCCGCACCAGGCTGTGCAGCACACGCGAACGCTGCGTCATCAACCAGGACCAGGGCGGAACGAAAAAGGGAGCGCTGCCCACATTGCCCGATGGCAAAAACACCACCAGCCTGGCTTGTGTGCGCGCCAGCGAGCCGACACGCGCGATGTTTTCTTCCAGCGACGCATACCGGGTAAGCCGGATCACATCGTTGCCACCCCCCAGCACCAGAATGGCGTCGAAGCGCTCGCCGGCTGCGCCTTCAAGCTGGCGCACGATGTCCTGGTATTTCGCACCGTCAGCCGCACGGTTGACAATTTTCAGACGCGGATGCTGCTGCGCAATCAGCCCGGCCAGGCTGGTCGCCGGGGACGAGGCACCGGTGCCCACCGCCGTGCTGTCACCCACCACCAGCAGGCTCGCGCCAGCGTTCGGCGGCGAGGCCTGGAAAGCTTCACTTTGCCGTGCCAGCTCGGCTGCCTGCTTGATGCGCCAGGCGGCGCAGCCTGAGGTGGTTACCACCGCCAGGGCGGCAAGCAGCGAGACGGCGCCCAGCAAGGAGGGTCGGCGGATTTTCATGCGAGGCCTTTAACGATTCAGCCAGGTGATGTTTAGCTGCAGGACGGTGGCAAAGCCAACCCACGCCAGATAAGGCAGGTTGACCAACGCCACCCAGCGCTTGCGCCGCCAGATCGCAGTCATGGCCCAGACCAGGGTGGCCAGCACCAGCAGGATGTCGAGGCTGGCCAGCCAGTTGTTTTTAAGACCAAACTGGATCGGTGTGTAGAGCGCGTTGAACACCAGGTTCAGCGCGAAGGGCAGCAGCACGTCAAAGGGCAGGCGGCGCTTGAGGTACTGCAGCAGCACGTAGCCGAAGCTGATCGCAATGACGATGTAGAGCACCGTCCACACCGGGCCGAACACCGAAGCCGTCGGGGCAAAAAATGGTTTGGCGAGTTGCGCGTACCACGCGGCGCTGCTGTTGCTGTCCATGGCGGTTCGGGTCAGTGAAAGAGTTATCGCCCCGGGTCGCCCGGGGTATGGCTGAATTCTCCAGGCGTCCGCCGGCCGGCGCCCACCCCTTGCACTGATACCGGGGTAGGACGTGGCCGCAACTTCCCGCCGCATGCATCCAGGCAGGGCCGGCTTGCGTAAGACGGGTGTGGCCGGAGCAATACCCTGCATCGGCCCCGCTTTTTTTTACTTTCAGGCCCCAGGCGAGGACAATCGCCGCACGCCGCCACGGAGATTGCCATGAGCCACCAGCCCGTCCTGACTGCCGCCTCCGGGCGCCTCCTTCAGCTCTGTCGCCAACTGGCCTGGGTGCTGTTTGCGCTGGCCTTGTGGCCGGTCGCCCATGCCGCGCCCCTGAGCCCTGCCGATGAACTGGCCGTACGCAGCACCGTGCAGGGGCAACTCGCCGCCTTTGCGGCCGACGACGCCAACCTGGCTTTCTCCTACGCTGCGCCGAATGTGCGCGAGGCCCTGGGAACTGCCGCCGGGTTCATGGCCATGGTTCGTGCGGCCTACCCGGTGGTGTACCGTCCTTCTTCGGTGGCCTTCCTCAAACCGGAAAACAAGGACGGCCAGGTGTTGCAGCGCGTGCAGATGCTGGATGCCGCTGGTGAGGCCTGGCTGGCGGTCTATTCGCTGCAGCGCAGCGGCAGGGGATGGCTGATCAGCGGCTGCTTGGTGGTGGCCAACAAGGGCCGCATGGCCTGAGCCCTTTTGCTCCTTTTTTGATAGCTATTGACGCCCGTTGGACGTGGGCTGACGACCAATTTCATTCACAAATCTGCGTTATCTGGGCGTTTTTGCTGACAGTGTCTGCGGGTGCCCGCCTGCGTGCCCGCGGCCCGCTCAGGGCTATCATGGACTTTTCCGAAAGGCCTGCGCATGAAAATCGCCCTGAAAGTCGCCATTGGCGCCCTGCTCACCACCGCCTTCAGCGGCCAAGCGCTGGCCTGTTTCACCGTCTACAACCCCGCCAACAAGGTGATTTACCACGCCCGGAAGGCGCCGGTGGACATGAGCTACCAGTTGCACCAGACCATGCCGGCCGTGTTCAACAACGGGCACATGGTGTTTTCCATCACCGATACCGACTGCCCGGCGGTCAACCTGACCCGCAGCAACATTCGCGATTCCGCAGGTGGCAATATCGTCAATGTAGCTGACCGGGGAGCGGGGCGGACCCGTCCTTACCGGCAAGCCCGCAACTGACGCCCTTCATCCAAGTCTTAGAGCGAGAGCGCGTCGAACAGCGCCTGAACGCCTGAGTCTTCAGGCAGCACATACACCACGCTGCGACTTTTTCCGAGCAGCGGGCTGACGACTTTCTCGTAAAACGCCACCGGTACCACCACGCAACCGAGTGAAATCCGGTTGTCCTGCGGCGTGCTGGATGCCAGGCGCTCGCGCCGTTGCTCCTGGTTGTTGCCGGGGCGCAGTCGGTGGATCGCTAGACCTTCGCTGTAATTCACCCAGATGACCTCTTCCCCCTGCAGATTGCGGCCGGGCTGGGACGGGAAACGTCCGGCCGGTGTGGTGCGTTCTGCAAGCGGGATGTCAGCCACGGGCCGTCGGCCGATCCCCGGGGCCGAGCGGTCGCCGGTGGCCAGACCCAGCAGAGCCGCAGATGCCCCGCGCAGGCGACCTGCGGCATCGAACACAAAGATCTTCGCGTTTTTCTTGTCGACAATCACAAAGGGTAGGCCCTTGTTGTCGGCCGAGGTCATGACCGAGGCTGCGGCATAACGGGCATCGGTGGAAGCGGGCTCGGCCCCGAAGTCCGCAAGCGGCGCCGGCGCAACAGCGGAGGTGCTCTCCAGTGCCTGCGCAGGCCGGATCGCCAGCATCAGCCCGGCCAGGACAGCCGCAGCGCACCAGGTCCTTCCCGAAAAAATTATCCGCTCGCGCCGCTGGTTGAACATGTAGGACACATCCTACCGGCGAGGCGCAGGTTCTGACAAGCCCCTCGGCTCACGAATGTCAGATCACTCCTGTTTTGATAGCATTCTTTGCAATCACTATATGGGCTGCGTTGCTATTTGATGCCGGATCGGGGAATACCCACGGGCCTACTGCTCTGTAGGCTGTATCCCACACCCGCATGGGGCTCAGCTGCGGCTTGGCCTGAAGCCCTGAAACACCGCCTGCGCGGGGCGGGTTTCTGGCAGGATATAAATCACCCCGCGGCGAGAACCGAGTGCGGGCTTGACCACATCCTCATAGAAAGCCACCGGCAGGTTGATACACCCGAAAGAAATCCGGTTGTCGTCCGTGGTTGCGGAGGCCAGGCGCTCCAGCCTGCGCTCACTTGGCTCCTTGGCACGCACGCGGTGCATCGACACCGCTGCCTCATAGTCCACCCAGATGATGTCCTCGCCGAAGGCGTTGATGCCGGGCTGCGACACAAACCGCCCGGCAGGCGTGGTGCGTTCGTGCGGGGCGATGGCAGACATTTCACGCTCGCCGATGCCTTCCACCGAATCGTCACCTGTTGCAGAGCCCATCAGCGCGACGCTTGCGCCATCGAGCGTGCCGTCGGGCTTGAAAACAAACACCCTCACATACGGTTTGTCGACGATGACAAACGGCATGCCACGGTGATCGCGGCTGTCCATGACCCAGTCGGCCATCTCGCGGGCCTGATCCGATGCCTGCTCGTGCGCAAAGTCCGCCGTTCGCGGCAAATAGTCCAGCGACGTTGCAAGTACTGCCACGGGTGCAGCCGCTGGCTGCTGTGCCTGGCGCGACGTGACCTGTCCCGGCAGGATCAGCGCAATCGCAGCGCAGCCCATGCCCAGGCCTTTGAGGACGGCATCAAGTTGCGAAGGTTCTGCGGATAACATGGTTCATAAAATCAAAGGTAAAAAAGGAGCAGGGAAGACGGATGAATCACCCGGCTTCCCCGCGACCTATTCGACACGCGCCGCTGTCTTAGTTGCGGTCAGCGCGTGGCTGCAGCGTGGTGTCCACGGACGTCGTCGCGCTGTTGTCCATGGTGGTGCTGCCAGTGCTGCCAGTGCTGGTCGATGGCTGGGCCTGCATGGTGCTGCCGGTAGAAGGCTGCGCCTGCATGGTGGTCGTGCCTTGAGCGTTCGTCTCGCCGGGGGTGTTGGTCACAGCGGTTTGCGCATAAGCAAAACCAGCACCTGCTACCAGGGCGGCGGCAGTGACGGCGGCAGTCAGAGATTGATTGAGTTTCATGGATAGCTCCTGTTTAAACCCCGAAGGGCGGTAGTTGAAAAACGCCGATCAGTGATCGACTGAATTCAATCTAAACAGCATGCAGGGGTGTCGGGTCGGTCTCGTCCGCGTACGCCTGTAGGACAGGTCCGCCCTGGCGCTTGTGCTTGCAATTCGTTACGCCGCCGCGCAGCGGCGTATGTCTGGAGCCAGACCTGGGGGCTTTTTGTTTTCTGTTTTTTTGGCTGCACACCACAGTCAACAAGAGCTTATGCCGCTCCCTATTTGACACGGGGAAGCTGCGGCGCGGTGCACGCCGGACTTGGCCTACATCACGCAGGCATCGCGGACTGCATGTGGTTCACCGCGGGGCCGCGCAGACTGTGTGTGTGCCAGCCGGGTTTCGCGCTACAACGACAGGTAGGAGGCCTCCACCCCAGGGTGAAGCGTCGAAACATTGTCCAGCGAACCCGGCTGCATTTTTTTGCCTGATTGAATCAGGCCCGTCAGACTGCAGCAGAAGTCGTTGCTGCCTGAGCCATCGCCAGGCTGACTTCGTTGCTCCCCTGTGCTGCGCCGCTTTGCGGCACCGTCTCGCCGCTGCGCTCGCGCACTTCGTCCAGCCGCGCCTCCAGCGCTTCAGGCACCTGCTCACCACTGCCCAGCCACAGTCCGCGCGTCAGTGTGATGTTGGCCGCTTCAAAAGTGCCGGCGCCAGCGCACAGAATGGCACGCGTCGGTGCATCCTGCGCGGCCAGCACCAGCATGGCCGGCACCACCGCCTCGGGCCGCAGCGCGCGCAGCACTTCTTCAGGCATCAAGCCTTCGGTCATGCGCGTTGCCGCAGTCGGCGCCAGGCAGTTGACGCGGATATCGTTTTTGGCTCCTTCGATGGAAAGCGTCTGCATCAGCCCGACCAGCGCCATCTTGGCCGCGCCATAGTTGGACTGGCCGAAGTTGCCGTACAGACCCGAGGAAGAAGTCGTCATCACGATGCGGCCGTATTTCTGCGCGGCCATGATGTCCCACACCGCCTTGCAACAATGCACAGCACCCATCAGGTGTACGTTCATCACCAGCGCGAAGTCGGCGAGGTCCATCTTGGTAAAACTCTTGTCGCGCAGGATGCCGGCGTTGTTGACCAGAATATCGACGCGGCCCCAGGCATCGATGGCCTGCCTGACCATGGCCTGCACGGCCGCGAAGTCGGTCACCGACGCGCCGTTGGCAATCGCCTCGCCGCCGGCCGCGCGAATCTCGCCCGCCACGGCTTCGGCCGCGCTGACCGAGCCGCCTGTGCCATCGGTCGCGCCGCCCAGGTCGTTGACCACCACCTTCGCGCCGCGCGCTGCCAGCGCCAGCGCGTGCTGTTTGCCCAAGCCACCGCCGGCGCCTGTAACCATGGCCACGCGGCCTGTGAAATCCATACCCATTCTGCTGTCCCCTGTCGTGTTGGTGATCTGGCTCGCGCCGCAAGGCTGTTAGTCTCGGCGGAGCAAAGAGCCTGTACTGTAATGGACGGTGCGACCCGGATAAAAGACGACACCCGCATGGAACTGAACCTCGAGACCATCTCCACCCCCCCGCGCCCTGCCGCCACCGTGGTGCTGCTGCGCGATGCGCCGGCCGGTCTGGAGGTATTTCTGATGAAGCGTCACGGCTTGTCCGATGTGCTGGGCGGGGCCTATGTCTTTCCCGGAGGAAAGGTCGATGCCGCCGACGCCGAACTCGACATGCTGGCCCACGGGGACCAGGCGCCTTCAGCGCTGCACGCTGGTCTGGGCGAGTCCGACATCAGCGAGGCCACTGCCAGCGCCTTGTATGTGGCGGCGCTGCGCGAAGCCTTTGAGGAGTCGGGCGTGCTGTTTGCGCAAGGCGACGTGGTTGCGCAACCGGCCGCGCACGCCGCTGCGCTGCTGCGCGATGGCCTCGGCTTCAACGCGATGCTGGCTCAACTCACACTGCGCCTGCAGACGCAGGCCATCCAGCCCTGGTCTCGCTGGATCACGCCGGTGCAGCCCTCGGTCATGAACAAGCGTTTTGACACGCGGTTTTTTGTCGCGGCGGTGCCGGGCGGCCAGGTGGCGCGCCACGACGACTTTGAAACCACCGAAAGCATCTGGCTCAGCCCGCGCGAGGCGCTGCTGCAGTACTGGTCCGGGCAGATTGAGCTGGCACCGCCGCAGATCATGAGCCTGGTGCACCTGGCGCGGCACAGTGCGGTGGCCAGCGTGCTGGCGGCAGCGCGTGCACGGCGTCCACCGGTGATCCAGCCGGAGTCTTTTGACGACGACGGCGAACGCATGATTTGTTACCCCGGCGATCAGCGGCACACGGTGCGTGAAGCGGCCCTGCCCGGCCCGACCCGGCTGTTCTATCGAAACAAGCGTTTCGAGCCGCTTGGCGGTTTTGAAGGACTGTTTTCCTAAGGAAGCGCTGAATAAGTCCTTGCGGAGGCGCGGCAGTCGGATCGGGATGGGATGCAAGGTGGATTTCGCAGGCAATAGCTGGCTATTGGCAAGAAATTCAACGCAGCAGATCGCCCGAGACCGGCTGATCGCGCGCCGCAGGGGGCTTGTTCAGCGCTTCCTAAGCGCGCTCAGGCCGGCTGCAGCAGTTCCTCGCCGGCTGCCTGCGCCTGCAGCACACCGGCCAGCCAGCGGTCTATCAGCGCCGGATCGTTGATGGACTTGAGCGACTGGTAGGCGGTCTCCGCTTCCGGGAAACGCCGGCGCAGAAAATTGAGCCACTGTTTGAGCCGGCCGGGCCGTGATCGGGCATCGAGCCGGCTGCAGACCAGTTGCCAGAATTCAGCCAGCAGCGGCACCAGTTCCGTCCAGCCGAGCGCGGGACCGACGGCCACGCCCATGGATCGCTTGATCGCCCGCCCCAGCCCCGGATCGGCCACTGCCCCGCGGCCAATCATCAGCATGTCACAGCCCGAGGCCTCGCGGCAGCGGCGCGCGTCGTCCACCGTCCAGATCTCGCCGTTGGCCACCACTGGTATGGCGACGGCCGCGCGGATATCGGCGATGCGTTCCCAATAGGCCGGTGGCCGGTAAGCCTGGGCCTTGGTGCGCGCATGCACCACCAGCTCATCAGCGCCGCTGCCGGCAATCGCCTGCGCGTTGGCGATCGCCAGCGCATCGTCGTGGTAGCCCAGCCGCATCTTGGCCGACACCGGCATGTGCGCCGGCACGGCGCGCCGCACCGCCGCCACGATGGCGGCAATCGTCTCCGGCTCTTTCAGCAGGGCAGCGCCGCCGCCGTGGCGGTTCACGATGTTGGCGGGGCAGCCGAAGTTCAGGTCGATACCGGACGGGCCGAGTGCGGCCAGCCGCGCGGCGTTTTCCGCCATGCAGACCGGGTCAGAGCCCAGCAGTTGCGCACGCACCGGCACGCCGGCCAGCGTGCGCCCGCCGCTGAGCAGCTCGGGCACGATGCGCAGGAAGACCCGCTCGGGCAGCAACTGGTCGGTGATGCGGATGAACTCCGAGACGCAGCGGTCCACACCGCCGGCCCGCGTCAGGATGTCACGCAAAACGAAGTCTAGAAGCCCTTCCATGGGCGCCAGCAGGATGGTCATGCGGCAATGCTACCTTGACAATAAAAAGACGTCCCGACCCTTGCCATCCCTGCGTGGCAAGCTTCACTTTTGATAGCAGGCGGGATTGGCCTTCCCGTCCTACAGAGATGGCAGGGACGTCTTACAGTGGCGCGCGGTAGCGGCGCATAAATTGGTTGTTTGATTGAAGGAGACGCCATGTCACGGCAACCCGCGCCCCGTATTGCTGATACCCGACGTCCCGGTCCCGAGGGCTCACCCGACCAGGGCGGGCAGCCGGTGTCGCAGCGCAAGGGTTGGCCATTCGCCCATGGCTCACAAAATCACCTTGACGAGACCTCGGCCCCCTGGCCGCGGCCCTCACGCCTGGCCCCCGGCAAGACTTGGGGTACCGGCAAGCCAGATCAGTAGGTACCGATGTAATCTTTCTTTCCCACCTCCACGCCGTTATGGCGCAGGATGGCATAAGCCGTGGTGGTGTGAAAAAAGAAATGCGGCAGGCCGTAATTGAGCAGGTAAGACTGGCCGCTAAAGATCTTCTCCTTGGGCGTGCCTGCCTGCGTCACGATGCGGCGCTCCTCGCTGCCGTCGATCTGCGAGGCCTGCAGGCCCTCGACAAAGGCCAGCGTTTTTTCAACGCGCGCTTTAAGGTCCGCAAAACCCGTTTCAGTGTCCTCGAAACCGGGGACCTCCACGCCTGCGAGACGCGCCGACACACCCTTGGCGAAGTCACAGGCGATCTGCACCTGACGCAGCAGGGGGAACATGTCGGGATACAGGCGGGCTTGCAGCAGCGCCTCAGGCGCAATCTTTTTCGCCTCGGCATGGGCCTCGGCCTTCGCCAGAACGGCACTGAGCGCGCCCAGCATCTGTTTGAACACGGGCACGGAAACTTGATACATCGACATAGTCATGGGTAGTCCAGGGAGTTGAATGAAAAGAAATGAAGCCGTCAGTCGGTGCGCTTCGCAAGCAGCTTTTTAACCAGCGTCACCGCCGTCAGCACCAGCGCCCCGGCAACGAGGCCAACCACAGCGTCGGCCAGCAAGGGTGTGACCGCACCCAGCACGCTGCCGGCGCGTGCAGTCAGCGCTTCAATGGCGTGGTGCAGGGCCGGGACGCCATGCGTGAGAATGCCGCCGCCGACCAGAAACATCGCCGCGGTGCCGGCCACCGACAGGCCCTTCATGAGCCAGGGCGCAGTGGCCAGGATGGCCAGGCCCAGGCCGCGTAACAGGCCGGTTTTTTTGCTCAGATACAGACCGCCGTCGTCGAGCTTGACGATGCCGGCGACCAGCCCGTACACACCGACCGTCATCAGGATGGCAATGCCGCTGAGTACGCTGAGCTGGGTGATGAAAGCGCTGTCCTGAACCGTGCCCAGGGTGATGGCGATGATCTCGGCAGACAGGATGAAATCAGTGCGTACCGCCCCCTTGATCTTGTCCTTTTCAACCGCGACGAGATCCACCGTGGGGTCAGCCAACGCTTCCAGCAGCACTTTTTCATGCGCAGCGTCTTCTTCCTTGCTGTGCAGGAACTTGTGCGCGAGTTTTTCGAAACCTTCGTAACAGAGAAAAGCCCCGCCAATCATCAGGAGGGGGGTGACGGCCCAGGGCACGAATGCACTGATCGCCAGTGCCGCCGGCACCAGAATGGCCTTGTTCAGCATCGAGCCTTTGGCCACCGCCCAGACCACCGGCAACTCGCGCTCGGCCTTGACGCCAGCAACCTGCTGCGCATTGAGCGCAAGGTCGTCCCCGAGAACACCGGCGCTCTTCTTGGCTGCAACCTTGGTCAGCAGCGCCACATCGTCGAGCACGGTGGCAATATCGTCTAGCAGGGCAAACAGGCTGCTGGCCATGAAAAGTTCCGTAGTGGGTGGCCCGCCATTGTCGCAGCAGCCGGGGGTCTTTGCAGGCGGCGGCATGCCGGTACACAATCGGCCGATGATCAAATCGTCACTGCTGGCCTACGCCGGCGCGCTGGCCTTCTTCCTGCTGGCTGACATGGTCTGGCTGGGTGTGTTGATGACCGACGCCTACCGGGCCTGGCTAGGCCCGCTGATGCGCGAGCAGCCGCTGCTCTTGCCGGCGGCGGCGTTCTACCTGCTCTACCCCATGGGCCTGGTGGTGTTTGCCATCGGCCCGGCGCTGGAGCGGCGAAGCGCAGCGCGCGCCGCAGCGCTGGGCGCGTTTTTTGGTCTGCTGGCCTACGGCACCTATGACCTCAGCAACTTGGCCACGCTCACGGACTGGCCTTGGCAACTGACGGTGGTCGACATCGTCTGGGGTGCAGCGTTGTCCTGCGGCAGCGCACTGGCCGGTTATGCGGCCGCCCGCAGCTGGGGATCCAGGCCAAGCTGACGGGCAAGCGGCGCGTCAGAGCTTGCATTCGGCCATTTTGCGACCACATCGATGGAGCGCCATCCGCGCGATTCTGGACTCACTCCATGCCGCTGTACCTCTTTTCCCTGTTGCTGCACGCCTATTTGGCGCTGCGCCTACTTCTTGACCTGTCGGCCTGGCCGGTCGCCCAAGGCTTGCTCGGCCTGACCCTGCTGGCGTCCACAGTCATGATGCCGCTGGGCCTGACGGCGCGGCGCTTCAGGTCGCCGCTGCTGGCCGATGGCATGGCCTGGGCCGGCATGTTGTTCATGGGCCTGTTTTCCTCGCTGTTTGTCTTGAGCCTGATTCGCGACGCCGGCCTGCTACTGGCCTGGGGCGTGCTGACTCTGGCGCCCGACGCGTTTGCCATGGAGGTGGTCAGCGCGGATTCGGCCGCCGCAGTCGCGCTGCTGGGTTTGCTGGTCACGCTGGCGGGTTTCTTCAACGCCAGGCGCACTGCGGCGGTAGTTCGCGTCGATGTACCCATCACGGGCCTGCCTGCGGAGCTGCACGGCTTTTCGATCGCGCAGATCAGCGATGTTCATGTCGGGGCGACCATCAAACGCGGCTACCTGCAGGCCATCGTGGATGCGGTGAACCGCCTGGAAGCCGACATGGTGGCTGTGACCGGCGATCTGGTGGACGGAACGGTGGCGGACCTGGCGCCACATGTGGCGCCGCTGTCGGGTCTGCGCTCAGCCCACGGCACCTATTTCGTGACTGGCAATCACGAATATTACTCAGGGGCCCACGCGTGGATAGACGAGTTGAATCGCTTAGGTGTGCGGGTACTCATGAATGAACATGTGGTGCTCAGGCACGGCCTGGTGCTGGCCGGCGTGGCCGACTGGAGCGCTGCACACTTTGACCGAAGCCACCGAAGTGATCCGCACGCGGCGCTCGCCGGTGCCCCTGCCGATGCGCCGGTGAAGCTGCTGCTGGCGCACCAGCCGCGCAGTGCCGTGGAAGCGCACAAGGCCGGCTTCCATCTGCAGCTCTCGGGCCACACCCATGGCGGCCAGTTCTGGCCGTGGAATTTATTTGTGCGTTTCCAGCAGCCGTTCACGGCCGGCCTGCACCGGCTCGAAAAGTTGTGGGTTTACACCAGCCGCGGGACAGGGTACTGGGGGCCGCCCAAACGCTTCGGCGCGCCCTCCGAGATTACCTACCTGCGGCTGGTACCCGCCGCCGGAAGTGCTCAGTGACGGTTGGCCGTCAGGCGGCCGAAGATCCAGCCGACCACCAGTGCCGCACCCACGGCCTGGAGCGGATGGTCCTTGATGTAGGCCTTGGAATAGTCCACCGCCTGCAGGGGTACATCGGTGAAGCGTTGGGCTTGGTCGCTGACCTTGCCGGCCACGCTGCTGGCGCCGCTGGCAAGTTTGTCCACGGTGTTGTGGGCAACGGTGGCGGCGCGATCCACCGTGCTGCGCGCCGGCTCGGCGACCTTGTCGATGGTCTCATGCAGCGAGCTGCCGGCCTGGCTGACGCCGCGCTGGACGGCGTTGTCGGCAGAAGATGCGAGGCTGGCGCCCGAAGATGCGTAGGTTTTGTCGTCCATGATGAATTCCTTGAAAAATGGTGAATGCCGGGATGCCCGCCTGCACGGCTGAAAGCCGATGAACGAACGCACCACCCACTGTGGAACATGCCGCCGCCCGGCGCTGTGCGCAAGCGGATGGCGCGTCTGTAGGACAAGGCAGTCAGTCGAACAGCCCGGGGGTGCCGAGCTTCGCGCCTTCGATGATCAGCAGGCGCAGCTTGGTGCGTATGCCACCGCTGGCTGAAAAGCCGCCGGGCTTGGCGCCAGCGGCCAGCACGCGATGGCAGGGCACCACAGGCGCAAACGGATTGCGTCCCAACGCCTGTCCGACTGCCCGCGCGGCGCCCGGCTCACCCAGCCGGGCCGCGACCTCGCCATAGGTCAGGGTCTGACCTGGCGCAATGGCGCGCGCCACGGCGTAGACCCGCTGGTGGAAAGCTGGCACCCCGCGCATGTCGAGATCCAGCCCATCGACCTCGTGCGGCTCGCCACGCAGCATGGCGCAGATGTGGCGAATCGCTGCCAGCAGCGCCTCATCGGGCCGGGCTTGCGCAGCCCGCGGGAAGCGCCGGAGCATGCGCGCGCGTGTCTGCGCGGCGTCCGCCTCCGGAAGTTGCACGCCGCAGATGCCTGCGTCGCCCCAGGCGATGCCGCAGCAACCGACAGCCGTGTCGAACAGCGCAAAAAAACGGGTCGGGGTGGCGACAAGCATCGTGAGCGCCATCCTAAACCAAGCCGCTACGAGCTGGGTTTCGCTACGTAATTCATAGCAAATTGTCCTTGCGCGACGGGGGCTGGAGCCATAAATGGCCGTGCAAAAAACTGTCAGTGGGCACCGACAGCAACTGGCATGGTTTTCCTAGGGCTGTGGGGCGGGCTAGCGCGCAATATGGGGACCCAACCGGAGCATGACCATGAACTCTTTTGCTGCACGCACCCCTGCTGGACCCCCGCGCGAAGTCAACACGGAGGAAACCGGCCTCGGAGAAGACACCGACGATCTGCCGCTGTCCCCGGACGAAGACATGTCGGTGATTCCGGACGAGGAACGCGTACTGGACGTGCCGTCCTGAGTCTGCGCGGGTTCAGCCGACGTCGCGTTTGAGGCGCAACTCCTCGAGTTTGACGGTACCGACCAGCACGGTCTTGAGCGAGCTCATTTCACGCTTAAACCCGACGTGCTCGTGAAAGCGCAAGGCGCGCTCGTTGCGCACCGGCACCCACACGGTAACTTTGGTGCAGCCTTCTTCCTTGAGGCCGTCATTGGCGGCATCCCACAGGGCCAGACCGACGCCCTTGTTCCAGTGTGACGGTTGCACATAAATGGCCCAGATCTCGCCGCAGGTCGAGGGTGTGCCGGCGTCACGTGAGCGGTCGAAACCGACAAAACCGATCACCTTGTCGCCCTCGGTGGCCACCTGTACCTGGGGTTCCATGTACTCGATGGCATCACGCCAGAACTGCTGGCGCTTGTCGATGGACAGGGTGCCGAGCTGGTCGTCGGGCACCAGTCCCTGGTAGGCGGCGCGCGAGGCGGCTGCGTTGATTTCGGCGATGACTTTGGCATCGCGTACGGTAGCGGGGCGGACTTGGTAGCTGGACATGAAAAGAGGCTCTGGGGAACTCGTTGCTTGGGAGGTCAGGATTGTCGCAGCAATTGAATAACGCACGGTGGGCAAGGCCAGCCTTGCGTAAACTGCGCGCATGGCCCAGCCCTCCCCCGACCCGGTGTACCGCGCCCGCCTGTTGCCCCAAGGCCAGCCCTTCGACGCCCCGGCCGACAAACCTCTGCTGCTGTCGGCATTACAGGCGGGCATGTTGCTCGACAGTTCCTGCCGCAATGGCACCTGCCGGACCTGCATCTGCCGGCTCGCCAGTGGACAGGTGAGTTACCGCATCGAATGGCCGGGCATGAGCGCGGAGGAAAAGGCCGAAGGCTACATCCTGCCCTGCGTGGCCTACCCGGCGTCGGACCTGGTGCTGTTGCCGCCAGCTCCGTGATTTCAGATCAAATCGGCCTCTAGCCCTTGTCTGGAAAGCGCAATTAGCTCCTGTTTTGATAGCATTCGGACATCCCGTGGCGCTCTTCAACGATTTGTCACACACGTCTGTCAGGATGGAGAGATGGATGTTTTGCGCTCCCATGGCCCCGCCCACCGTTTTGCCCGCACGCCCGACCCTGCCGTCACTTTTGCCGAACATGAGGACTTCAAGGCCCTGCTGCGCGACAGCGGCACGCGTTTCAAGGTGCAGACCGTGGCCGAGGCCCACACCGCCGGCCCCTCGTTCGACATCTTCACCGCCGCCATCGGCTCGGCCGACCCGCGCGCTCCGGCGATCGGTTTTTTCGGTGGCATCCACGGGCTGGAGCGGATAGGCTCGCAGCTGATCCTGAACTACATGCGCGCTCTGCTTTTTCGCCTCGAGTGGGACTCATTGCTGCAGCAGCAACTGCAAAAAGTCCGGTTGCTTTTCATGCCCATCGTCAACCCCGGCGGCATGTGGGCGCACACCCGCGCCAACCCGCGCGGTGTCGACCTGATGCGCAACGCGCCGCAGCGCGCCGAAGGCCGGGTGCCCTTCCTGGCCGGCGGGCAGAGCTGGAGCCCGCTGCTGCCCTGGTACTGCGGGCGGCCCGGCGCTCCCATGGAAGCCGAAAGCACGGCCCTGCTGCAAGTGGTGCGCGAGCAGCTGGCGAGCCGGCCCTTCAGCCTGGCGCTGGACTGCCACTCGGGCTACGGCTTCGACGACAGCCTGTGGTTTCCCTATGCGCGCACGCGCCGGCTGATGGCGCACCTGCCCGAGATGTTCACGCTCAAGGCCATGCTGGAACAATCCATGCCGCACCATGACTACAGCTTCGAGCCGCAGAGCAACCAGTATTTGTTGCACGGCGACCTCTGGGACCATGCCTATGACCAGGCGCCGCCCAGCCACGTGTTTTTGCCGATGACACTGGAGCTCGGCTCCTGGCTGTGGATACGCAAGAATCCGCGCCAGCTGTTTTCGCGGCACGGCATCTTCAACCCGATCAAGGCGCACCGCATCAAACGTGTGTTGCGCCGGCATGTCGAGCTGCTGGACTTCCTCACGCGGGCGGCCCACGCCGCGCCGGGCTGGTTGCCGCGGCCGGAGCAGCGGGCCCTCCTGTATCAGCAGGCCAGCGCCCACTGGCGGCCGAGGCGCGCGCCATGAGCTGGGTGTTGCTGCGCGGGCTGACACGCGAGACGCGGCACTGGGGCGGCCTGCCGCAGCAACTGGCCGCCACCGGCGATGCGGTCATCACGCTGGATTTGCCGGGCAACGGCGCCTTCTGCGGCCAGCGTTCACCGCCCTCGGTGCGTGCGATGGCCCTGTTCGCCCGCGAGCAGTTGCGGCTACAGGGCGTCGCACCGCCGTACCGCCTGCTGGCAATGTCGCTGGGCGGCATGGTCGCGGCCGATTGGGCCCAACAGTTCCCGGGCGAAGTAAGCGCATTGGTTCTGGTCAATACCAGCGTGCGGCCCTTCAGCCCGGCCACTGACCGCCTGCGGCCCCGCAACTGGCTGCCGCTGCTGCGGCTGGCTGCCTGCTGGGACGATGCGGCGGCTGCGGAAAGCATCATCCACCGCCTGACCTGCCGCCATACCGATACGCTGAGCCAGGACCTCGCGGTCTGGCAGCAGATCCGCCGCAGCGCCCCTGTGAGCGCCGGCAACGCCTGGTGCCAGCTGTGGGCAGCGGCGCGGTTTTCCGCCGCACCCACGGCCCCGGCTTGCCCGGTGTTGCTGCTGTCCTCGGCAGGCGACAGCCTGGTGCACCCGCGCTGCTCGGCGGCTCTGGCACGCGAATGGCGGGCAGCGCACCGCATCCATCCCTGGGCCGGCCACGACTTGCCGCATGATGACGCTGGCTGGGTCTGCCAACAAATCGAGCAATGGCTCGCTGGAAACTGAGCTTGCTCTCATTTTGATAGCTATTGGTGCTTGCCACACAAGGGCTTTAGGCGGTTTTTATTCTCAAACGCTCAAGGCAACGCGGGGGCATGCGGACGGCAAGCGACGGCCGTCAAAGCATCTGCCGGCGTTCTGCAACGCGGTCGCCATCAAGCACCGGCATACAACCACGGCACATCCAGCAACCGCTCCCCCAGCAGCTTCATCGACACATCCCGTCCCCACCGCAGCACGCCATCTGCATGGAAAATTTCGCCGTTGCGAATCGCGCGCGCCTGCACCCGCGCGTTGCGCTGCCAGCGGTTCAGCGCGTAACGCTGCAGCATGGTCGGCACGCTCAGTGCGGGGTCCAGCGCCTGCGTCAGAACGCGGCCCAGCTCGGCGGCGTCTTCAATGGCCATGCCCGCGCCCTGGGCCAGGTAAGGGCGCATGGGGTGCGCCGCATCACCGAGCAGCGCGACGCGGCCCAGCGCGTGCTGATAGGTCCCCTGCATGGGTGGGCGGTCGCACAGCGTCCAAAGCCGCCAGGCGGGAATGGCGCGCACCAGGTCTTGCAGCGGCGTGCAGCTGCCGGCCAATGCAGCGTGCAGACCGGCGCCATCAGTGCCCTGGTCCCAATTGTCGAGATCATCTCCGTCGCGCCCTTCGACGATGCCGACCACATTGAGCGACTTGCCGCCGCACACCGGGTACTGCACCACATGCAGTTTCGGACCAAGCCAGGCCGTCACCTGGGTCGAGCGCAGGGCTTCGGGCAAGTCTGCCTGCGGCACCAGGGCGCGATAGGCCACGTGGCCAGTCGCGCGCGGCGGCCCGTCGCCCAGCAACCACTGGCGAACCGGGCTCCATAAACCGTCCGCACCGACCAGCACTTCACCTTCCAGCGGCGGGTCGTCACCGCTTTGCACGGTCACAGCCTCCGGGTTCTGGGTGAACCGGCTCAGTGTGTGATTGAGTTTGAGACCAACGCCCGCTTCCCGCACAGCTGCCAGCAGCAGGCCGTGCAGGTCGGCCCGGTGCACCGTGGCATACGGCGCACCATAACGCTGCGCGATCACATCGCCGAGCCGCAGGGCGCCGAGAGTTTCGCCGGTCACGGCGCTGCGCACTTCAAGCCGGTCAGGAAAGGCCGCCACCGCCGCCAATGCATCGGCCAGCCCCCAACCGTGCAGCACCTTGACCACGTTCGGCCCGAGCTGGATGCCGGCGCCAACTTCGCTGAACACCGGCGCACGTTCGTACAGGCGGACAATCCAACCGGCGCGTGCTACCGCAAGCGCAGCGGCCAACCCACCGATACCCCCACCTGCGATCAGCGCCTGTTTTGTCATGCCCCAATTGTGCCCAAGCCCGTCCGGGGGTGCCCTCTTCAGGCGAGCAGCAAATCGACCGCGTTTGCCACGCCTTCTCTGGCGCCAAGAAGGTTGCCCAAAAAGCCGCCTGGGCCGGTCTGCATCACTAGCCGGACATCGATTTCGGCAATGTCGCCACTGAGCGTGTGCAGGCAGGCAAGGGCCGCACGGCTCGTGTCAGGGGTGGCAGCAGCGACGGACGCACTGCAAGGTGCTGGAGCAACAGGCTGACGTCCTCGACAAGCGCGCTGTTTGAATCCACACGGTCACCCAGCAGCAACAGCAAACACTGAAGGTCGCGCAGCATCAGGCGCACGGCCGGGTGTGGCAGGCTGCGCCGCGACAAGGCATGAACCCGCGTCACGCTGAACAGGCCCGGCAGATCGACATAGACCGCGCCGACGTCGGCAGACTTGGGGTCTCCTGTGGCAAAGCGCTGGTAGGTCACCGGCACGCCGGCCTGCTGGCCAATGGAGCGCACCAAATCCACGGCCGCGGAATTTCCCGAGGTAACCGCCACCACATTGCGCCGCACCAGGGCGGATTCGCCCAACGAGGCAGTCAGGCCCACGGGAGCGACCAGTTGCATCCACAGTTCGTCGGGCGACGCGGATGCTTCCAGCGACTGACTTTGTTTGAGTCGATACAACCGACGCGCCACGTCAGTCGGTTTGTCGACACTGTGCGTGGTGACGATCTGCAACGGCTCGGTCAGCGTTGCCGGACCGACGCTACGGTGCAGCTCCCTCAGGCGTCCGTGCCGCGGGTCGGCCTGCGCAATCCGCAGGGCTTTTTCGACGCCGGCAACCGGGCCCTCATGCCACTGAAACAGCCAGCCAGAAGCATGCAAGAACGCGCTGCGAATGCCTTGCGTGGCATTAAAGGCGCCCACCTCCCCGCGCAGGGAAAGCAGTTCCTCCATGACCGAGCCGCGCACCTGCGACACGCTGGCGCACACGACCCTCAGAACTCCGTTGTCCAGACGCCCGTCAACAGGCGGGCAGGGGAATTTTTGGCCGGTCATTCGTTTTCCTCGGGTGGTCCCGGCCACGGAAGCGGGACGGTCGCTAAATATTCATTACTGAATTGTTCATATTTAAACAAAATCCGTCCAATGCATTGTTTAAATAAAGTCGATGCAATAATTGCATTGCCATGAATATTCGCCGCCTTTCACACCTCATTGCTCTGGCTGAAGAGGCCAACTTCCATCGCGCCGCTGAGCGGGTTCATTTGAGCCAGCCCGCCTTCAGCCGCAGCATTCAGGCGGCCGAGACCGAATTTGGCCTCAAGCTGTTTGACCGGGGCCCAGCAGAGGTCCGCTGCACACCGTCGGGGGCCTTTGTGGTGGCGCGGGCCAGACGCTTGCTGCGCGAAAGCCAACAGCTTGAGCGCGACGTGTCCTTGCACCGCGAAAAGGTGATCGGCAACATCTCCTTCGGCTGCGGCCCTTTTCCCGCGGCGACGGTGGTCCCACTTCTTCTGTGCGAAATGCGGCAGAAATACCCGGCAGTCAGCGCGCGCGTCCTGGTCAACAACTCACGCCACCTGCTGAACCATGTGCGTACGGAAGAGCATGATTTTTTTGTCGGTGACACTCGCGATGTTCCACGCGACGGCACTTATGCGATACAGCTTATCGGCAGACCAACGGGAGGGTTTTATGTGCGAAGCGACCATCCCCTGCTGAGGCAGCGTGCTATTCGCGTGTCGGACATGGCGCCCTTCGGCCTTGCCAGCGGGCGCCTCCCCGATGAAATTTGTGCCTACCTGTTGCAGTTGATGGGCTTGCCATCCGACGCAAGGCTGCCAGTTGCCCTTGAATGCGACGACGTGCATTTGATGAAGCACATTGCACAAGCCACAGACATCATCATGCTGGGCAGTGACAATCTTTTGTCCAGTGAAATCCGTGACGGGAAGATGTGTGCGCTGCCGCTGGTAGATCTGCCGCCCACCTATGCGGAACTGGGCGTGGTGTCCCTGCAAGGCCGCACCCATTCACCCATTGCCGAATACGCGATTGCCAGGCTGGCGGCGCTGGCCGGCGCGCCAGGCTGACCTGGCTTCAGGCGAGCAACTGGCGCAGTACAAAAGGCAGAATGCCGCCGTGCCGGTAGTAGTCCACCTCGATGGGTGTATCGATGCGCAAAATCACCTGCACCTTTTGGTGCGATCCATCGGCACGGGTGATCGCCAGCGTGGCCTCGCTTTGCGGTTTGAGGTCCGGATCGGGCAACACGTCGATCACTTCCTTGCCTGTCAAACCCAGTGTTTGCCACGAGTCGCCGGGCATGAACTGCAGCGGCAGCACACCCATGCCGACCAGGTTGCTGCGGTGGATGCGCTCGAAGCTGCGCGCCACCACGGCCTTGATGCCCAGCAGTTGCGTGCCCTTGGCGGCCCAGTCGCGGGAGGAGCCGGTGCCGTACTCTTCGCCGGCAAAAATCACTGTCGGTTGGCCCTGCGCCAGGTATTTCATGGCCGCGTCGTAAATAAACATCTTCCCCCCACCCGGCTGGAACAAGGTAACGCCACCTTCTTCCCGCGAGCCGTCCGGACCGGCCGGGATCATCAGGTTTTTGATCCGCACATTGGCAAAGGTGCCGCGCATCATCACCTCGTGGTTGCCGCGGCGCGCGCCGTAGCTGTTGAAGTCGGCCTTCTGCACACCGTGTGCCAGCAGCCACTCCCCGGCCGGTGAACTGCCCTTGATGGAGCCGGCGGGCGAGATGTGGTCGGTGGTGATGGAGTCGCCGAACAGCGCCATGATGCGCGCACCCTTGACCGACACCACATCACTGTGACCGTCCGCTGCCGGGTCCATAGCAAAGCCCTCAAAGAAGGGCGGCTCGGCAATGTAGGTGCTGGTGGGCCAGGTGTAGCTGTTGCCCTTGACACCCTTGATGTTTTCCCAGAGCTTGCCGGGTTCGCTCTTGACCTTGGCGTAGTTGGCGCGGAAGGCCTTGCCGTTCATCGCAAACTTCATGAGCTGGTAGATCTCGTCGCTGGTCGGCCAGATATCGCCAAGGTAAACGTCCTTGCCGCCCTTGCCCTTGCCGACCGGCTCGGTCATCAGGTCGCGCATCACGGTGCCGGCAATCGCGTAGGCCACCACCAGCGGCGGGCTGGCCAGAAAGTTGGCTTTCAGGTTGGGGTGGATGCGTGCCTCGAAGTTGCGGTTGCCCGACAACACGGCCGCACACACCAGGTCGCTCTTGTTGATGGCCTCGTTGATTTCGGGCGTCAGGTCGCCGGCATTGCCGATGCAAGTGGTGCAGCCGTAACCGGCCAGCGCAAAGCCGAGTTTTTCCAGGTAGGGCAGCAGGCCCGTGGTGGTCAGGTATTCGGTGACGATGCGCGATCCCGGCGCCAGCGAGGTCTTGATGTGCGGCTGGACCTTGAGGCCGGCTTCCACTGCCTTTTTGGCCAGCAGTCCGGCCGCCAGCAAAACGCTGGGGTTGGATGTGTTGGTGCAGCTGGTAATGGCGGCAATCAACACGTCGCCGTTGCCGATACTGACACCGCCCGTATTGACCGCCTGGGCCGCCTTGGCGCCGCCTTCGGACTTGGCTGCGGCCAAGGTGGGGCGGTTGCCTTCCATCTCGACCACCATGCGAGGGGCACCAGCCGGTGTCGGCGGCGCGCCGGGCGCGGTGTCCGGCTCGGCGGGATTGTCTTCCTGTGATGTCTGGTGCAGCAGGTGACGCGTGGCCAGCATGGCGGCGGGCTGGTTGAAGCCGTTCTCGGAATTGGGCTTGCTGAACAGTGAGGCAAACTGGCTGGCGACATTCCCCAGTTCAATGCGGTCCTGCGGCCGCTTGGGGCCGGCCAGGCTGGGGGTTACATCGCCGAGGTCCAACTTCACCACCTGCGAAAAGTCGATCTCGCCGGGCAGCGGCACACCGAACAAGCCCTGGGCGCGGAAGTAAGCTTCGAACGCTTCTATTTCTGCTTTGGTGCGGCCGGTGCCGGTGAAGTAGTCAATGGTTTTTTCATCGACCGGGAAGAATCCCATGGTCGCGCCATATTCGGGTGCCATGTTGGCGATGGTCGCGCGGTCCGGCAAAGCGAGCGTACGTGTGCCTTCGCCGAAAAACTCGACAAACTTGCCGACGACTTTTTCCTTGCGCAACTGCTCGGTCACGCGCAGCACGAGATCGGTGGCGGTCACGCCCTCGCGCAGCCGCCCGGTCAGCTCGAAGCCGACCACATCGGGTGTCAACATGTAAACCGGCTGACCCAGCATCGCGGCCTCGGCCTCGATGCCGCCCACGCCCCAGCCGACCACGCCGATGCCATTGATCATGGTGGTGTGGCTGTCGGTGCCGACCAGGGTGTCGGGGTAATACACGCCGTCACTGCGCTTGTGCACGCCGCGGGCCAGATACTCCAGGTTGACCTGGTGCACGATGCCGAAGCCCGGTGGCACCACGCCGAAGGTGTCGAACGCCTGCATGCCCCACTTCATGAACTCGTAGCGTTCGCGGTTGCGCTGGAACTCCAACTTCATGTTCAGGTCCAGCGAATTCTTCTTGCCGTAATAGTCGACCATGATGGAGTGATCCACCACCAGGTCCACCGGTACCAGCGGCTCGATGCGTTTCGGGTTCTTGCCCAGCTTGATGGCCACCGAGCGCATGGCCGCCAAGTCGGCCAGCAGCGGCACGCCGGTGAAATCCTGAAGCACCACGCGTGAGACCACAAATGGGATTTCCTCCGTGCGGTCGGCGTTGGGGAACCAGTTGGCGAGTTGGCGCACATGTTCGGCGCTGACCTTCTTGCCGTCGCAGTTGCGAAGCACAGACTCCAGCACGATACGCATGGACACAGGCAGGCGTGAGACCTTGGGAAACTGTTTCGCCAAGGCTGGCAGCGAGTGGAACTTGCCGGTCTTGCCGGAGGCGGTCTTGAAGGTTTTCAGGGTGCTGGCGAATGCGTGGGCCATGGTGAACTCCATTTCTTGGTTTTTGACACTGGCTCCATCGTACTGCCGTACCATGACGGCCCCCGCTGCGGGCGCCAAACTCCCTGTGTGCGCCTCAGGGACTTCGCAGCGCAAGCTCGCTTACGGCGCAGCGTCCGGCAGGTAACGCACCGCCAGCACGCCCTCAATCGCCCGCAAGTGATCCAGCACCGCGTCGCCAACCGGGCTTTCCACATCCACCAGCGTGTAGGCCATGTCGCCGCGCGATTTGTTGACCATGTTGTGGATATTCAGCCCGGCCTGCGCCATGGCGGTGGAAATCTGCCCCAGCATGTTGGGCACATTGGCATTGGCAATCGCCACCCGGTAGGCTGATTCGCGTGCCATGCTGACCGCCGGGAAGTTGACCGCGTTAACCACGTTCCCGTGTTCCAGGTAGTCGCGCAGTTGATCTGCCACCATGATGGCGCAGTTTTCCTCGGCTTCGCGGGTAGAAGCACCCAGATGCGGCAGTGCCACCACGCCGGAGTGGCAGTTGATCGCTGCAGACGGAAAGTCGCAGATATAAAAGGCGAGTTTTTTGGCGTCGAGCGCGGCCAGCACAGCGGCCTCGTTGACCACACCCTCGCGTGAAAAATTAAGCAGCACCGCGCCCGGGCGCATCAGCTTGAGGTTGTCGGCATTCACCAAGTCGCGCGTGGCTGCCACCAAGGGGACGTGCAAGGTCACAAAGTCGGCGTTTTTTAGCACGTCCGCGACGCTGGCGGCCTTCTTCACCTGTGCAGGCAGGCTCCAGGCGGCATCTACCGTGATGTCCGGATCGTAGCCCAGCACCTGCATGCCCAGCTTGATGGCGGCATCAGCCACCAGGCAGCCGACCTTGCCCAGACCCACAATGCCCAGCGTATGGCCGGCCAGCTCGAAACCGGCAAAATTTTTCTTGCCGTCTTCGACCGCCTTGTCCATGTCGGCCATGGCGGGATCCAGGCCGCCAACAAAACGCAGCGCCGGTGCGATGTTGCGCGCGGCCAGCAGCATGCCGGTGAGCACCAGTTCCTTGACCGCATTGGCATTGGCGCCCGGCGCGTTGAACACCGGCACACCCCGCGCGCTCATGGCCGCCACCGGTATGTTGTTGGTGCCGGCGCCGGCGCGGGCAATTGCCTGGACACTGTCCGGGAGGGTCAGCGCACGCATGTCCGCCGAGCGCACCAGCACGGCGTCGGGCGCGGCGATGTCCTTGCCGGTGCTGTAGCGCTCTGCAGGCAGGCGATTCAGGCCGTTGGCCGATATCTGGTTGAGCACCAGAATCTCGTAGCGCCGCACCGGCTGGCCCGGCTCAGCCATGGCTGGCCTCGAACTCCTTCATGTAGGCCACCAGGGCCTGCACACCTTCGACCGGCATGGCGTTGTAGATGGAGGCGCGCATGCCGCCCACGGAACGATGACCCTTGAGCTGCAACATGCCGCGCGCCTGCGCTCCCTTCAAAAACGCCTCGTCAAGCGACTCGTCTTTCAGCTTGAAAGGCACGTTCATCAGCGAACGGTCTTCGCGCGCAATCGGGTTGCTGTAGAACGAGGTGGCGTCGAGGTAGTCGTACAGCAGCGCCGCCTTGGCGCGGTTGTGTGCCTCCATGGCCTTGAGCCCACCCAGCGCCTTGATGTGCTTGAACACCAAACCGGCGATGTAGATCGCATACGTCGGCGGCGTGTTGTACATCGAGTCGTTGTCGGCCTGCTGCTTGTAGTCGAAGACAAAAGGCGTGTGCAGGATGGGCTGGCCAATCAGGTCTTCGCGCACGATCACCAGGGTCAGGCCCGAGGGGCCGATGTTTTTCTGGGCACCGGCATAAATCAGGCCGTAGCGGCTGACGTCGATGGGGCGCGACAGGATGTTCGACGACATGTCGGCCACCAGCGGCACCGCACCGGTGTCGGGCGTCCAGTGGTATTCGACACCACCAATGGTTTCGTTCGAGCAGATGTGCACATAGGCGGCGTTGGGGTCCAGCTTCCAGGTCTCGAACTTCGGCACGCTGGTGAAACCGTCGGCTTCGGAGCTGGCAGCGACATTGACCTTGCAGTAGTTCTTCGCTTCCTTGATGGTTTTTTTCATCCACTCGCCGGTGTTGACGAAGTCGGCGCCGGCATGGCCTCGCAGCAGGTTCATGGGAATAAAGGCGTTCTGCCCGAGTCCGCCGCCCTGCAAAAACAGCACCTTGTAGTTGGCCGGAATCGTCAGCAGTTCACGCAGGTCGGCCTCGGCCTCGGCGTGGATGGCAATGAACTCCTTGCCACGGTGGCTCATTTCCATCACTGACATGCCGGAGCCTTTCCAGTCGAGCATCTCGGCCGCAGCTTGGCGCAGCACCGGTTCGGGAAGGGTCGCCGGACCGGCGCTGAAATTGAAAACACGTGTCATGGGGAAACCTTCTTGAGGGGAAAACCGTGCGGCACACCGGGGGCGGACCGTCAAACGCACAGCATACAAGAAGTCCCCCCGCCCAGCCCGGGCGGCCGCTCACCAGGCAGGCTGCGCCGGCGCCCTGCGCACGCCGAACCACTGCAGCTCCATCAGCAGGCCCACAGCCACGGCCTGGATCGCAATAAAACCCTGGCCCAGCAGGGTCGGTGTGACCAGCCCGCCGAACAGCAGCGCCAGGCAGCCCAGCACCCAGACGCCGTTGGCCACGATCAGCAGCCAGACCACACCCGGCGCAATAAAGGGCCGGGTCGCGATAAAGGCGATCAATGCCACGTAGCCGAACAGTGCCCAGCCGGACAGCAGCAGCAGCTGTTCGGGCAGACCCAGCAGGGGAGCCAGGTAAGCCGCCAGAACGACCTGCAGCAGGCCGGTGGCCACGCCGGTGGCGGCGTCCAGCCACAACACACGGCGCAAAAACAGGGGGGAAGCGGCGAGGGAAGACAGTGAACTCATAACAGACTCCTGGAAAAATGGGACAGCAAGTGATGCGGGTAAACCGCGGCAGCTATCCATCGCCGCAGCCCGTGGAGCAATGATTCCCGTGCGGCGGCAGCAAGGCGATAACCCCGCAGGTAATGGCGCCGCGCCCGTCTAGGCTTAGGATGGCGCCATGAATGCAAGCCTTCACCCCCCAACACGCCAGCCCCACCCTGCGCCGCAAGCCTTTGGCGACCACCTGCGCCACTGGCGCCAGCATCGGCGCCTGAGCCAACTCGATCTGGCCGGCGAGGCGGATATCTCGACGCGCCACCTGAGCTTTGTGGAAACTGGTCGTTCGGTGCCCAGCCGCGAGATGGTGCTTCGCCTGTCCGACCGCCTGGACATTCCCCTGCGCGAGCGCAACACGCTGCTGGTCGCCGCCGGCTACGCGCCCATGTACCGCGAACGGCCGCTGGACCACCCGGCGCTGGCCTCTGCCCGCCAGGCGGTGGAGCTGATTCTCAAAAGCCATGAACCCTGGCCGGCGCTGGCGCTGGACCGGCACTGGAACCTGGTTGCGATGAACCGCATGGTGCCGCACCTGCTGGCGGGCGCCGATCCGGCGTTGCTGCAGGCGCCGGTCAATGTGCTGCGCCTGAGCCTGCATCCGCAAGGTCTGGCGCCGCGCATCGCCAACCTCGGGCAGTGGCGCAACCACTTGTTCGAGCGCTTGCGCCAGCAAATCGCCGCCACCGCTGATCCGGTGTTGATGACCCTGCTGGAGGAGCTGCGTGCCTATCCCGGCGACGACGGCCCTGACAAGCTGCATCTGGAGGGAGAACACCTGGGCGTGGTCATGCCTTTCCGTTTCAGCACGCCCGGCGGTGTGCTGAGTTTCATCAGCACCACCACCATCTTCGGCACGCCGGTGGACGTGACCCTGCAGGAGCTGGCGCTGGAAACCTTCTTCCCGGCAGACGAGTTGACGGCGCAGGCCCTGCGCGAGCTGGCGGCGCAGGGTTGAATCCAGTTTGCTATCAAATCAATAGCAGACTGCGCTCACCATCCGTGGGCCAGCACCCGATATGACTTCATATTCGGGATCATGCGCCCCTCCCCCCAACCGGGCTGTCCGTCCCGCTGACAGTCAGCGGGGGGCGACTCCGATCACCAGAACGGTCATCAGGCGCTAGACTAAGGAGTGCCGACCAACACCGGAGCATCCCACGGACAGCACCCAACCCGCTACCGCCAGTCACGGCCAGGCGGCGCAGTGGCGCCTGATCAAGGACATCAGCTCCGGCATATGAGCGAGTACAAAGAGCTCAATGTCTGAGCCCTTGGCCCACCGGAGACCCTGATGCCTTTCATTTCCTTCAACAAAGCGACCGACCCGACGGCGCGCGACGACCTGCGCATCAATTCCACCGCTGTGTTGTATGTCGAGGCCTCGCGGCCCGACCTGTTGGGCCAGACCACCATTCACATGCTGGGCCAGGGCACGACGGTCAATGCGGTGACCGAGTCCATAGGCGCCGTGGTCAGCGAAATCGGTGGTCTGCTCGCCGCCAAACGCCACTACCTGGCTCCCCCGCCGGACGGTGGCGCGAGCACGGTGTATATCGCGCCCTGGAACGTGAGTCATGTCCGGCCCAACCTGCCTCTGTCCCAGGACTTCTGGTACATCAAGTTCGTCGACGGGTCCGAACTGCGCATCATTGATCCGCTGCCTGAGGGTTTGTAAACCGCCGGCATAAAAAAGGCCCCGCAATTTTCGCTGCGGGGCTTTTCTGATTCAGCAAGGTGCTCGTCCAAGGCATCGGTCGCTGCTCCCAAAACGGGAACATGGTGGAGTTCTGTCATGCGAATCATTGCCTTGGGCGCCCTGCGCGACTTCTGGATCAAGCACCCCGATGCACTGGAGCCGCTAAGCGCCTGGTACCCCATTGGAGCCCTACATCGGCTCGCGCGCCCGTGTGGCCGAAGTGCTTAACCGGGTACGTCCCTTGACACTGGAAATGATTCGCCGGCTGTCTGCCGGGCTTGAGCTGCCTGCGGATTTGTTGATTGGGGGGTATGAGTTGAGGGAGGTGGCTTGATGATGAATAGCAATCAGGTTTTGAATGGGGCTGCGAGCGAGTCGCTGCCCGTCCGCGCATGCCGCTGAAGTCAGCGCGGCGCCCGCCATCCGCCGAGTGATCGGCACCGGCGGCTCCAGCCCGGTTGAGCATGTCCCCCGGCAGGCCGGACTCCCATTGATCTCAGGCGGCAGCCGGCAGGCAGTGAAATGGGTCGCCGGCCTCAAGAGGCCGTGCAGCCCATAACCCGAGCATCAGATCGAGATTCTGCACCGCGGCTCCCGCGGCGCCTTTGCCCAGGTTGTCGAACACCGCGGCCAACAGCACCTGGCCCGTTCTCTCCTGCCCAAACACCGCGAGCCGCAACCGGTTACTGCCGTTGAGCGCCCGGGGGTCTAGCCGCCGCGCATCGACGTCCTGGGCAAGCGGTTGCACTTCAATGAGAGCTTGTCCTGCATAGCGCGCCAGAAGTGCGGCGTGCAAGCGTGCGGCGGTCACGCCGGTGGGCAGCAGACGCAAATGCAGCGCGATCGTCAACACGATGCCTTGCCTGTAGTGGCCATACGCCGGCACGAATACCGGCGCATGCGCGAGCCCGGCATGCTGCTGGATCTCGGGCACGTGCTTGTGGTTCAGCCCCAGGCCGTACACCTGGAAAGGCATCGCTGTGGCAGCGCCGGCGCCTTCATGATCCTCGAGCCCGGCCCGGCCCCGTCCTGAATAGCCCGACACTGCGTGGATGACCAGCGGGTAGCCGACCGGCAACAGGCCGCCGTCGACCAGGGGCTTGAGCAAGGCCAGCGCCCCCGTCGGGTAGCAGCCGGGATTGCTAACACGCCGGGCGCTGGCGATGCGCCCGGCCTGCGCGGCCTCCAGCTCCGGCAGCCCGTAGACCCAGCCTGGCGCAGTGCGGTGGGCCGAACTCGCGTCGATCACCCGCACGCCGGGACGGCGCACCAGTGCCACGGCCTCGCGCGCGGCGTCGTCCGGCAGGCACAGCAACGCGACGTCGCAGTCATTGAGCGCCTCGGCGCGATGGGCAGCACTCTTTCGATGCTCGGGCGTCAATTGCAGCAGACGCAGGTCGGTCCGAGCCGCCAGCCATTGCCGCACTTGCAGGCCGGTGGTGCCTTGGTCGCCATCGATGAAAACGAGAGGGGTCATGAGTTGCTCCGATTTAGGTTCGAAACGCATGGTGCATCGCCGATCGGATGCAGGCAAGTTGAATGTGGCAAACTATTAATTCAGAAATTGTGAATCGCTCCCAAGCGGCGAAAGGTAAACGATGCGCGAAATCAACCTCGATCGCCTGCGCACGCTGCTGGCGGTAGCCGACCTCGGCTCGTTCGCAGCGGCGGCGAAGGCGCTTCACCTGGCGCCGCCCACGGTGACGCTGCGCGTGGCGCAGCTCGAAGCCCGCCTCGGGACACGCCTGCTGCACCGCGCGCCGGCCGGCGTCACCGCAACGTCTGCGGGCGGCTTGCTGATGGACAAAGCAAGGCGGCTGCTGGCCGAAGCCGACGACCTGTTGCAGGCCGCGCAGAGCCAGATCGCCGCGCGCGGCGGGCGCGTGCGACTGGGCGCCTCCACCGGCGCGCTCGCGCACCTGCTCCCGCAGGCGCTGGAGGCCCTGGCTGCCCAGCATCCGGAGATCGACGTGCAGGTGGCGGTGATGACCAGCGAGGAAGCCCTGGCGCGGCTGGCCGCCGGCAGCCTGGACATCGGCATCGTCGCGCTGCCGCAGCCGGCTCGCCGTGGCCTGCGCGTGCAGGCCTGGCGGCAGGACCCGGTGCTGGCGTTCATTCCGGCCGCATGGGAACCGCCGCGGCACGTACCGCCCGCCTGGCTAGCCGCCCGGCCGCTGATCGCCAATGACCGCGGCACACGGCTCTCCCGCCAGACCGCCGAATGGTTTGCTGAGGCCGGCGAGCGGCCGCAGGCGCGCATCGAGTTGAACTACAACGACGCGATGAAGAGCCTCGTGGCGGCAGGCTACGGTGCCGCGCTGCTGCCGCACGAAGCGGGCGCGCCGCCGCCTGATCGCCGCATCAGCACGCGGCCGCTGCGGCCAGCGATGTCGAGGGCGCTGGGCATCGCGCACCGAACCAGGCCGCACGACGATGCGACGGAAGTGACGCTCCAGGCCTTGTTGGGAATGAAGGAGCGTTAAAACAAAAAAGCGGCCTGCAGGCCGCCTTTTTATTGGACGTATCCGGTCCCGCCTCAGGCAGGTACGCTGTCTTTCACCGTGTCCGCCATGTCGGTGTAATCCTTGACCTGGTCAAAGTTCAGGTACTGGTACACCGTGCTGCTGGCAGCCGTGAGCACGCCCATGTCGGCCATGTATTCGGCCTTGGTGGGAATGCGGCCCAGCTTGGAGCAGATGGCGGCGAGTTCTGCGGAACCCAGGTACACGTTGGAGTTTTTGCCCAGGCGGTTGGGGAAGTTGCGGGTCGATGTCGAGAACACGGTTGCGCCCTCTTTCACCTGCGCCTGGTTGCCCATGCACAAGCTGCAACCCGGCATTTCCATACGGGCACCAGCTGAACCCAGCACCCCGTAGTGGCCTTCTTCGGTCAATTGCTTGGCATCCATCTTGGTGGGCGGCGCCATCCAGAGCTTGACCGGGATGTCGCGCTTGCCTTCGAGCAGCTTGGAGGCCGCTCGAAAGTGGCCAATGTTGGTCATGCAGCTACCGATGAACACTTCATCGATGGCGGCTCCTGCCACGTCGCTCAGGGTCTTCACGTCATCCGGATCGTTCGGGCAAGCCACGATGGGTTCGTGAATGTCTGCCAGGTCGATTTCGATGACGGCGGCGTATTCGGCATCGGCATCGCCCTTGAGCAATTGCGGATCGGCCAGCCACGCTTCCATGGCGGCAATGCGGCGCTTGATGGTGCGCACGTCCGAGTAGCCAGATGCAATCATCCACTTAAGCATGGTGATGTTGCTGGTGATGTACTCGATGATGGGTTCCTTGTTCAGGTGCACCGTGCAGCCGCCGGCTGAACGCTCGGCCGAAGCGTCGCTGAGCTCAAATGCCTGCTCGACCTTCAAATCAGGCAAGCCTTCAATTTCAAGGATGCGCCCCGAGAAAATGTTTTTCTTGCCCTGCTTGGCAACCGTCAGCAGGCCCGCCTTGATGGCGTACAGGGGAATCGCGTTGACAAGATCACGCAGCGTAACGCCGGGCTGCATCTCGCCCTTGAAACGTACCAGCACGGACTCAGGCATGTCCAGCGGCATCACGCCGGTGGCCGCGCCAAATGCCACCAGGCCGGAACCCGCAGGAAAGCTGATACCGATGGGGAAACGCGTGTGGCTGTCACCACCGGTGCCCACGGTATCAGGCAACAACATGCGGTTCAACCAGCTGTGGATAATGCCGTCCCCCGGACGCAGCGGAATGCCGCCGCGGTCGCTCATGAACTCGGGCAACTCGTGGTGCATCTTCACGTCGACCGGCTTGGGATAAGCGGCGGTGTGGCAAAAAGACTGCATGACGAGGTCCGCACTGAAGCCCAGGCAGGCCAGGTCTTTCAGTTCGTCGCGCGTCATCGGGCCGGTGGTGTCTTGTGAGCCGACCGAGGTCATTTTTGGCTCGCAATAGGTACCGGGGCGAACGCCCTGGCCTTCTGGCAGACCAACAGCGCGGCCCACCATTTTTTGCGCGAGCGTGAAGCCGCGCTCGCTGGCCACAGGGGCTTGCGGCAAACGGAACAGCGTGGAGACCGGCAGGCCCAGCGCCCAACGCGCCTTGGCCGTCAGGCCGCGGCCCACAATCAGCGGAATGCGGCCGCCAGCGCGCACTTCGTCGAACAGCACATCGCTCTTGAGTTTGAACTCTGCAATGACCTTGCCGTCTTTCAAAGCCTTGCCGTCGTAGGGGCGCAACTCGATCACGTCACCCATGGCCATCTGGCTCACATCCAGCTCGATGGGCAGTGCGCCCGAGTCTTCCATGGTGTTGTAAAAAATCGGGGCGATTTTGGATCCCAGGCAAACACCACCGAAACGCTTGTTCGGCACATAAGGAATGTCTTCGCCGGTGAACCACAACACCGAGTTGGTGGCCGACTTGCGGGACGAGCCCGTGCCGACCACGTCGCCGACGTAGGCCACCAGGTTGCCCTTGGCCTTGAGTTCTTCAATGAACTTGACCGGGCCGCGTTTGCCGTCTTCCTCAGGCGTGACGCCGGGACGTGCGTTCTTGTGCATGGCCAGCGCGTGCAATGGAATGTCAGGCCGGCTCCAGGCGTCGGGTGCTGGCGACAGATCATCGGTGTTGATCTCGCCTGCCACCTTGAACACGGTGAGCGTGATGGACTGTGGCACTTCAGGGCGGCTGGTAAACCACTCAGCGTCGGCCCAGCTTTGCAACACAGCCTTGGCGTACTTGTTGCCCTTGTCGGCTTTTTCCTTGACGTCATGGAACTGGTCGAACATCAGCAAGGTGTTTTTCAGGCCGCTGGCTGCTTGCGTGGCCACGCTGTCTTCCGCGTCGTCCAGCAGATCGATCATCGGGCTGATGTTGTAGCCGCCCAGCATGGTGCCCAGCAGTTGCGTCGCCTTCTCACGCGAGATCAAAGTGCACTTTTCAGTGCCATGTGCCACAGCGGCAAGATAACTGGCCTTGACTTTGGCAGCGGCGTCGACGCCAGCCGGTACGCGGTGCGCGATCAGATCGACCAGAAAGTTTTCTTCGCCCTTCGGCGGGTTTTTCAGCAATTCGATCACTTCGCCGGTCTGCTGGGCAGACAGGGGTAACGGCGGAATGCCCAATGCGGCCCGTTCGGCGACATGGTTGCGGTAGGTGGTGATGAACTCGGACATCATGCTCTTCTTCTCCTGGACTCAAAAAAACGTTCAACGCGGGGCAGATGCGCCGGGCGCGGGCGCGACTGCCGCCGGTGGTGCAGCGGACGCGGGCGTAGCGGGTGCAGCAGGAGCCATGCCAGCCGGCACCGCCGCCGACGGAACCACGGGCAAGGGATCGAGAATGCTCACAGGGGGGCTCTTCTTCATCTCTTCGGCAAAGGTCAGCTGTGCCGGGCTCATGCACTCGTCGGCCAGGCGTTGGCCCTGCTTCTGGCTCATCAGCATGGATTTGTTGCCCAGTTGCAGCCACATCGCGCCGGCACGTCCATCTTCCAGGCGGACGGCGCCGGTACGGCTTCCAACGGGGTGCATGCGAAAACGTGTTTTACCGGTTTGCACCACAAAGAAGCCCGGGCGCTTGTCGCTCGGCGTGATGGTGACGGAAGCTCCCAGCTCGCAGGGAATGGTGCCGACGTAAACCTTTTTGGCGACTTCCAGGTCTTCGGGCGTCAGGGTGACAGTCGGGTCATCATCGATAGGTGTCATTTCTTCCACCACCTTGGCCGCAGAGCGTTTGATGGGCGCCCGCTTGGCGGCCTGTTCAGTCTTCGCGGTGGAAGAAGATGGGGCTTTGGGCGCGGGCTTGGGCGAGGGAGTCTGCGCCAGCAACAAGGCCGGGGCGGCTAGCGCCAGTGCAGATAGAACGATTCGTTTCATGGGGTCTCCTTTGGAATGGGTAGGCATATCACTGGACAATGAATGGAAAGCAATTAGTGAGGCGCGGCCGAAAAATGGGCCTGCGCTTCAGACGGTAGAACACGGCCGGTCCGGTGCGCCCGCTCCAGCACCTGCCAGAAAAATCGGTAACTGGCTCGGTCATGCAGTTGACCCTCAAAACTGATGGGCGCCCAATCAGAACGGGCGCCAGCAGCTATTATTTTTGTAGCAACCTCAATTTCACCCTCACTGGGTGCAAATGCCTCCAGGATGGGGCGGATCTGGGCCGGATGAATGCTCCACATGCGGGTGTAGCCAAATTCGCGAGCGGCCATCTGCGCTGCCGCCCTCACGGCCGCAGTGTCACTGAATTCCGTGACAACGCAGTGGGAAGGGACTTTGCCGTGGGCATGGCAGGCTGAGGCAATTTCCAGCTTGGCGCGCACCACCAGCGGGTGCGCAAACTGGCCCTGGCTGCCCATGGCGTCACCCGGAATCGCGCCACCGTGGCTGGAGACAAAGTCCATCAGACCGAAGCTGATCGACTGAACGCGCGGATGCGCGGCAATGTCAAAGGCTCGATGCACCGCAGCGGGGGACTCCAGCAACACATGCAGGGGAACACTGGTTTGCACCACGGCAGCCAATGCGGCAACTGCGCGCTCGACGTCATCCACAGATTCGACCTTTGGCACCATGAGGTGGCTCAGCCGGTGGCCGACTTTGCCTGCGACGGAAGCGATATCCATGTCGAACGCCGGGTGATCCACCGCATGGACTCTGACGGCGACCCGTGCCTTGTCACCCGCCAGCGCAACCAGCGCTACCACCAAGGCGGCATGGTCTGCCTCTCCCCCCACGGGTGCACCGTCTTCGCAATCAAGGGTGACGTCAAAAACGCAAGTGCCGAACTCTTCGATCATCTCCGCCTGCAGTTGCAGGCTTTTGCGCATTCTGGCCTCGACGCCGCTGTAATGGTCACAAACAGGCAAAAAACCTGCTGCCGCCTGGGCGCCAAGGAGAATGTCGCGGGGATGAATGCTGTGAGCCCCCACGCTTGTCACTGCGTGTACTTCGCTGCCCCCCGAGGGAGCCGTGCTTGCTTGGGGCGGCCCTGCGCGGCGCACATCGCTCATTGAAATCAGAGCAGGTGCTTGACGCCGTCCTGCTCGCCCTTGAGCTCGTCCAGGGTCTTGTTGATACGTTCCTGGCTGAAGGCGTCGATTTCCAGGCCTTCAACCAGTTTGTATTCGCCACCTTCGCAGGTCACGGGGAAGCCGAACATCACGTCCTTGGGAATGCCGTACTGGCCGTCCGATGGGATACCCATGGTGACCCACTTGCCGTTGGTGCCCAGCGCCCAGTCGCGCATGTGGTCAATCGCGGCATTGGCAGCCGAAGCAGCGGAGGAAGAACCGCGCGCCTCAATAATGGCGGCGCCGCGTTTACCGACTGTTGGCAGGAAAGTGTTGGCGTTCCACTCCTGGTCGTTGATCATCTTGGCAACACTTTCGCCCTTGATGGTGGCAAACCGGTAGTCGGCGTACATGGTGGGCGAGTGGTTGCCCCACACCGTGAGTTTTTCGATGTCAGCCACGGCCTTGCCGGTTTTGGCAGCGAGCTGGCTGGCAGCGCGGTTGTGGTCCAGGCGCAGCATGGCGGTGAAGTTTTTGCGTGGCAGGTCGGGCGCGCTTTTCATGGCGATATAGGCATTGGTGTTGGCCGGGTTGCCGACCACCAGCACCTTGACGTTGCGGCTGGCCACCGCGTTGAGCGCCTTGCCCTGCGCAGTAAAGATGGCGCCGTTGACGGCGAGCAGCTCGGCACGCTCCATGCCGGGACCGCGGGGGCGCGAGCCGACCAGCAGCGCGTAGTCGGCGTCCTTGAAGGCCTTCATCGGGTCGTCGTAGGCTTCCATGCCCACCAGCAGCGGGAAAGCACAGTCGTCGAGCTCCATCATCACGCCCTTGAGCGCCTTTTGCGGGCCCTCGACCGGAACTTCCAGCAGCTGCAGGATCACCGGCTGGTCTTTGCCCAGCATTTCGCCGGAGGCAATACGAAACAGCAGCGCGTAGCCGATCTGGCCGGCGGCCCCTGTAACGGCGACACGGACGGGGGTTTTGCTCATGATGGGAAACTCCAGGAAAGTTGTGAATCGATGGGTTGCACCGCTAGAGCCCCGAAAAAGCGTGTGAACTGTGTCACTGCGAGGCCGGCTTTGCGTTGGTTCAGCCGGGGATTTTACGCTCGAAAACCCTAGGTCGTCAATTTGTCTTATGTCTTATATAAGATATGATGCGCCCAACGATCCGACACACCCATGGCCGCCCTTCCCACTCTGCCCACTGATGATTTTGCAGGTGCCACGCCGGCGTTCAGCCCGCTGTACCAGCAGATCAAGAGCCTGATTCTGCAAAGCCTGCAGTCGGGCGAATGGAAGCCGGGCGAAGCCATACCGTCCGAGATGGACCTGGCCGCGCGATACCGCGTGAGCCAGGGCACAGTGCGCAAGGCCATCGACGAGCTGGCGGCCGACAACCTGGTGGTACGCCGTCAGGGCAAGGGCACGTTTGTGGCGACACATGCCGAGCAGCATGTGCAGTTCCGCTTCCTCAAGCTGGTGCCCGACAGCGGCACGCCAGGCAGCGAAGGCCCGGCCCAGCGCGACATCATCGATTGCAAACGTGCGCGCGCCAGTGCCGAGATTGCGCGCGCCCTGGCGTTGCGCACCGGTGATGCCGTGCTGCACGCCCGCCGCGTCTTGAGCTTTGCGGGCGTGCCGACGATTCTTGAAGACATCTGGCTGCCGGCCGCTCCCTTCAAGGGCCTGACCGCCGAGCGGCTGGCCGATTACCACGGGCCGATGTATGCACTGTTTGAAACCGAGTTCAATGTGCGCATGGTTCGCGCTGAAGAGAAAATACGCGCCGAGCCCGCGTCGGATGGTCGTGAGCTGCTCCTGAAAGTAGAGCATGACACGCCCCTGCTGAGTGTAGAGCGGATTGCCTACACCTACAACGACGTGCCCATGGAGCTGCGCCGCGGCTACTACCGCACCGACACGCACCACTATCACAACACCTTGAACTGAGGGAGCCTGCAAGCCCCTGACTGCCGGCGACCAGACACTGGCCGGCGATGCGATGGACAACGACGCCAGTTCCCCAAAATAGATGCACTGTAACTTTCGCGTCAGCTTGCAGCCGATGCAGACCGAACCGTGCGACTTGCAGGCATTTAATCCCCGTTTTGTCCGACAAAAATCGGGACCATCACCCCGGCCAGTCAAATCGTTGCTGCATTGCAATAGAATCCGGATGTTTTAAATTGTTATTTACCCTGACTTTTGTCGGGGTAGTTACCAAGCAGTTACCAGACTTCCCCACGAAAGCAAACAATGACAGAGCTGGCATCCAAACAGCGTCCCAAGCGGCCTGAGTTCCGCAACATCAATGCCTTCAAGGACCTGACCACCTACCGCATGACGCCAGCGGCCTGGGTCTCCATCCTGCATCGTGCCAGCGGCGCCATCATGTTTGTGCTGATGCCTTTCATCATCTGGATGTTCGACACCTCGATTTCCTCGGAGTTGTCCTTCGAGCGATTCAAAGCGGCCTTCAGCATCGGCATGCTGGGCCTGCCGGGTTTTGTCTGGAAACTGGTCGCGCTGGCGCTGATCTGGGCTTACCTGCACCATTTCATCGCCGGTCTGCGCCATCTCTATATGGATGTCACCCATACCCTGAGCAATGAGTTCGGCAAAAGCACCGCACTGATCACGCTGGGTCTGAGCATTCTGCTGACGCTGGTGCTGGGCCTCAAGCTGTTCGGCTTCTATTGATAACGACTTCCAACAAGGAGCACCCCATGTCCGTGAATTACGGCTCCAAACGCCTGGTGGTCGGCGCCCACTACGGCCTGCGCGACTGGCTCAGCCAGCGCATTACCGCCGCCCTGATGGCGCTGTTTACATTGCTGCTGCTGGCCCAGGTCATCTTCAGCAAAGGCCCCATCGGCTACGACAAGTGGGCCGGCATTTTCTCGGCGCAGTGGATGAAGGTGTTGACCTTCACCGTGATCCTGGCCCTGCTCTACCACGTCTGGGTCGGCATGCGCGACATCTGGATGGACTACGTCAAACCGGTCTGGCTGCGCCTGTCACTGGAAGTGGCGACCATCGTCTGGCTGCTGGCCTGCGCCGGCTGGGGTATCCAGGTGCTGTGGCGCCTGTAACCCGCCAGTCATCCAGGCCCATCCCGGCTGCACCCGACCACGAGACCTCAAACCATCATGACTGCTACCTCCCAGCTTCCGAAACGAAAATTTGACGTGGTGATCGTCGGGGCCGGCGGCTCCGGCATGCGCGCCTCGCTGCAGCTGGCGCGAGCCGGCCTCAACGTCGCCGTGCTCTCCAAGGTGTTCCCGACGCGTTCCCACACCGTCGCGGCCCAGGGCGGCATCGGCGCCTCGCTCGGCAACATGAGCGAAGACAACTGGCACTACCACTTCTATGACACCGTCAAGGGCTCCGACTGGCTCGGCGATCAGGACGCCATCGAATTCATGTGCCGCGAAGCGCCCAAGGTCGTGTACGACCTCGAGCACATGGGTATGCCTTTCGACCGCAACCCCGACGGCACAATTTACCAGCGCCCTTTCGGCGGCCACACCGCCAACTACGGTGAAAAACCGGTGCAGCGCGCCTGCGCCGCCGCCGACCGCACCGGCCACGCAATGCTGCACACGCTGTACCAGCAGAACGTCAAGGAAAAAACCAGCTTTTTCGTCGAATGGATGGCACTGGACCTGATCCGCGACGCCGATGGCGATGTCGTCGGTGTTTCCGCGATTGAAATGGAAACTGGCGACGTCCACATTTTCGAAGCCAAGACCACCATGCTGGCCACCGGCGGCGCCGGCCGTATTTTTGCCGCATCGACCAACGCCTTTATCAACACCGGCGACGGCCTGGGCATGGCGGCGCGCGCCGGCATCCCGCTGGAAGACATGGAGTTCTGGCAGTTCCACCCGACCGGCGTGGCCGGCGCCGGTGTGCTGCTGACCGAAGGCTGCCGCGGTGAAGGCGCGATTTTGCGCAACAGCGATGGCGAACGTTTCATGGAGCGTTATGCGCCGACCCTGAAAGACCTGGCGCCGCGCGATTTCGTCTCGCGCTGCATGGATCAGGAAATCAAGGAAGGCCGCGGCTGCGGGCCGAACAAGGACTACATCCTGCTGGACATGACGCACCTGGGTGTGGACGCCATCATGAAGCGCTTGCCCTCGGTGTTCGAGATCGGCCACAACTTCGCCAACGTGGACATCACCCGGGAACCGATCCCGGTGGTGCCGACCATCCACTACCAGATGGGCGGCATCCCTACCAACATCCACGGCCAGGTCGTCACGCAGGATGCGGACAACAAGAGCCAGGTCGTCAATGGTCTGTACGCCGTCGGCGAATGTTCCTGCGTCAGCGTGCACGGCGCGAACCGCCTGGGCACCAACTCGCTGCTGGACCTGCTGGTCTTCGGCAAGGCTGCCGGCAACCACATCGTTCAATACGCCAAGAGCACGAGTCACAAAGCGCTGCCCGCCGACGCTGCTGACAAAACCCTGGCCCGCATCGCGCGCCTGGACAATGCCTCCGGCGGCGAATATGCGCAGGACGTGGCGAACGACTTGCGCGCCGCCATGCAGCAGCATGCCGGCGTGTTCCGCACCCAGGCCATCCTTGATGAAGGCGTGAGCAAGATCGCCGCGATGCGCGAGCGTGTCGCCAACATCGGCCTGAAGGACAAGTCGAAAATCTTCAACACCGCGCGCATCGAGGCGCTCGAAGTCGAGAACCTGATCGAAGCCGCGCAGGCGACCATCGTGTCGGCCGCGGCCCGCAAGGAAAGCCGCGGCGCGCATTCGGTGGACGACTACGGCGACACGCCCGAACACCCGAACGGCCGCAACGACACCGACTGGCACAAACACACGCTGTGGTACAGCGAAGGCAGCCGCCTGGCCTACAAGCCGGTGCAGATGAAACCGCTGACCGTCGATTCCGTGCCGCTGAAAACCCGCACGTTCTAACAACACACGCCGGCCTGCGACCCCCACGAAGCGAGAACCCCATGACCAAACGCACTTTCCAGATCTACCGCTACGACCCGGACGCCGACGCCAAGCCCTACATGCAGACCATTGAGGTCGAGCTCGACGGCCATGAGCGCATGCTGCTGGACGCGCTGATGAAACTGAAAGCGCAGGACCCGAGCATCAGCTTCCGCCGCTCCTGCCGTGAAGGCGTGTGCGGTTCGGACGCGATGAACATCAACGGCAAGAACGGCCTGGCTTGTCTCACCAACATGAACACGCTCAAGGGCACCATCGTACTCAAGCCGCTGCCCGGCCTGCCAGTGGTGCGCGACCTCATCGTCGACATGACGGATTTCTTCAAGCAGTACAACTCGATCAAGCCCTACCTGATCAACGACAACGTACCGCCTGAGAAAGAGCGTCTGCAGAGCCCCGAAGAGCGCGACGAGCTCAACGGCCTGTACGAGTGCATCCTGTGCGCCAGCTGCTCGACCAGCTGCCCCAGCTTCTGGTGGAACCCCGACAAGTTTGTCGGACCGGCCGGCCTGCTGCAGGCCTACCGCTTTATCGCCGACAGCCGCGACGAAGCCACCGCCGAACGCCTTGACAACCTGGAAGATCCCTACCGCCTGTTCCGCTGCCACACCATCATGAACTGCGTCGATGTCTGCCCCAAGGGTCTGAACCCCAGCAAGGCCATCGGCAAGATCAAGGAAATGATGGTCTTGCGCACCGTCTAGAAATATGGCCCCCACGCTTGTCACTTCGTGTACGTCGCTGCCCCCCGGGGGGGCGCTGCGCCTGCGGCCCGGCGAAGCCGGTTCCGCGGCCCCTGCTTGCCAGGACGGGGACTCCCATGCGGGCGGCAGGGCACTCCTCTGAATATGCTTACGACCGACGAACTTCTCGGCGAACGCGCCATGAGCAAGCTCAAATGGCGCTGCCGCCGCGGACTGCTCGAGAACGATTTGCTGATCGAGAAGTTTTTCAAACGCCATGAAGCCACGCTCACCGTCAGCCAGGCCAAAGGCTTGAATGATTTAATGGACCTGTCTGACAATGACTTGCTGGACCTGCTGCTACAACGTCAACAGCCGGGCCAGCTTTCCGATGCGGCCGCGCAGGTAAGTGCCTCTACTTACGAGGCGCTGGAGGTTCTAAACTTGATCCGCGCCGCAGCCACCGTCCCCCTGACTGCCCCTATTTGATTTGACAAGAAAGACGAAGATATGAAGCTCGCCGACAACAAAGCCACCCTGTCCTTCAGCAACGGCAGCCCCAGCGTCGAATTGCCGGTTTACCAGGGCACGGTCGGCCCCGACGTGGTCGATATCCGTAAGCTGTATGCGCAGACCGGCATGTTCACCTATGACCCGGGTTTCCTGTCCACCGCGTCCTGCCAGTCGGCCATCACCTACATCGACGGTGACAAGGGCGAGCTGCTGTACCGCGGTTACCCGATCGAGCAGCTGGCCACCAACTGCGACTACATGGAGACCTGCCACCTGCTGCTGTACGGAGAGCTGCCGAACGCCGGCCAGAAAACGGATTTCACCAGCCGCGTGACCAACCACACCATGGTCAACGAGCAGATGCAGTTTTTCCTGCGTGGTTTCCGCCGCGACGCGCACCCAATGGCCATCATGACCGGCCTGGTCGGCGCCCTGTCGGCCTTCTACCATGACAGCACCGACATCACCAACCCGGAGCACCGCGACATCTCGGCGATCCGCCTGATCGCCAAGATGCCGACGCTGGTCGCGATGGCCTACAAGTACACCATGGGCCAGCCCTATATGTACCCGAAGAACAGCCTCAGCTATGCCGGTAACTTCCTGCACATGATGTTTGCCACGCCGTGCGAGGAGTACAAGGTCAACCCGGTGCTCGAACGCGCGCTGGACCGCATCTTCATCCTGCACGCCGACCACGAGCAAAACGCCTCGACTTCGACGGTGCGCCTGTGCGGCTCGTCAGGCACCAACCCGTTTGCGGCGATTGCCGCCGGCGTGGCCTGCCTCTGGGGCCCGGCCCACGGCGGTGCCAATGAAGCGGCGCTCAACATGCTGGGCGACATCCAGAAGAACGGCGGCGTCGAAAAAATCGGCGACTTCATCAAGCAGGTCAAAGACAAAAGCTCCGGCGTCAAGCTCATGGGTTTCGGCCACCGCGTCTACAAGAACTACGACCCGCGCGCCAAATTGATGCAGGAAACCTGCAAGGAAGTGCTGGCTGAGATGGGCCTGGAAAACGACCCGCTGTTCAAGCTGGCCATGGCGCTGGAAAAAATCGCGCTGGAAGACGACTACTTCGTCTCGCGCAAGCTCTACCCCAACGTGGACTTTTACTCTGGCATCGTGCAGCGTGCCATCGGCATCCCGGTGCCGCTGTTCACCGCAATTTTTGCGCTGGCCCGCACCGTCGGCTGGATCGCCCAGCTCAACGAAATGATTGGCGACCCCGAGTACAAGATCGGCCGTCCACGCCAGCTGTTCGACGGTTCCCCGACTCGCAGCGTAAAGCCGATCAAGTCGCGTTGATCCGACGGCATGCCTGAACGCAGCCCGCCCGTGGCAACACCGGCGGGCTTTTTTCCGCCCCCAAGTTCTGAGAAAGCCCGCCTTGAAACCCCTCAAAACCGCCGCTGAACTCCGCGCCGCCGTGGCGGGCACAGCGCCCCCGCGGTCCTGCAGCTGCGCCCTGGGCGCCTGCGATGGCTGGGAAAGCCTGGCCGAGTACCGCTGGGAAGAAGCGCAGATGACCCGCGTCGCCACCCTGCATGATACCGACATCGACGAGCCAATGCTTGAGGAATTCCACCCCGGCGGCACCCGTTATGACTCGCCGCAGGCGCCGGTGGCGGTGTCCTTCTTTCCCTACAACCGCTGCGATGTCTGGCACTGCGGCCGCTGTGACCGGCACTTGTTGCGCTACATCGAGTTCGGCGGCTACAACGTGGACCCGAGGGTCAGGGCGCTCGACCCCACCAAAATCATGGACTAGGGCTTGCGGGTATTGTCTTGGCAAGTCGCGTCCGGGCGAAGCTTACCCAGAGGTGCGTATGGGCTCCAATTACATTTTTATGACTGCCATCAGTCAAACCATGGCTCGCGCATACCCTTGCTAAAAAAATCGACCGACGCTTTACTTTTTATATTTTTAGTTTTATAGTAAATAAGATGAGCGACAAAAAAGCCCCCAAAACCGCTTCCAACCTGTCGGACGCCCAAGCCGCCCCGATGCTGGCTGCACTCGGCAGTGAGGTGCGTTTGCGTCTGTTCCGCCAATTGATCCGCGCTGGCAGCGAAGGAATGAGCGTGACGGGCTTGCAGCGCATCAGCGGCATTCCTCCGTCGACGCTGGGGCACCACGTTACAGCGCTGGTTTCTACCGGACTGGTGTCGCAAGTACGCCAGGGGCGTGAGCTGATTTGCCGGGCCGAATACGTTGACATCAGGCAGCTGAGTGCGTTTTTACTGAGTGAGTGCTGCGCAGATGAAGCTTGCGTGCCTGTAGTCCTTGCTGCAAAGAAGCGCGACATGGCGGGGGTGTAAAGCCGCATTTTTTTGACAATTAATTTCTATTTTTTTAGAAAGTCAGTTTTATGAAAACCTTAAATTTAGCTCTCTATTCCGTCCTTCGTGCATCCGTTCGCACATGGTTGAATCGAACTTCGAACCTGTGGACGCAAATCGACAAGGTGCTGCTAGCTATGGTTGCCATTTTGTTGGTCATTGCGCTTGGTGACGGACGGCAATTGCCCGCCACCTTGCAGTTTGTAGCTGCGGCAGCAGTCAAGACCTTTGGCTTTCTACTGCTGTCGGTCGGCCTCACAGCTTATGCCAAAGCCAGTGGCGTTGACCACCTGATCTCCCGCGCCTTCAGCGGTCCGCCCTTGCTGGCGGTAATGTCGGCGGCCTTGATGGGGGCGTTGTCGCCGTTTTGCTCGTGCGGCGTGATTCCGATCATCGTGGCACTGCTTGCCATGGGCGTGCCGCTGGCCCCGGTCATGGCGTTCTGGCTGGCATCGCCGTTGATGGATCCGTCCATGTTTGTGATGACATCTAGCGTGCTCGGGCTGGAGTTTGCGGTAGCCAAGACCATCGTCGCGATCAGCATTGGCCTGCTAGGCGGGCTGGGTGCTTATTTGCTGGCAAGAAGCGGCTTGATAACAGCGGTGCTGAAAGATGGCATTGGCAACGGCGGTTGTGCGGGTAGCCGCATACGCGACCCCAAGGCGGTGGTGTGGAAGTTCTGGACTGAACCCGCCCGGGTTGATGCAGCCGCCAAGAGCTTTAAAAGCAATGCGCTGTTTTTAGGCAAGTGGCTGCTGCTGGCGTTTGTGCTGGAAAGCCTGATGCTGGCCTACCTACCCAACGACCTCATTGCCAAAGTAGCCGGCGGCGCAGGCGCATGGCCGGTACTGCTGGCCACCCTGGTGGGCATACCGTCCTATTTGAACGGCTACGCCGCGCTGCCACTGGTCAGCGGTTTGATGAGCCAGGGCTTATCCCGGATATTTCACCAGTAGTCCGATGAGCACATGATTTGGGGCGCGCAGCGGCCGATGCGTGTCGTTCGTCGAATTGTCTGGGTACTGGATGGGTTTTG